>JAFRYL010000046.1 GCA_017437605.1 Ottowia sp. | reverse complement strand
CCGCCATGCTGCCGCATGGCGGCGCACCCTCACCCTGCGCCCTCTCCCTCTGCCGAGCCGCTTCGCGGCACGCGAGGGAGAGGGGATGTTTTTTTGAATGCAGCGCGTTCCCCGCCGATTTTTATGCGCCCGCACGCAGGCGGCGCGCGAGGGTGAGCTGGCGTGCGGCTTCAAGCGGGTGCAGCCCCCAGTCGGCGGCAAAGGCGGCTTCGCTTTGTTGCTGTCCCTCAAAGGCGCGCAGCAGCGCCTCGCTGCGCGCGGCGTAGGCGGCGGCGTCCTGCATGGCGTCCTGCAGCGCGGCGTCGGCGTCATCGCCCTGGCTGCCTTGCGTAAGCGCCGCGTGTTCCCATGCGGCGGGCGTGAGGCCGCTGCCCTGCCATGCGCGCAGGGCGCGGCGGCGCAGCCAGCGGCGTTGTTCATCAAGGTTGACGTCGGCGCGGCGGCAGCGGCGCGCAAAGAGGGCGGCGAGTGCCTGCCAGATGTGTTCGGGCGCGACGGCTTCCACTTCGTTTCCGTCCAGGTCGCGGCGCGCGCCGCCCTCAGCCAAGGCTTTCAGGTAGCGCGTGCTGCTGGTGTGCAGGCGCAGTGCGGCGCGCAGTGCGGTGTGCGGCACCTCGGGGTGCGCGGCGGTGAGGTCCTGAAAGATGCCGCGCTTGAGCGGTGCGGGCGCGTCGCCGAAAAGCTGCGGGTGCCATTCGGCAAGTTGCGCGAGCAGGGCGCGCGCTTTTTCGCCCTGGCGCTGGCGGCGCGCGCTGCCGGAGGCGGGCGCTTGTGCGCTGGGCTGTTGTTCTTCTGTGATGGTTGTGGCGTCGTCTGTCATGGGTATATTCTGTTTGCCGGCAAGAGAAGCCGGCAATGATATGTTGATTTGAAGGGTATATGTTGTTTTAGCTCACATTTTCAGGCAGCGCCAGAGCAGCAGCGGCGCCGCCGCGCGGCGCAGCGTGGGGCGGCAGTGCAGGGCGCGGGCGCCAAGCGCGCGCGTTTGTTCGAGCACGGAAAGCGCCCCTTGCACCGTGAGGCGCAGTTCCCACCCGGCGCGCCCGGGCACGCGGTGCACGAGCGGCGCGCCGCGCAGCATGAGGGCGCGGGTGTTGTCGCAGAGCGCGTGGATGAGGGCGGTGACGCGCTCATCGTCCTCGCGCAATTCGCTCATGTGCACGCGCGGCTCGGTGATGGCGAGGCCGTGCGCGCTGCATTCGGACAGCGGCAGGTAGTAGCGTCGGCGCGGAATGTCCACAGACAGGTCCTGCCAGAAGTTGATGAGTTGCAGCGCGGTGCAGATGTCGTCGCTTTGTGCAAGCGATTCGGCATCGGTGACGAGGTAGAGGTGCAGCAGCAGGCGCCCGATGGGGTTGGCGGAGCGGCGGCAGTAGTCCAGCAGCGCGGGCACGTCGGGGTAGGCGGCGGCGCGGCGCGTCATGAGCACGTCCTGCTCAAAGGCGTCGAGCAGCGCGTCCAGCTGCGGAATGGGCAGGGCAAAGCGGCGCACCTGCGCGGCCAGCGGCAGGACGATGTGCGCCCAGCGCTCGGAGGGCGCGCCCGAGCCGCTGATGGCGGCGCGCAGGTCGGTGCGCAGGGCGGAGAGGTTCGCAAGGCGCTGCGAAGGGGAGGCGTCGCCCTCGTCGGCGATGTCGTCGGCGCAGCGTGCAAAGTGGTAGATGGCGGCAATGGGCGCGCGCAGGTGCGGCGGGCAGAGCCACGAGGCGACCGGGAAGTTTTCCGGGTGCTCGACTGGCGGGACGGTGTCAGACATGGGAATGCGACTGGGGTTGGCACTGCTAAACCAGCGCGGAGGAAAGACTTCCCCTCGCCCCCGCCGCGCGCAGCGCGGACAGGGGGAGAGGGTAGGGTGAGGGGGAATCGCCCGCGCAGCGGGCGTTTGCGCCCGTTGCAACGGCAATGCTTTTGCACACCACAGCCGCCGCCATGCTGCGGCATGGCGGCGCACCCTCACCCTGCACCCTCTCCCTCCGTCTGTGTGCTTTGCACACGCGAGGGAGAGGGGATGACTTTTTGAGCGTTACGCGCGGTTCCATGGCTGCGCGTTT
>JAFRYL010000045.1 GCA_017437605.1 Ottowia sp. | reverse complement strand
TTGTCGTGCACGAGGGCGCGGAAGGCTTCGGTGGCGGTGAGCAGTTCGTAGATGCCGAGCCGCCCTTTGAAGCCGGTGTTGCGGCATTGCTGGCAGCCGACGGGGTGGAAGGGGCGGTAGCTGTTTTCGGGCAGTTTCCAGGGGCGGATGGCATCGGCAAGTTGCGCGCTAGCGGCGCTTTCGCCCGGCTTCTTGCAGTGCGGGCAGAGCAGGCGCACGAGGCGCTGCGCGAGCACGCCGAGGATGGTGGCGCTGAGCAGGTAGGGCGGCACGCCGAGTTCCATCATGCGGGTGAAGGCGCCGGTGGCGTCGTTGGTGTGCAGGGTGCTGAAGACGAGGTGGCCGGTGAGCGCGGCCTGCACCGCCATTTCTGCGGTTTCCAGGTCGCGGATTTCGCCAATCATGATGATGTCCGGGTCCTGGCGCATGAGGGCGCGCACGCCTTCGGCAAAGCTGAAATCAAGCTGCGGCTGCACCTGCGTCTGGTTGAGGTGCGGGTCAATGTTTTCTATCGGGTCTTCAATGGTACTGACGTTGACTTCCTCGGTGGCCACGCGCCGCAGGGTGGAGTAAAGCGTCGTCGTCTTGCCCGAACCCGTCGGTCCCGTGACGAGGATGATGCCGTTGGGCCGCTGCACGAGTTCCTCCCAGCGGCGCGCGTCGTGCGGGGAAAAACCGAGTTCTGCGAGGTTTTTGATGGCGGCTTCGGGGTCAAAAATGCGCATGACGAGCTTTTCGCCAAACGCGGTGGGCAGCGTGGACAGGCGCATTTCCACTTCTTCGCCCGAGTGCGTGCGCGTCTTGATGCGTCCGTCCTGCGGGCGGCGGCGCTCGACCACGTCCATGCGCCCAAGAAGCTTCACGCGCGCCGTAATCGCATTCATCACCGCCGCCGGCACCTGATAGACGGGGTAGAGCACGCCGTCGATGCGAAAGCGGATGACGCCCTGCTCGCGGCGCGGCTCCATGTGAATATCGCTGGCGCGCTGCTCAAAGGCGTATTGCCAGAGCCAGTCAACGACCTGAATCACGCCCTGGTCGTTCGCATCAAGCTGCTTGCCGCTCTTACCCAGCTCCACCAACTGTTCAAAGCTGCCGGCAGCCGTCGCGCTGCTCTGCACGGCAGCGCGCACCGAACGCGCGAGCGAGAAAAACTCGCCCGTGTAGCGACGGATGTCTTCCGGATTCGCAACCACGCGCCGCACCTTCAGCTTGGACTGCCGCTCCACCTCCGCCACCCAGTCATCAATGAACGGCTCGGAGGTGGCAACCGTCACTTCCGTGGGCGTAACCTGCACGGGCAGCACCTTGTGACGCTCGGCGTAGTGCTGGCTCATCACGTCGGCCACGCGCCCTGCTTCCACCTTCAGCGGGTCAATGCGCAGATACGGCAGTCCAGCGCGCTGCGCCAGATAGCGCGTCAAATCGTCCACGGAAAGCGCGCGCCCGTCGCTGCGCTTCACGCCCACCGCCTCCAACCGCACCAGCGCCGCCTGCGCGCTCTCGGCCTTCGAGCAGCGTTCGATGATGCGCGCGTGCTCGGCGGCGTCAATCACGCCGTCCTCCAGCAGCCAGTCCACCAGCCGGTGCCACTGCACTTGGCCGTAATACATGGGCGCAAGAGCCGCGCCCGCCGCCTTCTTCCTGTTCATCGTTCCACCGGTTTGAGAACCTTCAACCACTGGCGCGCGGGCAGCCCCCAGCGCGCCTCAATCTGCGCTGCGCGCGCCGCCTGCGCCGTGCGGCTGGCGCGCGTGACCTCGCGCTGCGCCAGCACCACAGTATTGCCCTCGCGCGTGGCGCGGAATGCCCAAAGCGCACGCGCGCCAAACGCCTGCTTCATCGCCTCCAGGCTGCGCTCGTAACTCGACGAGCGCCCAAACAGATTCACCGCCATGCAGCCGCCGGGCGCCAGCAGCCGGCGGCAATCTTCGTAGAACTCCGCGCCATCGAGCACGGGGGCTGCCGCCTCCTCGTCATACAAATCCACCGACAACGCATCCACCGTCCCGCGCCAGCAATCGCGCCGTATTTCGCTGCCCGCGTCTGCCAGCACCACGCGCAGCCGATCATCATCGGGCGGCAAGCGCATCCAGGCGCGGCAGGCGGCAAGCACTTCCGAATTGACCTCAATGGCCGTGCAGCGCATCGCCAGATGCTTCCAGCAAAACTTGGTGATGGCTCCCGCGCCCAGTCCAAGCTGCATGGCGTGGCGGCCCTGCGGCACGTCCCAAGGCGAAAGCAGCAGCCACGCCATCATGCGGCGCACATATTCCAGCTCAATGACAAACGGCGCATTGATACGCATCGCCCCCTGCACCCACTCGCTGCCCAGGTGCAGATAGCGCACACCCTCCCACTCCGACAGGCTCACAGGCGGCAGGGCGGGCGGCAGGATGGGGATGGAAATCTCTTCGCTCAAAGTGGCGCCATTATCCGCCATTGCCCTGCCTTGGAAGCATTCGTTTTCAATGGGGTATCAGTTGGTTGCCGGCTTCATAAGCCGGCAATCGTGTATAAATAACAACAGTATACCGCAAAAGCACAAGAAAAACAGTCCCTCAACCTCACGGCGCGAGGCGCGCCAGCCGCGCGCACAGCCAGCCGTAACCGGGGCTGGTAGCGGCCACTGCGCAGCGTGTCGTAGACGCGCACCTTCATTGAGCACCTGCCCCAGCTTCCCGACTTTGTGGGAGTCGTGTATTAAAACTCAACAGCCAGGCACCATGAAACCAGACCACTTCTATGATGGCGTTATACGTAATTGCAGCTTTACAAAATGGCGTTTGGTCTACCGCGCCCATGAAACTACTGACCGTACATTTCATACCAACCGCATCAAGGCATTATCCAAGATGACAGTATAATCACAAAGGAAGATTGACTGATGGCCACAACATATAACAACACTCAAGTATATCGATATAGAAATAACTGAATCGCGAGTATAATGCAGCAAACACACCCGAAAGCAACCAAAATAAGACAGTTTGTTTGGTCACATGCAACCGCGCAAAGTACACAAAATATCGTAAAAAGCACACTCAAATGTAATACACGACAACTCTCTCTGTTGCCATCATAAAACAAACAGAAAACAGGTCACTCACTCCTTATCTTTTACAAACACTCCATAACATCTTTCGGATACTCACCGTAAAAGCACTTGAAAGCAAGGGGGTTGTTTACATAAAAGCGGCAACAAAACTCGACCCAATCTTTAGTTTCTATTGATGATTCATTAAACTTAAAAATCTTACTTGATTTCGGCTTGATGTGCGTGGAATTCTTCTTCCACATATTGAAGTTGCTATCCCTCCTTTGTAAATATTCAGCTTCCGTGAAAAGCTGGATAGCACCATCAAAGTGCCTAAAACAGTTGGTTGTGGTATCAAACTCTGCATGCAGGTAGCGGGCAGGGAAGTGGCGTTGCCCTTCCACCTCGATATGAATATCCTCTGTTTTAATCTCCAAAGACTGAAAACTCTTGATGTCCGATGACTCGGTCCAGACGATGTCTAGGCAATAAGCGTCAGCAAAGAGAGCAGAGACAGACCGCTCAGGCGGACAGAGCTTAACGGGCCCTTGTTCGATGCTTTTAATGTCCTTGTTGAAGGGAGGACCGTACCAAAAATCCTTCTCTAGATAGTCCGGTGCGTCTACATCGATCCGTACTCTGTCTTCATCGAGAGCAATGTACTTCTTTGTTTTGTCATCCCCAAAGTGCCAAAACTTGTCTATGAATCCTGGTGCCCAGTTGTTGATTGGGCTCATTCCACGCCGATAATAGCTATGAGCCATCAATATGAATTTATCTCCCACAAAGCACCCATTGCGACTTGGTGCAAACCGGCTCGCAATATCGTTAAACGACAGCAGACCGTCACGCTCGGGTATTATTTGACCCAATAGAGCCCTTGCGATGCCTTTCGCCTTGGCGACAAGACCGATTGTCTGGATGTACTCGAATGACTCAGCACTGAGAGTCACCCCTTTGTATTTAGCTAGAGCCGTAAACTCACTTATCAAGCGCTCATAGCGGGACATCATTTCGTCGTATTTATGGACTGTCATGGTATTTCAGCTTAGTAATCATGCTGCACTAATATACACATTCCTAGTGCTAGACACAGTTCCGAAAAAATGCCCAACTGCGCAAGCAGTTGGGCAAGTGTCCTGGTGGAGCTGGGGGGAGTCGAACCCCCGTCCGCAAACCTTCCTCGTCCAGTTCTACATGTTTAGCGGTCTGTTTTCATCTCGCCGCCTGTATCGCGCAGCCGCACGCTATCCAGGCAGCCAGCGCCCTTCTTTCTCACCCGCTGCCAAGGCGCACGGCAGCGAGCCAGCCGGTGTGTGATTCCCCCGCAGCCGGGACGGTTTGCACCGCCCTTGCCCAGCCCATCGGCAGACTGTTGCGAGGCTCGCCGGTTTAGGCGGCGAGTGCGAAACGTTCGTCGTTTGCAGTTACTTTGGTTCAGCGGTTTTACGAGGTGACTGAACCTCGACATGCCCTGAGGCGATTCCAACCCGCGTCGAAACCAGGTGCAGCCCCGTGAGTGGGGGCGAATTGTAGGGCGGCGCCTGCGTTTTTCAAGCCTGCGCTGCGTCCTGTGGCTTTTGCGCCGCGAGCATGTAGTTGACGCTGGTGTCGTCCGAGAGCCAGTAGCGGCGCGTGAAGGGGTTGTATTGCAGCCCACGCATGTGGCGCGGCACGAGCTGCGCGGCGCGGCAAAAGCCCGCCAGCTCGCCGGGGCGCAGCATGCGCGCCCAGTTGTGCGTGCCGCGCGGCAGCAGTCGCAGCACATATTCCGCGCCAACGATGGCGTAGAGCCACGATTTGGGGTTGCGGTTGATGGTGGCCAGGAACAGCCAGCCGCCCGGGCGCAGCAGGCGCGCGCAGGCCTGCACAACGGAGGCCGGGTCAGGGACATGCTCGAGCATTTCCATGCAGGTGACCACGTCAAAGCTGCCGGGTGCTTCGGCGGCCAGTTCCTCGGCAGCAGCCACGCGGTAGCTCACGCCCGGCGTGCCCGCTTCCAGCGCGTGCAGGCGCGCGACCTTGATGGATTTGGCGACGAGGTCAATGCCAAGCACCTCGGCGGCGCCGCGCCGCGCCATGGCGTCTGCCAGGATGCCGCCGCCGCAGCCCACGTCCAGCACGCGCTGCCCCGCCAGCGGCGCGATGGAGGCTATCCAGTCTAGGCGCAGCGGGTTGATGGCGTGCAGCGGCGCGAGCGCGCCGTTTTCGTCCCACCAGTGGTGGGCGAGCGCGGCAAACTTTTCCAGCTCGCCCTGGTCGGCATTGGCGGCGTGTGCGGTTTCTGTCATGGCGGCAAAAGCAGAAATGAAAAGAGCCTCAAGAGGCATAACCTCTCAAGGCCCTGTGTGCAGCTTTATGAAAGCCGATTAGCGCGGGGTGCCGACCACTTCGACTTCCACGCGGCGGTTCTGCGCGCGGCCTGCGGCGGTCTTGTTGGTGGCCACGGGCTGGGTTTCACCCTTGCCTTCGGTGAAGATGCTTTCGGCGGGAATACCCTTGGACACCAGATACTTCTTCACGGCAGCGGCGCGGCGCACCGACAGGCGCTGGTTGTAGCTCGCCTTGCCGACAGAGTCGGTATGGCCGACGGCCACCAGCGTTTCCAGATTCAGAGTCTGAATCTTGGCAGCCAGGTCATCAAGAGCCTCACGGCCTGCGGGCTTGAGCACGGCCTTGTCAAAGTCAAAGAAGGCATCGGCAGAGTAGGTCACCTTCTGGGCATCCACAACAGGTGCGGGCGGCGCGGGAGTCGGCTCGGGAGCGGGCTCGGTCTTCTGGGCAACAATGGCGCCATCGCAGCCGGCATACGCCGTAGCGGGCGTCCAGAAGTTGTCACGCCAGCACAGTTCCTGCGTGCCGTTCTTCCACACCAGCTCACGTGTGCCATTGAGCCAGTTGTCAATCGTGGCACCGTCGGCAAACGCGGAACCAGCCATAGTTGCAACGGCGAGCGCAGCCGCCACTTTGTTCAATTTTTTCATGATTCTCCTCGTAGGGAAAAGAAGGTCGCAGCGCACGCTGCGAAAAAAATCAGACGCTTCAAGCAGGCATCCCACTCAAGACGTTGCGGCGATTGTGCCATCTTTCCCAAAAAAACAAGCCCGACGGCGCGCCCATGATGGCGCAATCGGAAGCAACCGTTGCTGCGCGGCAACATCGCAGAGACTCTAAAATTGCGCCCTTTGCGCCCTCCCCTACCTTCCCTTTGTACATAGAGTCATGTCATCGTTCGCCCAAGAAACTCTCCCCATCAGCCTTGAAGAGGAGATGCGGCGCAGCTATCTGGATTACGCCATGAGCGTCATCGTCGGGCGCGCCCTGCCCGACGCCCGCGACGGCCTCAAGCCCGTGCATCGTCGCGTGTTGTTCTCCATGCACGAGGCCAACAACGTCTGGAACCGCCCCTATGTGAAGTGTGCCCGCGTGGTGGGCGACGTGCTCGGGCGCTTCCACCCGCACGGCGATTCCGCCACCTATGAAGCGCTGGTGCGCATGGCGCAAGAGTTCTCCATGCGCCACACGCTCATTGACGGACAGGGCAACTTCGGCTCCGTTGATGGCGACAAACCCGCCGCCTACCGCTACACCGAGTGCCGTCTGGAACGCATCACCGGCGCCATCCTTGCCGACATTGACAAGCAGACCGTCGACATGGTGCCCAACTACGACGGCAAGGAGCTGGAGCCCGCCGTACTGCCCACGCGGCTGCCCAACCTGCTCATCAACGGCTCCGGCGGCATTGCCGTGGGCATGGCCACCAACATCCCGCCGCACAACCTCAATGAAGTGGTGGACGCCTGCCTGCACCTGCTCGAGCACCCGCAGGCCGATGTGGACGAGCTGATGGGCATCGTGCGCGCACCTGACTTCCCCACCGGCGGCATCATCTACGGCATGCAGGGCGTGCGCGAGGGCTACCGCACCGGACGCGGGCGCCTCATCATGCGCGCCAAGTGCCACTTTGAAGACTTGGAAAAGGGAGTGCGGCAAGCCATCGTGGTCGATGAGCTGCCCTATCAAGTCAACAAGAAGACGCTGCAGGAGCGCATCGGCGAGCTGGTGCGCGAGAAAAAGCTCGAAGGCATCAGTCACGTGCAGGACGAGTCCGACAAGTCCGGCATGCGGCTGGTCATCGAACTCAAGCGCGGCGAGCTGCCCGAAGTGGTGCTCAACAACCTCTACAAGCACACGCAGCTGCAGGACAGCTTCGGCATCAACATGGTGGCACTGGTCGATGGCCAGCCGCGCCTCTGCAACCTCAAAGACCTGCTGGACGTGTTCCTGCAGCACCGCCGCGAAGTCGTCACACGGCGCACCGCCTACGAGCTGCGCCGCGCGCGCGAACGCGGGCATGTGCTCGAAGGGCTGGCTGTGGCGCTGGCCAACATTGACGAGTTCATCCGCATCATCCGCGAATCGCCCACGCCACCCGTGGCCAAGGAGCGGCTGATGGAGCGCGCCTGGGACAGCTCGCTGGTGCGCGAGCTGCTCACACGCACGCGCGAGGATGGCATCACCTTCAGCGCTGCCGACTACCGCCCTGATGGGCTGGATGCCAGCTTCGGGCTACAGGGCGACGGCCTCTACCGTCTCTCGGACGTGCAGGCGCAGGAAATTTTGCAGATGCGCCTGCAGCGCCTCACCGGGCTGGAGCAGGACAAAATCGTCGCCGAATACCGTCAGGTCATCGCCGAAATTGAAGACCTGCTCGACATCCTCGCGCGCCCCGAGCGCGTCTCTGCCATCATCGCCGAAGAGCTGACGGCACTCAAAGAGGAATTTGGACAGACTAAGGAAGGCGCGCGCCGCTCCACCATAGAAATCAATGCGCAGGAGCTGGACACCGAAGACCTGATTGCCCCCACCGACATGGTCGTCACCCTCAGCCACGCGGGCTACATCAAGGCGCAGCCGCTCGATGAATACCGCGTGCAGCAGCACGGCGGGCGCGGCAAGAAGGCCGCCTCCACCAAGGAAGACGACTGGGTGGACCAACTCTTCGTCGCCAACACGCACGACGCCATCCTGTGCTTCTCCAACCGTGGGCGCCTCTACTGGCTCAAGGTGTGGGAAGTGCCCGTCGGCTCGGGCAACGCGCGCGGGCGCCCCATCGTCAACATGTTCCAGAACCTGGAAGAAGGCGAAAAAATCACCGCCACCCTGCCGCTCACGGGCGAAATGCGCAGCTACCCGGCTGACCACTACATCTTCATGGCCACCGCCAAGGGCACGGTCAAGAAAACGGCGCTGCCCGAATTCAGCCGCCCACGGCGCACGGGCATCATCGCCGTCTCGCTGGACGAGGGCGACGTGCTCATCGGCGCCGCGCTCACCGACGGACAGCACGATGTGATGCTGTTCAGCGACGGCGGCAAGGCCGTGCGTTTTGACGAAAACGACGTGCGCCCGCTTGGACGCGGCGCGCGCGGCGTGCGCGGCATGCGGCTGGACGCAGGCCAGCGCCTCATCGCCATGCTCACCGCTGCTCGCGACGCCTCCGACGCGCGCCGCAGCGTGCTCACCGTGTGCGAAAACGGCTACGGCAAGCGCACCGCCATCGACGAATACCCGCTGCGCGGACGCGGCACCAAGGGCGTCATCGCCATCACGCAAAGCGCGCGCAATGGCCGCGTCATGGCCGCCGTGCTGGTGAGCGAAGATGACGAAGTCATGCTCATCACCGAACACGGTGTGCTCGAGCGCATTCGCGTGGCCAACATCCGCGAAATCAGCCGCGCCACGCAAGGCGTCAAGCTCATCGCACTGGACGAAGGCGCACGCCTGAGCGACGTGCAGCGCATCGTGGAAAACGACACCCAGGGGTCACCTGCTGCAGGGAACGAAACCGGCAGCAGCGAATCAGGCGACGGCGGCGCAGAGGCGCCCGACGCCCCTGCCCCGCAAACCCCATCCAACATTTGAAGGAGAAACCCTTATGAACCGCAAACTGTCCACCCTGGGCGCCGTGCTCACCATCGCCGCTGCCTTCACCCTGCCTGCTGGCAACGCCCTGGCAGACGAAGCCTCCAAGCGCACCCTGGCCGTCAAGCTGGCGCAACTGCAGCAGAAAAACGACCGTCAGGCCATCACCGACCAGTTGACCGCCAGCGCCGCGCAGCCCCTCATCATTCGCTGGTCGCAGGAAGTGGAAAAGTCCGTGCCCGCCGCACGCCAACAGGAAGTGCGCACCAAACTTGACGCCGAACTCAAGAAGTTCACCGACAAAACGGAAAAGAACGTCGGCGCGCAGGTCGCCTCGGCTGCTGAGAGCGCGCTGGTGCCCGTTTTCATGGAAAAACTCTCCGAAGACGAGCTGAAAACCATCGTCACCTACCTGGAATCGTCCGCCAGCACCAAATTCCAGAACCTCGGTGGGGAAGCCGGCAACGCCTGGGCGATGAAAATCATTGAGGCCACCAAGGGCGCTGTTGAAAGCGACGCCAAGGCCTTTGACGCTGCCGCCAAGCGCATCGTGGATGCCGCCGCTGCCAAGAAAGCAACGAAGAAATAAGGCTGCCCGCCTTCTGCCCAGCGCCGCGCATGGAACACGCCGCACCTGCCCAAACCCCCGAGCTGGCCGCCCTGCGCGAGCGCATCGACCAGCTTGACGGGGAGCTGCTCGCGCTGCTCAACCAGCGCGCGCGTGTGGCTGAGCAGGTCGGCGCACTCAAGCGCGCCGAAGGCACGCCGTACTTCCGCCCAGACCGCGTCGCGCAGGTCATCGCGCGCCTGCAGGAGCACAACGCCGGGCCGCTGCTCAACCAGCATGTGGCCGCCATCTGGCGCGAAATCACCTCCGCGTGCCTGGCGCTGGAAGTGCCCCCGCGCGTGGCCGTGCTTGGGCCCCAGGGCACCTTCTGCGAGCAGGCCGCCATTGAATACTTCGGCAGCGCCGCGCACTTCATCTACTGCGGCAGCTTTGACGAAGTTTTTCACGCCACCTCGGCAGGCACGGCGCAGTTCGGCGTCGTGGGCATGGAAAACTCCACCGAGGGCGTCGTAACGCGCTCCTTTGACCTGTTCCTGCACTCGCCCGTGCACGCCGTGGGCGAAGTCAGCCTGCTCGTGCGCCACAACCTGCTGCGCCGCAGCGACTCGCTGGACGGCATTGAAGTCGTGCTCGCGCACCCGCAGGCGCTCATGCAGTGCCAGAAGTGGCTGGGCGAGCACCTGCCGCACGCCGAATGCCGGGCTGTTTCCAGCAACGCCGAAGGCGCGCGCCTGGCGCTGGAGCACCCGGACTGGGCGGCGCTCGCCAGCACACGCGCTGCCGCGCAGTTTGGCCTGCACGTCGTCGCGCACGCCGTGCAGGACGAAGCCGTCAACCGCACGCGTTTTGCCGTCATCTGCCTGCCGCAGACGCTGGCCATGCCCGCTGCCACAGGGCGCGACTGCACCAGCCTGGTCGTTTCCGTGCCCAACGTCGCCGGCTCGGTGCATGACATGCTCACCACCCTCAAGACGCACGGCGTGTCCATGACGCGGCTGGAGTCGCGTCCGGCAAAATCCGGCAAGTGGGAGTACTACTTCTATATCGACCTTGAAGGCCACCCAAGCCAGCCCAACGTCGCGGCGGCGCTGAGTGAACTTCAAGCCTATTGCCCTTTCTACAAATTGCTGGGTGCATACCCGGTCGGACACGATGTTTGAACAACTGGGACTTATCGGTTGCGGCCTGATGGGTGGCTCGTTTGCCCTGGCCATGAAGCGCGCCAACCTCGTCAAGCGCGTCGTCGGCTACAGCAAATCGCCCTCTACCACGGCGCGCGCACTGCAACTGGGCGTCATTGACGTGGAAGCGCCATCGGCGCTGCTGGCCGTCTCAGGCGCCGACCTGGTGCTGCTGGCCGTGCCTGTGGCCGCCACCGAAGCCACACTCAAAACCATACGCCACCTGATTAGCCCGGACATGCTGGTCATGGACGTGGGCTCCAGCAAGCGCGACGTGGTGGACGCCGCACGCCGCGTGCTGCGGAACAACATGAGCGGCTTCGTGCCCTGCCATCCCATTGCGGGCAGCGAAGTCTCGGGCGTGGACAACGCCGACGCCGGCCTCTACAACGGCAAGCGCATCGTCATCACGCCCATTGACCGCACCTCGCCGGCCAAAGTGCGCCAGGCCGAAATGCTCTGGCGCGACCTGGGGTGCGATGTCATCACCATGACGCCCGAATCGCACGACACCGCCTTTGCCGCCGTCAGCCACCTGCCGCACATGCTCGCCTTTGCGCTCATGAACAGCATCACCTCGCAGCCTGACGGGCGCGACTACCTCTCGCTGGCCGGCCCGGGCTTCCGCGACTTCAGCCGCATCGCCGCCAGCGACCCGCAGCTCTGGCGCGACGTGCTCATCGCCAACCGAGAAGAAATCGCGCGCCAGAGCGAGCTGTTCGAGCGCGCCATGGCGCAGCTTCGCCGTGCCATCAGCGACGGCGACGGCGAAGAACTCAAAAGCCTCATCAACAGCGCCAGCCACGCACGCGCCAACTGGCGGCTCACGCGCGACGCGCATTGAAACCACTGGCAGCGCGCCCGCGCTGCCCTGCCCCTGTGTTCAACATTCCTTTCCTTGACCTGCCTGCGCTCGGCGCAGTGTCGGGCACGCTGCGTCTTCCCGGCTCCAAAAGCCTGTCCAACCGCGCGCTACTGCTCGCCGCCCTCTCCGACGGGCGCACCACGCTGCGCGGCCTGCTGGCAAGCGACGATACGCGCGTCATGCTGGACGCGCTGCGTCAACTCGGCTGCGGCGTGGAAGAGAGCGCCGCAGCCACCGTCGTCATCGACGGGCTGGGCGGCGCTGGCAGCGCGCGGCGCGCGCCCAAAGCCGACCTCTTCCTCGGCAACGCCGGCACCGCCATGCGCCCGCTCACGGCGGCGCTCGCCGTGCTGGGCGGCGACTACACACTGCGCGGCATAGCCCGCATGCACGAGCGCCCCATCGGAGACTTGGTTGATGCGCTCCGCAGCCTCGGCTGCAGCGTGGACTATTTGGGCACGCCCGGCTTTCCGCCGCTGCACATCGGGCAGCCCTCGCTGCGGCTGGATGCCCCCATTCGCGTGCGTGGCGACGTGTCCAGCCAGTTCCTCACTGCCCTGCTCATGGCGCTGCCGCTGGCGGCCACGCAACAAGGCATCACCATAGAGGTGGACGGTCCGCTCATCTCCAAGCCCTACGTCGGCATCACGCTTGGGCTGCTCGCGCGCTTCGGCGTCGCCGTGCGCCGCCACGGGTGGGAACGCTTTGAGATTCCCGCAGGCAGCCGCTTGCGCTCGCCCGGCGAACTCGTGATTGAGCCGGACACTTCATCAGCAAGCTATTTCATCGCAGCAAGCACGCTTTCCACTGGGACGGCAAGCGAAAAAACACTGGAAATTGAAGGCTTGGGCACCGACTCGGTGCAGGGCGACATCCATTTCATTGATGCCGCACGGCAGATGGGCGCCGACATTGAGGGCGGCGCCGGCTGGCTGCGCGTGCGCCCCGCGCGCCTGCCGCTGCGTGCCATTGACATGGACTGCAACGCCATACCCGACGCCGCCATGACGCTCGCCATGCTCGCGCTCTACGCCGACGGCGTCAGCACGCTGCGCGGCATTGCAAGCTGGCGCGTCAAGGAAACCGACCGCATCGCCGCCATTGCCGCCGAGCTGCGCCGCCTGGGAGCCACCGTGGAAGCGGGCGACGACTTCATGCGCATCACCCCGCCGCCGCTCGCAGACGGCTGGCGCGCGGCCAGCCTGCACACCTACGACGACCACCGCATGGCCATGTGCGCCAGCCTGGCCGCCTTCAACCCGGCCGGATTGCCGGTACGTATAGAAAACCCTGCGTGCGTCGCCAAAACCTTTCCTGACTACTTTGAGGCGCTGTTTGCCTGCGCCACGCCAGCAGCGGACACCGCACCCGTCATCTGCATCGATGGCCCCAGCGCCTCGGGCAAGGGCACGCTCGCCAGCCTGCTGGCGCAGCGCCTTGGCTGGCATTACCTTGATTCGGGCGCGCTCTACCGTGCCGCAGCGCTGGCCGCGCGCCGCGCCGGGCTGCTGGACACCGCGCCCGATGAACACGCCATCAGCGCCCTTGTCGGCGCGCTGGAACTGCGCTTTGACGGTGCGCGCCTGCTGATGGGCAGCGAAGACGTGAGCGACGCCATCCGCAGCGAACAGGCCGGCATGGACGCCTCATTCGTCGCTGCCATGCCACAGGTGCGCGCCGCGTTGCTCGCGCGCCAGCGCGCCGAGGCACGCCTGCCCGGACTGGTCGCCGATGGGCGCGACATGGGCAGCGTCGTCTTTCCCGCTGCGCCGCTGAAGATTTTTCTCTCAGCCAGCGCTGAACAACGCGCGCTGCGGCGCCAAAAACAATTGCAGGAACGCGGCATTGCTGCTAACCTTGACAGTCTTTGCGCCGACATGCGGGCGCGCGACGCACGCGACACCAACCGCGCCGCCGCACCCCTGCAAGCCGCGCAAGACGCCGTGCTGCTGGACAGCAGTGGCCTCAGCATCGAGCAGACGCTCGAGCAGGCACTCGCCCTCTGGCACGGCACGCAGCCTTTTCAGTGAAGGGGCTGCACCCAGGCGCCGCCCGCTCTCCCGCCGATGCACACGGAGCGGGCGGTTTTGTTCAACCTTTAACCCCCACAAAGCGGGCGCCTCGCGTCCCGCACCCCGGAGCACCCTCTTTCGCAGTCTTGCCTGCTGCCCCTTGCGGCGGCCAGCACGCGCTGTGTGCGCGGGCGCTCCCAGGAAGCATCTTCATGTCTGAATCTGAATCCTTTGCCCAACTTTTTGAGGAATCCCTGCAACGCACCGACCTGCGCCCCGGCGAAATCATCACCGCCGACGTGGTGCGCGTGGAGCACAACTTCGTTGTCGTCAACGCCGGCCTGAAATCCGAGGCCTACATCCCCATTGAAGAGTTCAAGAACGACAAGGGCGAGCTTGAAGTCAAGGAAGGCGACTTCGTCCCCGTGGCCGTGGAAGCCATTGAAAATGGCCGTGGCGACACCATTCTCAGCCGCGACAAGGCCAAGCGCCTCGCCTCGTGGCTGGCGCTGGAAAAGGCGCTGGAATCGGGCGAATTCGTCACCGGCACCATCTCCGGCAAGGTCAAGGGCGGCCTCACCGTGCTGGTCAACGGCATCCGCGCCTTCCAGCCCGGCTCGCTCATTGACACGCGCCCGGTCAAGGACCTCTCCCCCTACGAAGGGCAAACGCTCGAGTTCAAGGTCATCAAACTCGACCGCAAGCGCAACAACGTCGTGCTCTCGCGCCGTGCCGTGCTGGAAGCCAGCATGGGCGAAGAGCGCGAAAAACTGCTGGAAACCCTCAAAGAAGGCTCCATCGTGCACGGTGTGGTCAAGAACATCACCGAATACGGCGCCTTTGTGGACCTGGGCGGCATCGACGGCCTGCTGCACATCACCGACATGGCGTGGCGCCGCGTGCGCCATCCGACCGAAGTGGTGCAGACAGGTCAGGAAATCGACGCCAAGATTCTCAAGTTCGACCCCGAGAAGCAGCGCGTCAGCCTCGGCCTCAAACAGATGGGCGAAGACCCGTGGCTGGGCGTGGCACGCCGCTACCCCGCCAACACGCGCATGTTTGGCCGCGTGACCAACATCGCCGAATACGGCGCCTTTGTGGAGCTGGAACCCGGCATTGAAGGCCTGGTGCACGTCTCCGAAATGGACTGGACGAACAAGAACGTCTCCCCCAGCAAGGTGGTGAACCTGGGCGACGAGGTGGAAGTGATGGTGCTCGACATCGACGAAGAGCGCCGCCGCATCAGCCTCGGCATGAAGCAGTGCCGCCCCAACCCCTGGCAGGAATTCGCGCAGAACACGCGTCGTGGCGACCGCGTCAAGGGCCCGGTCAAGTCCATCACCGACTTCGGTCTCTTTGTCGGCCTGTCGTCTGGCATTGATGGCCTCGTGCACATGTCCGACCTTTCTTGGAACGAGCCGGGCGAAACCGCCGTGCGCAACTACAAGAAGGGGCAGGAAGTGGAAGCCATCGTGCTCGCCGTCGATGTGGAACGCGAGCGCATCAGCCTGGGCATCAAGCAGCTTGACCAGGACGCCTTCACCACCTACGTCAGCATCAACGACCGTGGGCAGAGCGTCACCGGCCAGGTCAAGAGCGTGGACGCCGCCGGCGCCGAAATTGACCTCGGCAACGGCGTCACCGGCTACCTGCGCGCCAGCGAAATCCGCCGCGAAAAGACGGAAGACGCCTCGCAGGTGCTCAAAGTCGGCGACGAAGTCACCGCCGTCATCACCAACATCGACCGCAAGGCGCACAGCATTCAGCTCTCCGTGCGCGCGCAGGACGCCGCCGACCAGCAGGCCGCGCTCGACAACCTGCGCGGCAACGCGCCAGCCAACGCCGGCTCGACCAACCTCGGTGCGCTGCTGCGCAGCGCCATGAGCGAGGAAAGCAAGGAGGAGTAATCCCCCTGACGACAAAGGCGGCGCGCTGCGCCGCCTTTTTTTCGCTCCACCGTCCCGCCCGCGCACACGCGAGCGGCACGAATACAATGGGTATCCATTCATTGCCGGCATAACAAGCCGGCGACCAAAGACATTTATCACAAGTATCAAGCTGTTTCCGCCCCATCAGAAGCAGCTATCCTTCGCCACCATGACCCGCTCCGACCTCGCCCGCCTGCTGTCGCTGCGCTTTCCGCAGCTTGCCCCCTCTGACAGCGACGCCGCCGTCAAAGTCATGCTGGACGCGCTCAGCGAGGCGCTTGCCAGCGGACGGCGCGTGGAAATCCGTGGCTTTGGCAGCTTCCAGAGCACCCAGCGCCTGCCGCGCACCGGGCGCAACCCGCGCACCGGCGAGCGCGTTGACATTCCCAGCCGACGCGTGGCGCACTTCAAACCCGGCAAGGCGCTACGCGAAGCCATCAACGCCGCCGCATGAACACGCCGCAAAAAACACCCTGAACACCCACCCGCCGCCGCATGGAATCCGAACTCACCCTGATGCTGCTGGCCGTGCCCGTCATCTTTGCGCTCGGCTGGCTCGCCTCGCGGCTTGACCTGCGCCAGTGGCGGCTGGACGAGCGCCACGCCTCCAAGTCCTACTACCGTGGGCTGAACTACCTGCTCGGCGAGCAGCACGACCAGGCCATCGACGCCTTCATTGAAGCCGTGCAGCGCGACCCCGACACCGCCGAGCTGCACTTCGCTCTGGGCAAACTCTTTCGCCAGCGCGGTGAATACGAACGCGCCGTGCGCGTGCATGAACACCTGCTCGCGCGCGGCGACCTTGCACGCAGCGAGCAGGAGCGCGCGCGCTTTGAACTCGCGCAGGACTTCCTCAAAGCAGGTCTCCTCGACCGCGCCGAAGCCGCCCTCGCCCAGCTTGAAGGCACGCCCTACCAGATGCAGGCCTGGCTGCAACTGCTCAGCCTGCACGAGCGCGCGCGCGAATGGGACAAGGCCGACACCATCGCCCAGCACCTGCAGCGCGCCGGCGAAGGCGACTTCAGCCCCCGCCGCGCGCACTACCTCTGCGAGCGCGCCGAAGCCGCCCTCGTGCGCGGCGGACAGGACGCCCACCAGCGCACGCGCGAACTGCTGGAACAGGCGCTGCAGCTCGCCCCCGGCAGCGCCCGCGCACGCATTCAGATGGCCGGCCTGCTCGCCGCACAGGGCAGCGTGGGCGACGCTTTTGAGCAGCTTGCCCTGCTGCCCGGCACAGCGCCGCACGCCGTGCCACTCATTGCCAGCGAGCTGGTGCGCCTGGCCAGCGCCTGCGGGCAGCTTGCGCGCGCCACAGAACTGCTGGAGGCCAGCTACGCCGCTGCCGCCTCCATTGACGTGGCCGACGCCCTCGCGCAGGCGCGCATCGCCGCCGGAGAAACGCCCGACGCGGCGCGCGCCAGCTACCTGCGCCACATGCAGCAGGAGCCGTCGCTGATTGCCGCCGCGCGCTGGCTCGCGCACGAGCCGCACGCCGCCGCCAACGCCGAACGCGCCACCGTGCAGCGTTCCATTGACCACGCCACACGCGCGCTGGCGCGCTACCGCTGCGCCGCCTGCGGCTTTGAGGCGCAGGGCTA
Source organism: Ottowia sp. (assembly GCA_017437605.1). Taxonomy (GTDB): domain Bacteria; phylum Pseudomonadota; class Gammaproteobacteria; order Burkholderiales; family Burkholderiaceae_C; genus Ottowia. Next base: position 112 of record JAFRYL010000045.1, on the reverse strand, counting down.
CTTCTGGCAATGCCCCGGCTGCCAGACCTGGGAGAGCTTCCCGCCACGGCGCATTGAAGAACTGTAGGCGCACATCAACATATACCCAATACATTTCCATTTCATTGCCGGC
>JAFRYL010000007.1 GCA_017437605.1 Ottowia sp. | reverse complement strand
GTCGCAGACGACTTGTACGCAGCCCTCGCGGTCGCGCAGGTCAATGAAGATGACGCCGCCGTGGTCGCGGCGGCGGTTGACCCAGCCGCACAGGGTGACAGTCTGGCCATCAAGCGCCTCGGTGACGAGGCCGCAGTAGTGGGTTCGCATTGGCATGGTGTTGTTGTTGGAAATGTTGGTTGTGTGTGTTCAGGCGTGCGGCAGTGCGGGCTGCGCCCCTGCGAGCGCGGCAGCCTCCTGCGGCGTGACCACGCCCATGGAAATGATGTATTTGAGCGCCTCGTCCACGCTCATGTGCAGCTCAATCACGTCGCGGCGCGGCACGAGCAGCAAAAAGCCCGAGGTGGGGTTGGGAGTGGTGGGCACGTAGACGCTGATGAAGTCGCCCGCAAGGTGCTCTGCCACCTCGCCGCTTGGCGCGCCGGTGAGGAAGGCCAGCGTCCAGAGGCCGGGGCGCGGATACTGAATCAGCAGCGCGCGCGAAAACGCCTTGCTGCCGCTGTCGGAGAGCAGCGTTTCCGACACCTGCTTCACGCCGCTGTAGATGCTGCGCACCACGGGAATGCGCGCCACCACTTTGTCCCATTGGCGCAGCCACCATTGACCGATGAAATTCGTCGCCACCATGCCCGTGAGCAGCAAGAGCATGGCAATCACCATCAGCCCCAGCCCGGGAATGCGGCGCAGCAGCTCCGCCAGCGGCGCCAGCGGCTCATGCAGGTGCTCAACCTTCTGCAGCACGGCGGCAAACATGCCGTCGAACATGCCCACGAGCCAGAGCAGCACCCACGCCGTGACGACAAAGGGCAGCCACGTCAGCAGACCGGCGATGAAATACTGGCGCAGGCGGCTCATCATGGCGGTGCTTACCCGGCGTCAGCACTCGCAGCCGCGCACGCGCCCGCCGCAGGGCAGGAAGCGGCGCAGGCGGGCGCTTCTTCGCTCTTCTTGGAGTCGGCAGCCTTGTTGCCGCCACGGAAATCAGTGGCGTACCAGCCGGAACCTTTGAGCTGGAAACCGGCGGCCGTCACCTGCTTTTCCATCGCAGGCTGCCCGCACGCCGGGCACACGCGCAGCGGCGCGTCCGAGAGCTTCTGCAGCACGTCCTTGGCATGACCGCAGTGGCTGCACTTGTAGGAATAGATGGGCATGAATCATGGGCGGCGCACGCAGCGCAAGGCGCGCGCCAGCAAAAAACGAAAAACCTGCAATTTTATGAAAGCGCCCGTCTTTTGCACGCCGCTGGCGCACATCGCGCGCGCCAGCATACCCATCAAAGCAACACTGCGTCGCCGGCTTATGTTGCCGGCGAGCAATCAATACCTTTCTTGAAAAGCGTTGAGGCGCAGTGATTCCAAGATATACCAATTGCAATAGCCTTGTGCTGCCGGCTTATGAAGCCGGCGATGATGTGATACCTATCAATTTTTGCCACTTGTGCAGGAAGTGGCTACACTGCACGGCGGACGAGCGAGAGGAGAAATGCCGATGAACACGACGACTGCCATTGCAAGCCTTGGCGTGCCCCCGGACATTGAGCAGCGCGCCAGCGCCGTGCTGCGGGAGATGGGGCTGAGCGCAAGCGATGCGTTCCGCATGCTGCTTACACGCATTGCTGCGGAGGGGCGCTTTCCCCTTGTGGACGGTGCTGCGCCGCAGGAAGCGGCGCAGGCAGTCGCCGCCAAGACGTTCCGCGACAAGAGCACCGATGAACTCACCGACGAGGACTGCGAGGAAATGCTGCGAGCCATGCACAGAGGCGAGCCGCCGCCGCCGCGCCCAAGCTGGGAGTCGCTCGTGCAGTATTTGCCGGTGGACGCGGACTTTCTGTCAGAGCGCCCCGATGTTCTGGATTTTGAGCGCGCGGACAAGCTGTTTGAGGGCTGGGAATGATGCACAAGCCCTACATGCTGGACACCAACACCTGCTCCTTCATCATGCGGGGCGCGCCTGTTTCTGTTTTGGCAAGATTGCACAAGGCGGTTTCCGGGCAGAGGGGGCTGCTCATTTCTGCCATTACCTACATGGAATTGCGGCGCGGCGCCTGCAATCCCAAGGCATCGCCCAAGCTGCATCAGACCATCGACCAATTTCTCCAGCGGATTCACGGCATTCTTCCATTTGGAAGGGTGGCCGCTGAGTTCAGCGGCAGGGTGTATGGGCAGCTTGCCGCACAAGGGCAGTTGATTGGCAACAACGATATCGGCATTGCCGGACACTGCTTGGCGGCGGACTGCATTCTGGTCACCAACAACACGCGCGAGTTCGCCCGCGTGGAAGGGCTGGAAATAGAGGATTGGGCAGCGCCGGAGTGAGCGCCGCGCGCAGCCGCAGGAGCTGCCTTGCCGCTGCGCGCGGGGCTGAAAAACGCGATACTTATTACAAATATCTTTGGTCACCGGCTTATGAAGCCGGCGATAATGTGATACCCGATGTTTTTGTGAATTTCAGCGCCCGCGTTTGTTGCTGCGTTTGGCGCGTTTGGGGGCGGGGGCGGGGCGCTTGCTTGCGGCGGGTTTGGCGGCGCTGCGTTTGCTGGCGGGTTTTGCCGTCTTCGTCGCTTTTGCTGTCTTGGCGGGGGCGTTGGCGGCGCTGTCTGGTTCAAGCAGGCGCAGGTCAATGCGCCGCCCGTCCAGGTCTACGCGCGCGAGTTGCACGCGCACGCGGGTGCCGAGGGTGTAGCGCCGCCCGCTGATGGCGCCGCGCAGCTCCTGCCGCGCTTCGTCGTAGTGGAAGTATTCGCCGCCAAGCTCGCTGATGTGCACGAGGCCGTCCACATAAATGGCGTCCAGCGTGACAAACATGCCAAAACTGGTGATGGCGCTCACGGCGCCGCTGAAGTCTTCGCCAAGGCGCTCTTTCATGTAGAGGCATTTGAGCCAGGCGAGCACGTCGCGGCTGGCTTCGTCGGCGCGGCGTTCGCAGGCGCTGCAGTGCGCGCCAGCGGCTTGCCACGCGGCGGCGGTTTTGGTGGGCTTTTTCGCGGGCGCCTTGTTCAGCGCAGCGATGGCGGCAAGGCGCTCGCGCTGCAGCGTGTCCGGCTCGGGCAGCGCGGGGGGCTGCACCTGGCCGCCGCCGAGGATGGCCTTGATGGTGCGGTGTACGAGCAGGTCAGGGTAGCGGCGAATGGGGCTGGTGAAGTGGGTGTAGGCGTCATACGCCAGCCCGAAGTGGGCGCTTTTTTCTGGCGTGTAGATGGCCTGGCTCATGGAGCGCAGCAGCATGGCCGGAATGTGTGGCGCGTCGGGGCGCGCGGCCGTGCTGCGGGCGAGTTTTTGAAACTCGAGCGGCGTGGGCACGTCGCTGAGCGGCGCGCGTATGCCCATGGCGCCAAGCCAGGCGCGCAGGCTGTCGAGCTTCTCAGGCGTGGGGCCGTCATGCACGCGCCAGAGCGCGGGTTTTTTGTGGCGCGTGATGAAGTCAGCGGCGCAGACGTTGGCGGCGAGCATGCATTCTTCAATGATGCGGTGTGCGTCGCCCCGTGTGCGCGGGACGATGCTCTGAATGTGCCCACCCTCGTCGCAGATGATTTCGGTCTCCACCGTGTCAAAGTCCAGCGCGCCGCGCTTTTCGCGCGCCGCGAGCAGCGCGCGGAACATGTCTTGCAAGTGCAGCAGGTGCGGCAGCAGCGCGGCGAGGCGCTCGGCCTCGGGGCCGCGCGTGTTGGTCAGCACTTCGGCCATTTGCGTGTAGGTCAGGCGCGCGGCGCTGTTCATCACGGCGGGGTAGAACTGGTAGGCGGTGATGCCGCCCGCAGCGTCCACGAGCATGTCGCACACCATGCAGAGGCGGTCAACCCTGGGATTGAGCGAGCAGAGGCCGTTGCTCAACTTCTCCGGCAGCATGGGAATGACGCGGCGCGGGAAATAGACGCTCGTGGCGCGCTCGGCGGCGTCCGCGTCCAGCGCACTGCCGGGCGTGACGTAGTGGCTCACGTCGGCAATGGCGACCAGCAGCCGCCAGCCGTTTGGCTTGTCGCCGCGCCCCTTCACATGCGCCGGGCAGCAAAACACGGCATCGTCAAAGTCGCGCGCGTCCTCGCCGTCTATCGTCACCAGCGGAATGTCGCGCAAGTCCACGCGCTGCGCCGCGTCCGCTTCGGGCACTTCATCGGGCAGAGCAGCGGCCTGTGCCAGCGCCGCCTTGGAAAACTCGTGCGGCACGCCGTACTTGCGCACCGCAATCTCCAGCTCCATGCCCGGGTCGTCAATCTCGCCCAGCACCTCCTGCACGCGGCCCACCGGCTGCCCGTAGAGCGCGGGCGGTTCGGTCAGCAGCACGCTCACCACCTGCCCCGCCTGCGCGCCGCCCAGCGCATCCGCCGAGGGAATGAGCACATCGCGCCCGTAGCGCTTGTCCTCCGGCGCCACCAGCCACACGCCGTCTTCATTGAGCAGGCGCCCGATGATGGGCGGCTGCAGCGGGCGCTCCAGAATCTCCGTCACGCGCCCCTCGGGGCGCCCGCGCCGGTCGTGCCGCACCACGCGCACGGCCACGCGGTCGCGGTGCAACACCGCGCGCATCTCGGAGGGAGAAAGCCAAATGTCCGGCTGCCCATCGCCCACGATGACGAAGCCGTGCCCGTCACGATGCCCCTGCACCGTGCCAACAATTTCCCCGGCTGCGGCGTGCGCAGCGCGAGCGGGAGCAGATTTCCTATACAATTGCACTTTTCCTGAAATGCCCAGGTGGCGGAATTGGTAGACGCACTAGTTTCAGGTACTAGCGCCGCGAGGCGTGGAGGTTCGAGTCCTCTCTTGGGCACCAAGCATAGCGCCCCGCTCCCCAGCAATGAGGGGCGGGGCTTTTTTTGCGTCCCGTGCAGGAGGCAATGATGCCCGCGCCCACAACCATCAGGCTTGACGACAACACCCGCGCGCGCGTGCGCCGCCTAGCGACGGTGCGCCAGCGCACGCCGCACTGGGTGATGAAGGAAGCCATCAGCGCCTACCTTGACCGCGAGGAAGCCGAAGAAGGCTTCAAGCAGGCGGCGTTGCGCTCGTGGCAGCACTATCAGGAAACAGGGCTGCATTTGACTGGGGAAGAAATGGACGCCTGGCTTGCGCGGCTGGAAGCAGGTGAACACAACGCGCCCATGCCGCCATGCCACCGTTGAAGTTTTCCCTGAACTGGACGGAAGATGCTTCTGCCGATGTTGCGCGCCTGCACCGCTACCTGTGCCTGAAAGGGAATGAGACGGCAGCCGCAAAAGCCGTGAAAACAATCCGTGCGGAAGTCAAAAAACTGCGGCGCAATCCCCATATCGGTATCCCGTTTCTTGATTTGCCGAGGGAATACAGGCGCTGGCCTATCAAGTTTGGCGCCAACGGCGGCTACGTGGCGTTGTTCAGAATTGACGGCAACAGCATCTCCATCCTCGCCGTCAAGCATGCCTTGGAGCGCGACTTCAAACGCATGGAAGAAATTCGCCAGCAGGCAAGCTAGAAGTTCGGTGGACAAGAGAGGACACGAACCTTTGCTCCTCGAGCGGCGGCGCATCACTGTCCGCAAAGCAAGCAAACTTGCGGCATGCCGAGCAGCTTCGCAAAATCCGGAATGCTGCCCCAGATTTGTTGAGGCGCCGCCACGCTCGCCCGTACACACCCCACGCACTACATCCCGCGTGCCTTGGGCGCGGTGTAAAAAAAACAGCCCGCGCTGCAAAGGTGCGGGCTGCCTGTTTCTGAGGGCGGTCTGTATCGCGTTATGGCAAAGCGCGCTCTCCGGGTTTGTTGCCAGCGGGAGAGTAATAGCAGAACAGCATGTACAGGGGGGAGCTGCTGCATTCTTTACGGGCATGGGCGCAGCCAATGGTCGTTGTGGCGCTCCAGACCATTTGCCTGTAATGATGCTTATCCCCGTCAAAATACGGGTCGCTTGGCACAACAGAATTGTCGAAGTACGGCGGCTGACCACTCAACCATTGGGTATTCATAAACGAATTTGCCAGGTCGAGGAGCGGGGCGCTGCTCTGTGCCTGGGTGAGGTTGTCTGTGAGAACCATATTTCCGCCATATGTTCCATCCATCACCTTGGTAGGCCATCCCCACTTGTTCCAGTCGAAAGCACTGGGATTGCTGCATGAGTAAGCGTTCAGGGCGCTTTGCACGTAATCGTTGGCTTCTTGCGCCAGCGTGCTGTCCCATTTCAGGTCGGGGGAGCCGTGTTTTGCCCGTTCAGTGTTGTGAATGTTCAGCACGGCGTTCATAAGTTCTGTGTCCGCAGCGCCGCCGCCGGTGTTACCGCTGCCGGTGTTGCTGGTGTCGTCGTCGCCACCGCAGGCGGTGAGCATGAGTGCAGCAGCTGCAGCGACAAAACACACGGGGAGAGTCTTTTTCATCTTTCAGTCTCCAAGGTTAAAACTTCTGTGGAAATCAGGTCGCTCTTGTCCTCTGGCGTGGGGCAAAAGCGCCTTCGTTGTCCCAAGGTGGGCGATAGGTAGCGTCGACGGCTTCAAGGAGATTGTTTTAGCCGTCACGGGAGCGATATGTGAAGCAAACTCCGTAGATGCAAATGTAGCAGAAGTCAGGCTGTAGGGGTGTCTGCCCGCCCCGCACCTCCCACTTCACTACCTGACCCGGATGACCCGCGTCAGGTGCTGGCGTACTGGATTCGGCGGTTGCGTGTGGACAGGGGCTGGTCGCAGGAGAAGCTGGCGTTTGAGTGCGAGCTTGACCGCACGTATGTGTCGGCGGTGGAGCGGTCGCGCTGGAATGTGTCGCTCTCAAACATTGAGCGCCTTGCGCGGGCGCTGGAGACGCCCATCTGGAAGCTGCTCAAGCCGCCGGAGCCGGGTGTCGATACTCCGTGAAAATGTGTTTAGTTGCCGGCTTATGAGGCCGGCGATGTATTGATACCCTATTTAAACCGGCTCGCCAATCAGGTCTGCGCCGTCCGCATCCGTGATGCGCACGCGGGCAAATTGGCCGGTGCGGATTTGGGTGCTGATTTTTTTGGGCGGCAGCAGGCGCACGGTGCCGTCGATTTCGGGGGCGTCGGCGTAGCTGCGGCCTACGGCGCCTTTGCGCCCAAGGGCGCGTGACTGGTCGATGAGCACCTGCATGGTGCTGCCGATGCGCGCGCGCTGGCTCCCTGCGGTGATTTCCTCGGCCACTTCCATGAAGCGCGCGCGGCGCTCTTCGCGCACTTCGGCGGGCAGGGCGCCGGGGAGGGCGTTGGCAGCGGCGCCTTCTACGGGGGAGTAGGCGAAGCAGCCGGCGCGCTCAATGCGCGCGGCGCGGATGAAGTCGAGCAGGTGTTCAAACTCGGCCTCTGTTTCGCCGGGAAAGCCGACGATGAAGCTGGAGCGGATGGCAAGCTGCGGGCAGATGCTGCGCCAGTGGGCGATGCGCTCGAGGTGTTTTTCGCCGCTGGCGGGGCGTTTCATGCGGCGCAGCACGTCGGGGTGGCTGTGCTGCAGGGGGGCGTCGAGGTAGGGGAGGATGGCGCCGCTGGCCATGAGTTCCACGAGGGCGTCCACCTGCGGGTAGGGATAGAGGTAGTGCAGCCGCACCCAGGCGCGGTGCTGGGCGGCGAGGGTGCCGAGTGCCTGCGCCAGTTCCAGCAGGCGCGTCTTGATGGGGCGCCCGTCCCAGAAGCCGGTGCGGTAGCGGATGTCCAGCCCGTAGGCGGAGCTGTCCTGGCTGACGACGATGAGTTCCTTGACGCCGCGCTCAAACAGCGCCTGCGCCTCGCGCATGATTTGCCCAATGGGGCGGCTCACCAAGGGGCCGCGCATGGAGGGGATGATGCAGAAGGTGCAGTGGTGGTTGCAGCCTTCGCTGATTTTGAGGTAGGCGTAGTGGCGCGGGGTGAGCTTGATGCCAGCCTCGGACGTGGCGGCGGGGACGAGGTCGGTGAATGGATTGGCGGGTTTGGGGCAGTGCTGGTGTACGGCGTCCATGACGGCTTCGGCGTCTTGCGGGCCGGTGACGGCGAGCACGCTGGGGTGCAGGCGGCGAATGAAGGCTTCGCCGGAGCCGCCAGCGCGGTTTTCGGCGCCCAGACACCCTGTGACGATGACGCGCCCGCCAGCGGCGATGGCTTCGCCGATGTTGTCCAGACTTTCCTGCACGGCTTCGTCAATGAAGCCGCAGGTGTTGACGATGACGAGGTCGGCGCCCTCAAACTCGTGCCCGACCTGATAGCCCTCGGCGGCAAGGCGCGTGACGATGGCCTCGGAGTCGGTGAGGTTCTTGGGGCAGCCAAGGCTGACGAAGCCGATGCGCGGGGGTGGTGTGGTCATAAAAAAAGAGCGCCTGTTCCGCAGGTGCTGCGGTCAGGCGCTTTGTTTGTATGCTGAAAGTTGCGTTCAGGAGGCAGCGGCGGCAGCCTGTTTGCCGCCGAGGGCACCCAGCACGTGCCCGGTCTGGCGTGCCATGTGCTCCTGCATTTGCAACAGCATATGCACAGGCATGGGCATTTGCGTGGGCATGGTGTTGATTTGCCGCCAGAAATCGGGCGTGAACTGCACCGAGGCGTCGGCGAACTGCGCCTGCATTTCGGCAAAGGCGAGGATGCCGCGCTCCAGATAGCTGCCCATGAAGCCCTGCATGGCGTGGCCGTAGAAGCGAATGATGTTGGCGAGCATGGTCTCGCTGAACATGGGCACGCCGCCGCCGGTTTCTGCTTCCAGAATGAGCTGCAGCAGGATGGAGCGGGTGAGGTCTTCGCCCGTCTTGGCATCGCGCACCACAAAGGGCACATGCGCCATCACCAGCGAGCGCACTTGCGCCAGCGTGACGTAGGCGGAGGTTTCGGTGTCGTAGAGCCTGCGGTTGGGGTACTTCTTGATGACGCGGCGGCCTTTTTCCTTGGCGTCGGTCGCAGGAGATGTGTTCATGGCAGATTAAAAATGTGTGCAGTAAGGCGATTGCCTCAAAAAGCGGCGCATTGTAATGGCGCACCGCAGCAAATGCGGTGCAGCATGCCAATAATCGCACTTTCCACTGCAACCCGACACGCGGAGATGCCCATGAACACCCAGGCTCAGGAACAGGAACAAGCCACAGACGCTGCAGCGCAGCAGCCGCCCACGGACGCTGCAACGCAGCAACAGCCGGAGGCGTCTGATGCGGCGCCGCAAGAAGCGCCCAAAAAAACCCCGGAGTGGCAGGAAGAAATCAATTGCATGAGCTGTAGCGGTGGCGGCGCCGGGCGCGTGCTGCGCAGCATTCAGGCCAAGCAGGCCGCCGCGCGGGTGGCGGCGAACCACCTCGTCATCGTCGGTGCAACCTCGGCCATGGCCGAGCACTGCGCGCGCAACTGGGCGGCGCGCGGGCCGAAGCGCATCACCCTCATCGGGCGCAACGCCGAGCGCCTCGAGCGCGTCGCCGCCGACCTGCGCGTGCGCGCCCCTCAAGCTGCCGTGGAAACGCGGGTACTGCCCGACTTCTGCGATGCCGCCGCCATTGACGCACTCATTGAGCAACTCTGGAACCTTGGCCCCGTGGACTGGGCGCTGATTGCCCACGGCATGCTCGCCGAGCAGGGCGACTGCGAGCGCGACCTCACCCTCTGCCGCGACATGCTCATGGTCAACGGCGTTTCCCCTGCGCTCTTTGCCGAGGCCATAGGCTCGCGCATGCAGCAGATGGGGCGCGGCAAACTCGCCGTCATCGGCTCTGTGGCTGGCGACCGTGGGCGCAAAGCCAACTACAGCTACGGCGCGGGCAAAGGCATGGTCGAGCGCTACGTGCAGGGGCTGCAACACCGCCTTGCCCTCGCTGGCAGCGACGTGCGCGTCACCCTCATCAAACCCGGCCCCACCGACACCCCCATGACCGCCAAGCTCAAAGCCGCAGGTACCCGCATGGCCAGCGTGGAAAGCGTCGCGCAAACCATCATCGAGGGCATCGACGCCGGCAAAGCCACCATCTACGCCCCGTGGAAATGGGCGCTCATCATGGGCGTGGTGCGCCACATACCGGCGGCCATCTTCCACAAACTCAACATATAATTCGCCCCTTTTGCCATCAACATCCCCAAACACACACCGTAAAGGACAACTCTCATGGCTGCTGGAAAGCCCAAGAAAAAGAACCCGCGCCTTGCCGCTGGGCGCAAACACGCGCGCCAGGACAGGCGCCTGAACGCTGCCAACTCCTCGCTGCGCAGCAAATACCGCACCTACGTCAAGGCCGTGGAAAAAGCCTGCGCCGCCGGCGAAGTGCAAGCCGCGCAGGACGCCTTTGCGCGCATGCAGTCTGTCGTGGACAGCGTCGCCGACAAAGGCATCTTCCACAAGAACAAAGCCGCCCGTGACAAGAGCCGCCTGTCTGCTCGCGTCAAGGCGCTCAAAGCCGGAGCCGCCGCCTGAACCACACAAGGGAAACAGGCGAGCGCCGCTCCCCGCCCGGCTTCTGTGAAGGAGCCGCCGTTTGAGCCGGTGCGCTGATGGCAAAAACAGGAAAGCCGCCCCACGGGGCGGCTTTTTTGTGTTTGTTTTCATGGGTATCATATGGTCGCCGGCAAGAAAAGCTGGCAACCACGCTAAATATCAAAGGGTATACGGGGAAATCCCTCCACCTCTCTTTCGCCGCGCTCTCTTTCATAATTTGCGCTCCCTGGTTTGTTTGACGCGCCTGCCATGAATTTCATCCGCTCCCTGTTGCACATGCTCTGGATGGTGGTCACGGTGATTCCGTACTCGCTGGTGCTGGTGGCGCTGCGGCCACTGGCGCGGCGCTCGCCGGCAGCCTGGCACGGCTGGTTCTACCGCATCGCGGCGCAGTGGCTGTATCTGGCGGCGCTTGGGGCACGGTGGCTCTGCGGCGTGCGCTGGCGCATCACGGGGCTGGAGCATGTGCCCGCCGAGGGGCCGGCGGTGTTGCTCTGCAAGCACCAGTCGGCGTGGGAGACGCTGGCGCTGCCGGCGCTGCTGCCGCGCCCGCTGGCGTATGTGTTCAAGCGCGAGCTGCTGCGGATTCCGTGCTTTGGCTGGGCGCTGGGCAGCCTGGACATGATTCACATCAACCGCGAGCAGCGGCTGGCGGCGGCGCGGCTGGTGGAAAAAGAAGGGCGCCGCCTGCTGGATGAAGGGGTGCTGGTGACGCTGTTCCCAGAGGGCACGCGCGTGGCGCGCGGGCAGCGCGGCAAGTATTTGAGCAGCGGGGCGCAGTTGGCGGTGAAGTGCGGCGTGCCGGTGGTGCCGATTGCGGTCACGAGCGCGCGCTGCTGGCCGCCGCGCGGCTTTGTGAAGCAGCCGGGGGTGGTGGAGGTGTCCATTGGCGCGCCGATTGCCACCGAGGGGCGCAAGGCCACAGAAGTGATGGCGGAAGTTGAGCAGTGGATTGAAGGCGAAATGCAGCGGCTGGATGCCGAGGCGTATGAGGCGCCGGCGCCGCAGGAAAAAGAGGGAGCGTAGGGGCGCAATTTATTGCGCCCGTTTTGGGTGTTTGCGGTCGCGGGCGCGATAAATCGCGCCCCTACGGGTTTGCATAAAGGAAAATAAAAAAAGCCTGCCGGGTGGCAGGCTTTTTTGTGTGCGCGTCGCGCGTCAGGAAATGCCCATCCAGTAACTTGCGTTGAATGGGTTGCTGACGCACAGCGCCTCAGGTGAGACTTCCAGCAATGCGGGAATGCTGTCGGCGCCGAATTCGGTGTCGTTGGCCTGGTTGTTTGCCCGTTCTGCCTGGCCGGTATGTGCAAAACGGGCTACAGAAAAGAATAGAAACACCGGAATGGTATTTTTCGGTCCCCCCAGTATTCGGCGGCGTCGCGGAATACGTCAAGGAGCTGCTCGCGCATTTCCTTGTCAAAGCGCGCGGTGGACGGGATGTGCTCGAGCACGACGACAAAGCCGGGCTGCGGGCCGCACTTGTGCAGCGGGTCGGTCAGGCAGTCGTAGAGCGCATCAAAGTTTTTGCCAAAGTGCGTCGGGAAGGTGAATTGCCGCGCAATGCTTTCCAGCGCCTCCTGTTTGCTCTGCGCTTCCGAGAGGTCAGCGTAGAGAAAATGGTGGCCGAGTTGCACGGCGGCGTCCTGCAGGTCACACGCATGAAATGCGCGTATGGACTGCACGATGTTGGAGCGCACGTTTTTCAGTGGCAGCTCCTGTGGTTGGCGAAGTGTTTGCTCCATTTGCAGCAGCTTTCTCCATTCCAGTCAAACAATGTGCGGCGCGGGGTGCGCGCCGCGTTCTTTGTGTCTCCGCGCCTCACGGCGTTATTTTTTTGAAACTTGAATAATGGTCGGCGGTGTAATAACAGGCGTCCGGCTTTGCGGGCTGCGCGCCACCGCAGACAATGCGCCGCGCGCCGCGCCCCTGCACGCCGGGCGTGGGCACTGTGTATTCGCGCCAGTAGCCGCGTTTGTGCTGCGGCAGCAGGCGTTCACGGTTGCCAAACACCTGTCCGTCTTTCTCATAAGGAAATGGGCCGCCGCTATGAATGAGGCGCCAGGTGCGCTGCCCCTGCGCGGGGAGCGCCGCAAGTGCGATGGCGTCGGTCTCGGCGGCGAGGGGCGTCTGGCGCGCGACGCTGTCACACGCGGCGGCGAGCAGGCCGGCGGCGGCCAGTGCCGCTGCTGCCAGCAATCTATGGGAACGCCCGGTCAAAAACATTCAGGAAAACACTCTATATGCACACTAAGGTCAAGGCGGCGGAGTGTGGCGCAAAGCGCGCCGGAATGCAAGATGCCGGACGGGGTGTTTTGCCCTCGGAGGCTCCATGTGTGCAAAAATTTTTTGCGTGCCGTGTGAACGCGATGAGTTGGAACGCCGATGGGTTTGAGCCAGTTGCAAAGCCGCGCCCTGCTGGGGCTGGATGCGCCCGCCGTGATGGTGGAGGCGCATCTGTCCGGCGGGCTGCCCAGTTTCACGCTGGTGGGGCTGGCGGATGTGGAGGTGAAGGAAGCGCGCGAGCGCGTGAGGAGCGCGCTGCTCAACTGCGGGCTGGAGTTCCCGCATGGGCAGCGCATCACCGTGAACCTTGCGCCGGCGGACTTGCCCAAGGATTCGGGGCGCTTTGACTTGCCGATTGCGCTGGCGATTCTGGCGGCCAGCGGTCAGATTGACGGCGCGCGCCTTGCGGGCTGGGAATTTGCCGGGGAGTTGTCGCTTTCAGGTGAATTGCGCCCGGTGCGCGGCGCGCTGGCGATGGCGGCGGCCTTGCGCCGCGCGGGGGTCGATGCGCGCCTCGTGCTGCCGCCAGAAAGCGCGGAAGAAGCCGCACTGGTGCCGGGCACCAAAGTGTGGCGCGCGCGGCATCTGATGGACGTGGTGGCGCAGTTCTTGCCGCATGGCACGACGGCGCCGGCGGAGGGCTGGCAGCGCGTGGAAGCCGCCGAGCGCCTGCCCGAGCCGCCATATCCGGACATGGCCGACATCAAGGGGCAGGCTGCGCCGCGCCGCGCGCTGGAAATAGCGGCGGCGGGCGGCCATTCGCTGCTGCTCGCCGGGCCGCCCGGCAGCGGCAAATCCATGCTCGCGCAGCGGCTGGCTGGCCTGCTGCCGCCCATGAGCGAGGAGGAGGCGCTGCAAAGCGCCGCCGTGGCAAGTGTGGAGGGGAGCTTTCGCGCCGCGCACTGGGGGCAGCGCCCCACGCGCGCGCCGCACCACACCGCCAGCGCCGTGGCACTGGCAGGCGGCGGCTCACCACCGCGCCCGGGGGAAATCTCGCTCGCGCACTGCGGCGTGCTGTTTCTGGACGAGCTGCCCGAGTTTCCCCGTGCGGCGCTGGAAGCCCTGCGCGAGCCGCTGGAAAGCGGGCGCATCACCATCAGCCGCGCAGCGCGGCGCGCGGAGTTTCCGGCGCGCTTCCAGCTCATTGCCGCCATGAACCCGTGCCCGTGCGGCTGGCTTGGCTCCACCGTGCGCCAGTGCCGCTGCACGCCCGAGCAGGTCGCGCGCTATCAGGGGCGGCTCTCCGGCCCGTTGCTCGACCGCATTGATTTGCATGTGGAAGTGGCGGCGCTGCCACCCGATGAACTGCTGCACGCGCCCGCTGGCGAAGCCAGCAGCGCCATACGCGCGCGCGTGTGCGCGGCGCATGAACGCGCACTGCGGCGGCAGGGCTGCGCCAACAGCGCGCTGCAAGGCCGCGCGATAGACGAGCAGGCGCGGCTGGATGCAGCGGCAAGCGCCTTTTTGCAAAACGCCGCGCAGCGCCTTGGCTGGAGCGCCCGCGCCATGCACCGCGTGCTGCGCGTGGCGCGCACCATCGCGGATTTAGCGGGCGCCGAGCGCGTGGAAAGCGCCCACGTGGCCGAAGCCGTGCAATGCCGCCGTGGGTTGCTCGCGCAGCAGGATTGATTTGGGTATATGTTGGTCACCGGCTTTATAAGCCTGTGATGATGTGCTATTTCTTTGAGTATGTTTGGTGTTCAAAAATACTCGTTGAATATATGTCTGGTCACCGGCTTATGTTGCGGGTGACTGACCAATACCCTATCAGGCAGCTTTCTTTTCTTTCTTCTCGTCGCGTTTGGGCAGTTGCTCCACCCATTCGCGCGGCGCGAGGGGGAAGCCGAGGCGTTCGCGGCTGTCGTAGTAGCTCTGCGCCACGGCGCGGGCGAGCCGCCGGATGCGGCCAATGTAGGCGGCGCGTTCGGTGACGCTAATCGCCCCGCGCGCGTCCAGCAGGTTGAAGCTGTGCGCGGCTTTGAGCACCTGTTCGTAGGCGGGCAGGGCGAGTTGGGCGTCAATCAGCGCCATGGCCTGCTTCTCGTGCGCGGCAAAGGCGGTGAAGAGGAAGTCGGCGTCGCTGTGCTCAAAGTTGTAGGCGGACTGCTCGCGCTCGTTTTGCAGGTAAACGTCGCCATACGTCAGCCCGGGCGCCCATTGCAGTTTGTAGACGTTGTCCACGCCCTGCAGGTACATGGCAAGCCGCTCCAGCCCGTAGGTGATTTCGCCGCTGGCGGGGCGGCAGTCAATGCCGCCGACTTGCTGGAAGTAGGTGAATTGCGTGACTTCCATGCCGTTGAGCCAGACTTCCCAGCCGAGGCCCCAGGCACCCAGCGTCGGGTTTTCCCAGTCGTCTTCCACAAAGCGCACGTCGTTTTTTTCCAGGTCAAAGCCGAGTGCGCGGAGACTCCCAAGGTAGAGGTCAAGGATGTTGGCGGGGGCAGGCTTGAGCAGCACCTGAAACTGGTAGTAGTGCTGCAGGCGGTTGGGGTTGTCGCCGTAGCGCCCGTCTTTGGGGCGGCGGCTTGGCTGCACGTAGGCGGCGCGCCAGGGTTCCGGCCCGATGGCGCGCAGGAAGGTGGCGGTGTGGCTGGTGCCCGCGCCCACTTCCATGTCGTAGGGCTGGAGCAGCGCGCAGCCTTGCTCGGCCCAGTAGTTTTGCAGGGTGAGGATGAGTTGCTGGAAGTCGGCGGACATGGTGGCAGCAGGTGCGGGAAAAAGCGGCAGATTCTACGAAGGGCGTCGCCGCACAGTGCGCGGCAGCGGTGTTTTTTATGTATACCGGCAGTAAACACTAGTGGTTGCCGGCTTATATCGCCGGCGACTATTTGATACCCATCGTTTTGACCCCCTCACCCCCACCCCTCTCCCCCTGTCCGCTGCTGGCGCGGCTGCGGGGGCGAGGGGATGTTTTTTTACAGCCCAAGCATGAGGCGCAGGTTCTGCACAGCAGCGCCGCTGGCGCCTTTGCCGAGGTTGTCCAGCCGCGCAATGCACACGGCCTGGCCGGCGGCGGCGTTGGCATAGACGCGGATTTCCAGCCCGTCTTTGCCGGCCAGCGTTTCGGCGGCGAGTTTGGCGTCGGGCGTGGCGTCTTCCACGCTCACCCACTGGCTGCCCGCGTAGTGCGCGCGGTAGGTTGCAAGCAGTTTTTCCGCCGTGACGCCGGGCAGCTTGCCAAGGTGCAGCGGCAGTTCCACCAGCATACCCTGCGCGAAGTGCCCCACGGCGGGCAGGAAGATGGGCGCAGCGGCCAGCCGCGCGTAGCGCACGATTTCGGGCAGGTGTTTGTGCGCGAGCGTGAGGGCGTACAGCTCATAGGCGCTGGCGCCGCCCACTTTGTGCGCTTCAATCATCTTGCGTCCGCCGCCGCTGTAGCCGCTGACCGCAGGCAGGGTGACGGGGTAGTCGGGCGGCAGCAGGCCGGCGTCCACGAGCGGGCGCAGCAGGGTGATGGCGCCCGTGGCGTAGCAGCCGGGGTTGGCGACGCGCTCGGCGCTGCAGATGGCGTCGCGCTGCCCCGGCGCCATTTCTGCGAAGCCGTAGACCCAGCCGTCTGCGGTGCGGTGCGCGGTGGAGGCGTCAATGATGCGCGGGCGCTGCGGCGCGGGCAGGGCGTCAATGAGCGCGACGGACTCGCGCGCGGCGTCGTCGGCAAGGCAGAGAATGACGACATCAGCCTCAACCATGAGGGCGCGTTTGGCGTCGGGGTCCTTGCGGCGCGCCGGGTCTATCGTCAGCAGCGTGACGCCCGCCATATTTTCAAGGCGCTGGCGGATTTGCAAACCCGTGGTGCCCGCTTCGCCGTCAATAAAGATATTGGCCATTTGCCCTGCCTTTCAAAGAATGCTGTGAATCTTTCGCCGCTCTGACGCCGAGCGTGCGCCGCTTTTGGCGCGCGGAATGATACATTTCGCGCCCCCGCGCCTTGCGCGGAAGCTGTTTTCCCCGCTGCCCCCATGAAAATCCACGAGTATCAGGCCAAGGAAATTCTGCGGCGCTTTGGCGTGCCGGTGCCGCGCGGGCTGCGCGCGTTTTCGGCGCAGGAGGCGGTGGAGGCGGCGCAGAAACTCGGCGGCAACGCTTGGATGGTGAAGGCGCAGATTCACGCTGGCGGCCGAGGCGCTGCCGGCGGCGTGCAGCAGGTGCATACGCCGCAGCAGGTGGGCGAGGTGGCAGAGCATTTGCTCGGCGCGCCGCTGGTGACCAGCGAAACGGGCGCGGCGGGGCAGCCGGTGCGCCGCCTGCTGGTGGAGGAATGCGTGCAGGTGCGGCAGGAGTTTGTGCTGGACCTGCGCGTGAGCCGGCGCGCGCAGTGCATCACCTTTGCTGCGCGTCCGGCGCAGGCGGAGGGCGAGGGCGCCGCGCCCGTGCAGGTGGAGCCGCTGGCTGGCCTGACGCCGGCGCAGTGCGCGCAGCTTTGCGAGGCGGCAGCAGTGCCCGCAGAGGTGGCTGCGGAGTTCGGGCGCATTTGCCGCGCGCTGTATGCCTGTTATCTGGAAAGTGATGCGCTGCGGCTGCTCGTCGGTCCGCTGGCGCTGGACGAGGCCGGAAGGCTGCTGGCGCTGGACGCGCGCATGGAGTTTGATGTGAATGCGCTCTTTCGCCACCCGGAAATCGCGGCACTGCGCGATTTGGACGAGGAGCGCCCGGGCGAGATGGAGGCGGGCAATTACGACTTGTCCTACCTCGCGCTGGACGGCGACATTGCGTGCATGGCCAACGGTGCGGGGCTGGCGATGGCGACGATGGACGCCATCGCGCGCTGCGGCGGGCGCCCGGCCAACTTCCTTGACCTTGGCGCGCATGTGACGGTGGAGAAAGTGACCGAGGCGCTGCGCATTGCGCTCGCTGGCGGGCGCGTGCGCGGCGTGCTGGTGAATGTGTTTGGCGGCATGGAACGCTGCGACAGCATCGCCGAGGGGCTGGTGGTGGCGTGGCGCGCGCTGCGTCCGAGTGCGCCGCTGGTGGTGCGTGTGAGAGGGCGCATGCAAAGCCGCGCGCGCGAGCTGCTGCGCGACGCCGCACCCGCCATCACCGTGGTGGAAACCCTGCACGATGCGGCGCGC
>JAFRYL010000044.1 GCA_017437605.1 Ottowia sp. | reverse complement strand
CGCCAGTGTTGCCACCGCCATTCTTGGTAAAGGTGGCCTTTACGCTCAGGGCGCTGGCGACGTCGGTCAGCGTGCATGTGTTGCTGCCGCAGTTGACGCTTGCCGAGCCGCTTGCCAGCCTGATGCTGTCGTCGTCATAGGTGTAGCCCTCATTGGCAGTGGCGGTGCAGGTGACGCTGCCGCCGGACGCCACCGAAGTGGCGTCGCAATCCACGCTGCCGCCCTCGGCGGGAATCACCTCGGTCGTGATGGCGTGGGTGCCAGTGAAGGGTGTGAACACTGCGCTCACATTCAGGGTGCCGGTGACGTTTGCGACGCTGCACGTCGTGCCGCTGCATGTGCCGCCGGGCAGCGACAGGCTGCCCAGTGCGTAGCCGGCGTCGGGCGAGGGCGTGCAGGTGATGGTCACACCCTTGCCCTCTTCTGCCTCGGTGGGCGAGCAGTCGATGGTGCCGTTGCCGCTGGACGTGGCCGTGATGGCGTAGATGGGAGCAGGGGAGAATAGTGCTTTCACCACCAGGTCATGGGTAACAGCCGTGGCGGTACACGTTGTTGTGCTGCCGCATGAGGTGCCCTCCAGCCACAGGTCCCTCAGCACGCGGCCACTTTCGGGCGCGGCGGTGCAGGTGATGGTCACATCCTTGCCATGCTCTACCGTGCTGGGGGTGCAGGTGACGCTGCCGCCGTTGAGGGGTGAGGGTTCCGCCGTGATTTTGTGGGTGGAATCGAGCCTGGTGAAGGCGGCCTCCACGGTCGGGGCGCGGGTGACATTACTCAGCGTGCAATCGGCGCTGCGGCAGCTGACGGTTGCTGCGCCGCTTGTCAGCCTGATGCTGTCCTCTTTATAGGCGTAACCGGGCTTGGCTTTAGCGGTGCAGGTGGTGCTATCGCCATGCCACACATCGCGGGAGCACGTCACTTCGCCGCCTTCCGTGGGGGTGGCAACGAGGGTGAGGGGGTAGGGCTTACCCTTGATGATGAGTCCGCTGTAGACGCCGCCGCTCGACTTAATCTCCCACGTATGACCACTGGGCAGACCTTCGACCTTCGTCGGGGTATTGGTGACGCGGTTGATGAGCATGGGGGTTGAACCCGCCAGTTCGCCCTCAAGTGTTGGGGGGTCGCTGACAGTGATGGTGACACCGTCCAGGTCAACCGGCGTGTTGGTGGTGAGAGCGACAGCGCTCGGGTTGCTGCCAAAGCGGTCGTGCAGGTTGAACTTAATGGCATCAAAGTTTTCAAAACGGTCCGCTTCCGCGTGGGTTGTCGTTACCACGAGGGTGTTGTCCTTCTTTTGCTCGCAGCCGCTGTTACGGCACTGGCCGCCCCACACGGATACGCCTGGCAGTTGAGCGGAGAGGTTGATCGTGTTGCCCGTGGCGTTGCCCATATTCGAAAAGCCGCCCAACACGGACATCTTCACATTGCCCCAGCCCTCGATGGTTACTTCATTGCCAGTGGCGTCGAGTTGTGCGAAGCCGCCATAAACTTGTTGCACCACGCCCGAGCTCTTGATAAATACCTTGTTGTTCGTGGCTTCCCCCTGGCCTTGGCCCCCAATAGCGAACGAGCGTACCAGGCCGCTTTCGACGGTCAGGGTGTTTAGCGTGGCGTTCTTACCGCTGCCATAGGTACGGCCCCCATATGCTTCTGCCGCGACGCCGGGGGATTTGATGGTCAGATGGTTGTTTGTGACGTCTTCTTCCGTGGAATACCCCCCGTAGACATCCCCGGCCACGTGGTCTTCGTCAACGATGACGGCTTTGTCGCCGGAGTTGTTGGAGGGGCCGTTGGCGCCCTTGCAACCGGCGCCAATAGATACGCAATTGGTGTCCGCCCACGCCTGCGGCGCAAAGCCGGCGGCGAGCACGGCGGCAAACGCGGCGATGGGTAGGGGTTTCAGGAAGTGCGCCGCGCGCCTAGAGTGCGCGGGGGGGGGGTAGTATAGTATGCCTAACCTTGTTCATGCGAGATTCTCCTTGATGTGATGGAAGGGGGTTGGGAAAAGGTCGCCGGCTGATACAGCCTGCCGGCCAGACGCGGGCGCGAGTGTAGTGAAGTGTTACGGTGTGTGCAAGTGCTCGCGCAAGTTTTTTGCGCCGAGATGCAAACCTGAAATATTTGTGCAGCATTGCCGGCTTGTTATGCCGGCGGCAAATGAATACCCTCATGCTGAAGCAGGCGGCGCTTGATGTCCAGTCCGGCGGCGTAGCCGGTCAGCGCGCCGCCGCTGCCAAGCACGCGGTGGCAGGGGATGATGATGGACAGCGGATTGCGCCCCACGGCGCCGCCCACGGCCTGCGCCGCCATGCGCGGCGGCGCAAGGCGCTGGGCGAGGG
>JAFRYL010000043.1 GCA_017437605.1 Ottowia sp. | reverse complement strand
CATCGTCGTGGTGGAAAACGTCGAGCGCATCATGGACGAGGAAGGGTTGCCCCCGCGCGAGGCGACGAAAAAGGCGATGGGGCAGATTTCCGGCGCCGTGGTTGGCATCACGGCGGTGCTGGTGTCCGTGTTCATTCCGCTGGCCATGTTCAGCGGCGCCACGGGCAACATCTACCGTCAGTTCGCGCTGACGATGGCCATTGCCATTGCGTTCTCTGCGTTCTTTGCGCTCTCGCTCACGCCCGCGCTCTGCGCCACGCTGCTCAAGCCCGAGGCAGAAATGCAGCGTGAGGCAGCGGAATCAAGGTTCTGGCGCGTCTGGCCCTTGCGACTGGTGCCCCTTTTCTTTGAATGGTTCAACGTCGCTTTCAAGCGCACCACGCGCAGTTATCAGGGCACGGTGGCGCGCACCATGCGGCACATGGGCTGGCTGATACTTGGGTATGTGGCGCTCACAGCGGTGGCGCTGTGGCTCTACATGCGTATTCCCACCTCGTTCCTGCCCAACGAGGACCAGGGCGCGCTGCTGGTCATGGCGCAACTGCCGCCCGGCGCCACCAAGGAGCGCACCGACGCGACCATGACGATTGCCAACGGCGTCATCAAATCCATGTCCGAGGTGGAAAACTTCGTCAACGTCTCCGGCTTCAGCTTCGCCGGCTCGGGGCAGAACATGGCGATGGGCTTCATCACGCTCAAAGACTGGGCGGAGCGCCACGGCAAGGGGCAGGACGCCGCATCGCTGGCGGGGCGCATCACCGGCGCGCTCATGGCGACGGTGAAAGACGGCTTCGCGCTCGCCATCAACCCGCCCGCCATCCCGGAGCTTGGCATCAGCGCGGGCTTCAGCTTCTACCTGCAAGACCGCGACGACCGTGGACACGCCAATCTGGTCGCCAAACGCAACGAGCTGATTGGCAAGATGCGGCAAAACCCCATCTTTGACGCCAGCAATGTGCGCGCTTCGGGGCTGGAAGACGCGCCGCAGCTTCGCATTGACATTGACCGTCGCACAGCAGCGGCGCAGGGCATTTCGTTCGCCAGCATCAGCAACACGCTGGGCGTGGCGCTCGGCTCGGCGTATGTCAGCGACTTTCCCAACCAGGGGCGGCTGCAGCGCGTCATCGTGCAGGCGGACGCGCACACGCGCATGCAGCCCGAAGACATCCTCGCCATGACGGTGCCCAACAGCCAGGGCACGGGCGTGCCGCTGTCCACCGTGGCTTCGGCGCAGTGGGTCGTGGGCACGCAGCAGAGCGTGCGCGTCAACGGCTACCCCTCCCTGCAGATTGACGGGCAGGCGGCCACGGGCTATTCATCCGGCGAGGCGATGGCGGAGGTGCTGCGCCTGGTCGATGAACTGGGCAGCGGCTACAGCGTGGAGTGGAGCGGGCAGTCGCGCGAGGAAATCAAGGGCAGCGCAAAGACGACCATCCTCTACGCTTTTGCCATTCTGTCGGTGTTCCTGGCGCTCGCCGCCCTGTATGAAAGCTGGTCCATTCCGCTGGCGGTGATGCTGGTGGTGCCGCTGGGCTTTTTCGGCATGGTGCTGGGCGTCAATGGGCGCAATCTCTTTGATGGCCTGCTCTACAAGCTGCCGCCGGGGTACCTGAACGACATCTACTTCCACGTCGGCATGATTACCGTCATTGGCCTGTCGGCGAAAAACGCCATTCTCATCATTGAGTTCGCCAAGGACGCGCAGGAGCGCGGCAAAACCGTGCTGCAGGCGGCAATCCAGGCGGCGCAACTGCGCTTCCGCCCCATTTTGATGACCTCGTTTGCCTTCATTCTGGGCGTGGTGCCGCTCTACTTCGCCAACGGCGCCAGCTCCGCGAGCCAGCGCGCCATTGGCACCACGGTGTTCTGGGGCATGCTCATCGGCACGCTGCTGTCGGTGTTCATGGTGCCCATGTTCTACGTGGTGGTGCGAATGTTCTTCAAGGGCAAAACCAGCCCCGCCGTCACGAAGGAGGTTGCCGCATGAGCAAGATGACCACCATCACCGCGCTGGCGGCGGCTGCCGCGCTGTCGGCGTGCTCCTTCATTCCCGCGTATGAAGCGCCGCTGGTCAACATTCCGCAGCGCTTTGCCTACGACGCGCCGCAAGAGCAGGCCGGCGTCCCCGTGGCCGCCGTGGGCTGGCAGGACTGGTTTGCCGACCCGCGCCTGCACCGCCTCATTGAGATGGCGCTCTCGTGCAATACCGACTTGCGGCAAGCCGCGCTCAACGCCGAAGCGGTGCAAAAGCAGTACGCCATCACGCGCGCCGCGCTCCTCCCCAGTCTGGACGCCAGCGCCGGCGGCACGCGCGCGCGCGTGGCGCGCGATTTGAGTCCCACCGGGCAATCCACCGTCACCTCGTCCTACAGCGTGGGCGCGGGCGTGACCGGCTTTGAGCTGGACCTGTTCGGGCGCGTGCGCAGCATGAGCGAAGCGGCCCTGCAGGGCTACTTCGCCAGCGCCGCCGCACGCGACGCCACGCAGCTTGCGCTCGTGGCGGCAGTGGCCAAAACCTACTTCGGCGAGCGTTACGCCGAAGAAGCCATGGCACTCGCGCAGCGCGTGCTTGCCACGCGCGAGCAGACCTACAAACTGGCGCAGCAGCGCCACGATGCGGGCGTGACCTCGGGCGTGGAGCTGCACCAGCAGCAAACGCTCATTGAATCTGCACGCGCCGACTTCGCCGCCGCCGTGCAGGCGCGCGAGCAGGCGCGCAATGCGCTCGCGCTCCTCATCAACCAGCCACTGCCGGCGGACTTGCCCGCGCCGCTGCCGCTGGCCGAGCAGTTCAGGATAGACCGCCTGCCCGCTGGTTTGCCCTCCGAGGTGCTGCTCAACCGCCCCGACATTCGCGTCGCCGAATTCGCCCTGCGCGCCGCTGGTACCAACATCGGTGCCGCGCGCGCTGCCTTTTTCCCGCGCATCGCGCTCACCGGCAGCATCGGCACCGGCTCAAACGAAATGGACGGCCTGTTCAAGGGCGGCAACCGCACCTGGGCCTTTGCGCCCAGCATCAGCCTGCCCATCTTCCACTGGGGCGCGCTCAAGGCCAATCTGGACGCCGCCGAAATCCGCCAGCAGGAGCAAGTCGCCGCCTACGAAGGCGCGGTGCAATCCGCCTTCCGCGACGTTTCAGATGCACTCGCCGCACGCCAGCAGCTTGATGCGCGCCGCGACGCCACCGCGCGGCAAAGCGCGGCGTGGAGCGAGGCGCTGCGCCTCGTGCGCCTGCGCAACGAGCACGGTATCGCCAGCGCGCTCGACCTGCTCGACGCCGAACGCAGCAGCTACGGCACAGACCTCGCGCTGCTCGCCATAGAAAACACGCGCCTCGCCAACCTCGCCGACCTCTACAAGGCGCTCGGCGGCGGCCTGCGCCGCCACACCGACGAGGAGCCGGCGTTCGTCAACGGCGCCATCAGCCAGGACTATCCCCACGCACAGGAACCCATCACCACCTGCGCCACCTGCGCGCAGGAAGCAGGGGAGGGCGCACCCGCCACCCCCGCCACCTCCGGCGAGCCGGCGCTGGCGCCTCAGGAAAAATGATGGGTATACGTTCATTGCCGGCATAAGTCGCTGGCGATGAAATGTCCTATGCAATAGTATGATGCTGGCATGGCGCATTGCGTTGTATACATGTTGCAAATATGATTCGTTGCCGGCGAAAGTTGCCGGCGATGACTGCATACCCATGCAATTCATGCGCGGCGCCGCCCGGCACACAGGTTTGATGTTGCACAAGCCGCCGCGCGCTGCAGCGGGAAAACTATGCCTTTTCCGCATTCAGACATCAACGACATCCCATGACTAACAAGCCACACCGAACATCTTCATCTGCCTCGCGCAAATCCTCCAAACACCGCACCAATTGGGACCTTGTCGGCATCGCCGCCGCCATCGCAGTCATCCTTGTTGGCGTCATGGGCTACGTGGCGCTGTGCCCGTGGAATCCATTTGCCGAGGAGCACGACGCGCAGGCCGTCGCCGAGCGCGTGCAAAAGGTGGGCAGCGTTGCCATTGCCGCTGCCGAGCCTGCGTCCGACGCCTCTGCACCCGAAACCGCAGCTGCGGACGAAGGCGCGACGCAGGACAGCACCGCCGCCGCTGCGGAAGTGCCCGGCAAGAAGCTCTACGAGGCCACCTGCCAGATGTGCCACGCCGCCGGCATAAGCGGCGCGCCCAAGTTCGGCAGCAAGGAAGAATGGGCGCCGAGGATTGCCACCGGCATGGACGCGATGATGAAAGTCGTGTTTGAGGGCAAGGGCGCCATGCCAGCGCGCGGCGCCTCCACCGCCAGCGACGACGAATTGCGCGCTGCCGTGCAATACATGGTGGACAACGCCAAGTAAGCGCCGCGCCTGCGTCACACACGCCCGCCGCGCGCGGGCGTTTTTCTTGTTGCCCCATGACGAAACAGAGCAAACGCGCCGCCATCGCCGCTGGCGCCCTCGTCCTTGCCGTGAGCGCCGCGCTCATCGGCGCGATGGCGTATGAAACGTACTGGGCGCCGCGCCTGTGCCAAGTGGCGGAACCCGAGCGCGCTCCCGCGCTGCAGCGCATTGAAAAAATCGGCAGCGTCAGCATTGCCGAGCCAGATACCTCAGCAAAAAACTACTCATTGCCGGCACAACAAGCCGGCGACAAATAGATACCCTTGTCAATTGTCCTGTTGCGCCGCTTCGGGGCTGAGGACAAAGCCAAAACGCTTCGGCAAGTCGGCAAAGCGCACTTCCTCCGGCTGCCAGCGGCCTGCTTCAACCGCGTCGGCGGCGGCCAGCATGTCCTGGCTATGCACCAGCCCCAGCGCGCGCGTGCTGTGCAAAAACAGGCGCCCGTGCTCGTCCAGAAAAGCGCCATCAATCTCGCCCGCCGGCTGCCAGTCGTGCCCCTGCACTTCACCGCTCGGCAGGATGCGCCACACCAGCGGCGCCGCCTCCAGTTCCACAAACACGCGCTGCGGCCCGTTCTGGAAAAACCAGCGCCCGCGTTCATCGGGCAGGTAGTTGCGCTCAATGAAGCGCCGCAGCCCCTCGTGCTGCAGGCGTGCGCCCTTGGCGCCCGACGCGCCGCTCGTAAAGCTGCCGCACGCCTGCGCGCGCGCATCGCGCATCCACCAGTCGCCGCGCGCGTCCAGCGCCAGCCAGCCAAAACAATGCGGCACATTCGGCCAGCGCCGCATGGCCTGTTTCACGATTTCGTCCATGCGCCCCATTATGGGCGCGCGCCCGTGCCCGCGCAGGCGTGAGGGAATGCTTGCAAAGTGCTGGAAGATGCCTACACTTGCCAGCACTTTGACAGCACACGACAAGGAGCAGCCACCATGACCGCATTGACCGTGCGCGGCCTGAGCGACGAAACGCGCCGCGCCCTGAAACTGCGCGCCCACCAAAACGGGCGCAGTGTGGAAGCCGAAGTGCGCCGCATCATCGCAGCGGCGGTGCAGCCGCCTAATGAGCCAGGGAACCTTGGCAACATACTGCACGCCATCAGCCAGCGCAACGGTGTCACCGATGAAGACCACGATGCGCTGGTGCAGGCACTCAGCGAAGTGGACAGACCCATCGCAGAGCCAATGGTGTTTGAAGAATGATTGCGCTTGATACCAACGTGCTCTCGGAGTTCACGCACGAGGTGCCGAACCCCCGCGTCGCTGCATGGTTGAATCGGCAGCCCATGCACACGCTCTATGTGCCGAGCGTGGTGATGGGCGAGTTGCTGCACGGCGTGGCTATCCTGCCGGAGGGCAAGCGCAAGGAGAGCCTGAGCCGGACGGTGGAAGAGTGGCTGCAGAAGTTTGAAGGGCGCATCCTGCCGCTGGACGGCGGCGCAGCGCGCTGCTATGCGGTGCTGGCGGCGAAGGCGCGCAGCGCTGGGCAGCCGATGGGCCAGAACGATGCCTACATTGCCGCCATAGCGAAGGTGCGCGGCTTTGCCATCGCCACGCGCGACGTGCGCCCGTTTCAGGCCGCCGGGCTGGAAGTCATCAATCCGTGGGAATAACGCAGCGCGGGCAGAGGGTTCGGGTCAACGCTGCACAGGGTTTTACGCGAAACACTTTTTCAGAAGTCCGCATTCGGAGCCATCTTCTGGCAACAGCAGGCGCTTGCTCTCCAAACAAAACGGCAACACCCACAAGCGCAGCCCCGACGATTGAAACTTGAATACTGGTAGCGCCTGTTTGAACGTATCCGTTTTTGGGTAAATCAGCACCACATCGCCCTGACCGTCAAGGTAGTTGTGCCCGTAGGCGTGCAGTTGGTAGAAATCCGCCTGGCTCAAGCCGTAGTTGTCTTTGTTTTTATCCACCAGCTTCCATTTGGTATCCAGCACGAGGCGGTTTGTGCCGCCCTCCCGCACCAGCAGGTCGGGGCGCAAAGAGAACCAGTCTTTGCCCATGTGCTGCACCAGCGAGCGGCTGCTGGCTTGCGGCTGCAAGGTGTATGGCTGCTTCAACTGGCGTGGCAGGTGGCGGGCGACAAAGGCTTCAAACACTTTCTCCATCGGAAACAGCAGCGAGGGCGCGCTGTGCTTTCCCGCGCCGGTGAGTGGCGACTCGCCTTGCAGAATCAAGCGCGCCCACGCCAGCGCGTCTTCGTAATGTCCCATGTCGCGGTCCAGCCGCACGCGCTGGAAATCCAGCGCCGGTTGCGCTGATTCCGGCACCTCGGCGAACACAAAGCGCAGCTCGCGCGCCAATTGCTGATGCGCCTGCGAGCGCGTCCAGTCCAGCACGCGGCGCAGCGCCGAATGCAGCAGGCGGTTGGCCGGGCGATTGACGGAAAACTCGTCAAACTCGGCAAAAAAGCGGTCGCGGCGGCAGAGGTTGTGCCGCAGATGCGCAGCCATGAGCAGCTTGCCGCGCAGCGCAACAATGTTGCCCTGCCGCGTGTTGTAGGCGCCGCGCAGCCCGCGCTTGACGACGCGCTCCACCGCGCGCAGAAACTCGCCGATGAACACTTCCCACAGGGGCATGCGCGCGGCCAGCAGCCGGGCGCTATCGGTTTTGATAGGCTGAAACTCGCCCAGGCAGCGCAGCATGTCGAGCAGCAGTTGCCGGGTTTGCTCCCTACCCATCGCCTTGCCGATTTTTGGCAAAACCTCAATCTGAAAGCCGCCCGGGGTGTGAATCACGCCAACGTAGTTGGTCACTCGTACGGCGGGCTGGCCGCTGCGTTGCGTCAGGCGTAACCATGCCTGCTCGTCCTTCTCGGACAGGCGCAGCGCCTGCGACTGCAGCCACGCGAACACGCGCTCTGGCACAGCGCCGGAGGTCAGCGCATCAAACTCGTAAACCGTGATGCCCGCCATGCGCGCACCCGTCAGGAGGCTGGCTTGTCGTAAATGCCGATATACGCCGCAGGATTGTCAAAGGCGCTTTCCTGCACGCTGTAACGGCGTTTGGTGGTGTCGCTGTCAAGCTCATGGTCGCTGCCAAACAGCGCCGACAAGTCCTGCCTCTCGGCACGCACGAACTGGTTTTCTTCCGGCTTCTGGTTGTCGCCGAGTACCAAGCGAATCTTGTGCCAGTCTTCAAAAAAATACTCTTCCAGCAAGGGCAGGATGCGCTTGCGGAAGATGGCTGCCAGTTTTTCAAAACGCGCCGCGCCATCCGGCACACCTTCCAGCGCCATGAAATACGCATGGCCGATGCAGTGCTCGCGGTCATACAAAACTTCAATGCGCTCATTGATGCGCTCCAGCATCTTCGGCACATCAATGTCGCCAACCTTCAGCCCCGCCAGCGGTGCGCCTTCTTCGTAGCGGGTGTCGGGCAGCAGCGGCACAAACTTAAAGCGGCGGCGCAAGGCGGTGTCCAGCAGCGCCAGCGAACGGTCTGCCGTGTTCATGGTGCCGATGATGTCCACATTGGCGGGCACCGAGAACTTTTTTTGCGAATAAGGCAGCATTACTTCCAAGGCGTTTTTGGCGCCTTCGCGCTTGTCCGGCTCAATCAGGGTAATCAGTTCGCCAAAAATCTTGCTGATGTTGCCCCGGTTGATTTCGTCAATCACCATCGCAAAACGCTGTTGCTGACCTCGCGCTTGCTCGCATAATTCCTTGAATACGCCGGGGCGAATTTCGTATTGTACTTCTCCGGCATTGCCTTCGCCCTTCAAAACGGGGCGCAAACCTTCCACGAACTCTTCATAACCGTAGGACTGGTGGAAGGTGACGAAGCGATAACGCGGGTTCTCTTCCTTGCCATCCACGTATCCGTACTTTTTCTTGAGTTCCTTCTCTATCACCGTATAGGTTTTACCTGTGCCGGGCGGCCCGTAGTAAATGCGGTTGGTACAGGTGCTTGGGGTGGCAGATTCGCTGGAGGCAGGTTGGGTAGACGCTGGCGCACTGCTGTTGGCTTGCTGATTTTTTCTCCTCTGCCTCAACGCTTCCCGCACTGCTGGTGTCTCCGACACCTGCCTTCCGAATTCCAGAATACCCATCCCTTCTGGTCGCAGTTTCAGCGCGGCTCTTTGCAAGGCGGCCATGTTTTGGTTCGCGTTGCCGCCTGTGAACGCAGCCAGTGCTTCGGGTTTGAAGATGTCCACGATAACCGGGTGTTGCCGGTTCTGGTAGTGAAAGGCAATCTTCCATTTGACGGTTTCCCCAAGGTGCTCAAAAGCCTCGATACCATCAAGGTCGCCTGCGGCGGCAAGCGCCGCTATCTGCACGACGTAGCCGCGTACCTTCTGGAAGGCTTCCTCGGCTGTTTTGCCGAACGTTGAGCGCCAACCGTGGGTTTCCGAATAACTGTGACCCTTCGCATTCTCTTTCGCTTCGGTGTCTTTGCGCGAGTACACCCCAAACCTGAATGCAGGGGAACCCCGAATGCTGCCGAGTTCGTCGAGACCAAATTCGAGCCAGTAGGTGAGGCAATCCTTTGCCCCGGCTTTGGTGTATTCATCGAGCGTCATCGTCGCCAGCCGTGAAGGTGGCCACTCTTTCAGGAACGCATCCCAGAGTTCGTATTGCGCTTGGAAGTCGCTCATGGCAGTGTCTCCTCAATGTTCAGCAGCTTCTTTCCGGTCAGGGCGAATGATGGCATAGAGTGCCAGGGCGAAGATGGCGCCGGTGGTGTCGCAGAGCATGTCTTTTTGTGCATCCCAGATGTCGCCTTGCGAGCCGAGAAACTCCACGCCGGCGTTGCCGCCTTCTATGACGGCGTAGAGCCATTCAATGATTTCGTAGCCGGCGGCGATGGCCATCATGAAAAACAGGCCAAACCAGAGCGCCACGCCCACGGTGCATTTGCGCCGGCGCAGCAGCCATTCGGCCATGGGGAAGGCGTAAAAGCCGATGGAAAAGTGCGCGAGCCGGTCAAAATGGTTGCGCCCTGCGCCAAAAATGGGGGCAAGCCACGGGTTGCCCCAGTCAAAGGGTACGGCGGCAAAGGTGTATTTCGCGCCGATGGTGTGCAATATGAGCCAGCAGCTCATCAATAGGTAGGCGGCGTTGCTGAATCTGAATTTTGGAAATGTTGCGACCAGCGCGGCAAAGACGAGGGCGATGGGAATGATTTCGGCATACCACACGGCGCGCTCGGCGGGGGCGATGCCTGACCAGAGCATGAGCAGCGCAAGGGCGGCGCAGAGTGTGAGGGGAATGGCGTTCTTGTTCATGTATTCATAGGGTATTGATTGCTTACCGGCTTATCAAGCCGGCGACCGTAGGTATCTTCAATAAGTATATGTCTGTTTGTGGCGTTTTATGCGGCTCCCGGGGTGCATGCCTGCGTGCCGCGCACTTGTATGAGTTCGCGCGTACCGTCTGCGCCGATGCGCAGCGCGGAGAGCCAGCCGCCCCAGACGCAGCCGCTGTCGAGCGCCATGATGTCGGCGCGCAGCAGCGGGCCGAGGGTGGACCAGTGGCCAAAGGCGATGGGGTGGCCTGCGGTGCGGCGCTCGGGGTGGTCAAACCAGGGCATGAGGCCGGACGGGGCGCCGTCGGCGCCTCGGCTGTCTTTGGTGTCAAAGTCCATGTGCCCTTTGGCATCAATGAGGCGAATGCGGACGAGGGCGTTGACGATGGCGCGCAGGCGCGCGGCGCCGCGCAAGCCTTTGCTCCAGTGGTCGGGTTTGTTGCCGAAGAGGTCGGCGAGGTGCGCCGCCCAGTCGTCGCCGGAGAGCGCCTGCTGCACTTCCTGCGCGAGGGCGAGGGTTTTTTTGACGCTCCACGCGGGCAGCACGCCAGCGTGCACCATGAGGACGCCGTGTTCAAGGCGCGCAAGGGGCTGGCGGCGCAGCCAATTGATGAGGGCGGGGCGGTCGGGGGCGGTGAGAATGTCGTCGAGCGTGTCGCGTCGCCCGGGCGGGCGCAGCCCGCGCTCAACGGCGAGCAGGTGAATGTCGTGGTTGCCGAGCAGACAATCGCATGCGCCGCCCAAGGCCATCGCGCGCCGCAGCACAGCGAGCGAGGCGGGGCCACGGTTGACGAGGTCGCCCAGCAGGATGATGCGGTCGCGGCTTGGGGAAAAATCTATTTCGGCGAGCAGGTGGCCGAGGGCGCTGTCGCAGCCCTGCACGTCGCCAATCAAATACAGTGCCATGTGCGCTATTGTGCGCGCCTGTGCGCTGCGGTTTTTTCTTTTCTGCCATGAATGTTTTGCTCATCATTTTTCTGACCCTGCTCAACGGGGTGTTTGCCATGTCGGAGCTGGCGGTGGCGTCCAGCAGCCGCGCGCGTCTGGAGGCGATGCGCGATGCGGGTGATGCGCTGGCGGGGGCGGCGCTGGATTTGATGGCGCGTCCGACGCGCTTTTTGTCTACGGTGCAGGTGGGGATTACCTCCATTGGCATGCTCAATGGCATTGTGGGCGAGGCGGCGTTCAGCGCGCCGCTGGCGGAGCGTTTGCGTGCGTTTGGAATGCCGGAGGCTGCCGCCGGACTTTCCGCCACGGCGGTGGTGGTGGTGTGCATCACGTTTGTGACGATTATTTTTGGCGAGCTGGCGCCCAAGCGCATCGGGCAAATGTTTCCAGAGGCGGTGGCGCGCTGGGCGGCGTATCCGATGCGCTGGCTGGCGGCGGCGACGGCGCCGTTTGTGGCGCTTTTGTCGCTTTCCACGCGCCTGGTGCTCAAACTGCTGCGGCTGAGCGAATCAAATGAGCGCCCGGTGACGGCGGAAGAGATTTCCGCTTCGCTTGAAGAAGGGGTGGACGCCGGGCTGATTGAAGCGCAGGAGCATCAGATGGTGCGCAATGTGTTTCATCTGGATTTGCGCCCGCTGTCGTCGCTGATGGTGCCGCGCGGTGAAATTGAATGGCTGGACGCGGATTTGAGTGTGGCGCAGGCGCTGGCGCAGGTGGCGGCGCGCGGGGAAAAAGAAGCGCATTCCTGGTACGCCGTTGGCCGGGGCAGTCTGGACGATGTGGCGGGCATTATTTCCGTGGCGCGGCTGCTGGCGCTTGGGCAGCAATGCGAGGGCAGCATTGAGCCGCATTGCGAGCAGGCGATTTTTGTGCCGGAAACCCTGAGCGCGATGGAGATGCTCGAGCAGCTTCGCAAGCGGCCTGCGCGCATCATGTTTGTGGTGGACGAATACGGCGTGGTGCAGGGCATGATGACGCCGCGCGATTTGCTTGAAGCCATTACCGGCGAACTCAAGAGCGAAGGCGGCGATGATTGGGCGCGCCCCTTGAAAGATGGCGGCTGGATGCTTGACGGGCTGATGCCCGCCAGTGAACTCAAGGCGCGGCTGAATATTGACGAGTTGCCGCATGAGAGTAAAGGCCGCTATAACACGCTCGCCGGCTTGCTGCAGTCCGAGGCGGGCAGTTTGCTGGCCACTGGTGCTGAAATTGATGCCGCTGGCTGGCGATTTACCGTTGTGGCCATGCAGGGGCGGCGCATCGACAAAGTGCGTGCGCGCGCCATCAATGCTGTGGTGCGGCGCAGTTAGTGTGGCAAAAAATTTTTCCGTTTTCCTGTTTGGGCGGCGCAAAGGGTGGTATATTCCGCCGCGTCTTTTCTTCCCAACCCAAGCAACACAGGAGTTGAAACATGTCTGCTTATGAAGACCTGCTGCGCCAACGCCAGGAAATTGAACAGCGCATCAAGGAAGCGCGCAAGGCTGAAATCGCCGATGCCGTGGCCGAAGTGCGTGCGCTCATCGCCAAGTATGATTTGACGGAACGCGACGTTTTCCCGGCAGGTCGTCGTGGTGGTCGTGGCCGTCGCGCCAGCGCTGGCAAAGTGCCGCCGAAATATCGTGACCCGGTGACTGGCAAGACCTGGACTGGCCGTGGCAAGGCGCCGCGCTGGATTGACGGCAAAGACCGCACCCAGTTCCTGATTCGCTGAGCTTGTCTTTTGACAAGACTGTGCGAAGCGCCCTGCGGGGCGCTTTTTGCACAAGAGTGCGCAGCGCCCTGCGGGGCGCTTTTTCATGGCAAGAAAAAAAGGAAACAAGGCATGCAGGACGATGTGCGTCAGCGCATTGATGCGCTGGTTCAGAGCAATGAAGTGGTGCTGTTTATGAAGGGCGACCTCAACTTTCCCATGTGCGGCTTTTCCGGGCGCGCGGTGCAGATTCTCAAAGCCTGCGGGCTGGACGCGCCGCGCGTGGTGGCGGTGAATGTGCTCGCGGACGAAGAGATTCGCCAGGCGATGAAGGAATACAGCCAGTGGCCGACATTTCCGCAGCTGTATGTGCGCGGCGAATTCATCGGCGGCGCGGACATCATGACGCAGATGTATGAAGCGGGCGAAATGCAGGCTTTGTTGAAGGGCTGAAACAGTGTTGATATGACGCTGTCCAAATATCCCCTCTCCCTCGCGGTAGCAGAGGGGGAGGGCAGGGAGGGGGTGTGCCGCATTGTGCGTCAGCAATGCGGCGGGCGCGGCTTGCATGTGCATTGCAGTGTGCCAAACAGGACGCCATGCCGCTGCGCGGCATGGCGCCCCCTCTCCCT
>JAFRYL010000042.1 GCA_017437605.1 Ottowia sp. | reverse complement strand
TTCGCTTATCTGGTGGGGATGCTGGTCGCTTTTCTGCTCATGCGAGAGCACGTTTTAAATGCAATTCAGGGACAGCTTCTACCCCAGGTAATCAAGTTCGTAGGCGTGAACCTCGTAGCAGTCCTTCAGACACTGGCTATCAGTCTTTTGCTGGCTCGATGGGCACTGCCATCGGTTGGCATTGAGGGGCATGCTGAAGCCTTAGCTCACTTGGTTGGTGTGCTTGTGCCTGTGGTCACCAGCTATTTCGGCCATAAGTTTTTAAGCTTTCGGTGAGCATGTTCTTCACTCGATTCCTGCTTGCGTTTCTTGAGAGGGGCACGCTCGGCGTGCCGCTTGCATGGTTCGCACAGCGCAGCGAATGCCACATCAGCCGCTTCGGTCTGCAACTGCAATCCTGCCAGTCGACCATAAAAAAGCCCGCATGACGCGGGCTTTTTCCTGAGTAGGGCAACCTTACTGCGCTGCCGGTTTCTTGAAGGCTTCAATCGTCACGCCGATGCGCACCTGCGCGTTGCCCATTTCCTTGGCGGCGTAGTTCATGCCCCAGAGGGTGCGGTCAATGGTGGCTTCAAAGTCGCCGCCGCAAGCTTCGGCCTTGGCCATGCGGTTTTCGTAGCAGGTGAACTGGTTGGCTTTGAGCACGAGCGGCTGCGTGACTCCGAGCAGCGTCATCTGTCCCAGCACTTCCACGAGTTTGCCGCTTTCGTCAAACACGAATTGCTCGGAGACAAAACGCATGTCGGGAAATTTCGCCACGTTGAACAAATCGGGGCTGCGCAGGTGGTCGTTGAACTGCTGCGAACCGGCGGAAACGGCGCTGGTGTCCACCTTCACATCCACTTTGCCGGTGCGCGCGGCGAGGTCAAATTCAATGGTGCCGGTCACTTTGTCAAAACGCCCACGGTTAATGGAGGCGCCGTTGTGGTCAATGGCAAAGGTGGCGTAGGTGTGGTGCGGGTCAATCGCATATTCGGCGGCGTGTGCGCCAAACGCGGCCAGCGCCGCAGCGCCGGCAAGGGCAAAAACGGAAAAACGCATGTTTTTTCTCCTGCTGATTTAAAAAGTCCGGCGCCGCCCGCAGGCGGCGCCATGTGGTTGAATAGCTGGCTGTTTGGCTGGCTGGAAAAATCTATTTTCTCGCGCCCCTCGCCTTTCTTGCGCTACTTCTGGATGCAGTCGCCGAGCGTCTTGCCTTGGGAGCGCTTTCATACAGAGGCATCACCGTGGGAATCATGGCGTTCAGGTCTGTGATGCGCGTGTCATGTGAAGGGTGCGTAGACATGAACTCGAGCAGTTTGGGATTGACGCCGCTGACCGCACTCATCTTGCGCCACACATTCACGGCAGCATTGGGGTCGTAGCCAGCGCGCGCCATCAATTCCAGACCAATAACGTCCGCCTCGCTTTCATGGCTGCGCGAAAATGGCAGCTCAAAGCCATATTTTGCAACGGTGCCCACAACCCTTTCGTCAACCTTGGCGGCTCTGGCTGCCAGTTTGACGCCAAGCTGCTGAATCACGTTTGTAGACGCCTGCTCGCGGCTGTGCTCGCGCAGCGCGTGTGCAATTTCGTGCCCCATGACGGCAGCCAGTTCATCGTCCGTGAGCCTGAGTTTTTCAATAATGCCGGTGTAGACCCCGATTTTGCCGCCCGGCATACACCAGGCGTTGATGGTGTCGTCCTTGAATACATTGACTTCCCATTCCCAGTTGCGCGCGTCTTCGCGGAAATGCCCAACGTGGGCAATCAGCCGGTTGGCGATGGTTCTCACGCGCGCCGTCTGCCTGGCGTCGGTATTGAGTTTCTTTCGGCTCTTGGCCTGGGAAACTGTGCTGGCATAGCCTTTCGCCGCCTGTGCATTGATTGATTCACTGCTCACCAGCAAAAGCTGCTGGCGTTTGATGCCCACAGCGCCGGTTTTGGTGGTGTTTGCGCACCCGGTAAACACCAGTGCCGCCGCGACCACGGCAAACATTGTCAGTAGACGTTTCATCATCGTGCTCCTGTTGCTGAACAAACTGTTGCAAGTCTAGCGAGGAAGATGCTCCCCTCATGTCTCGGGCGTAAAGAATTGTAAAGTTTCTTCTCGCATCATGTTCGCCGGCGGCTAACGCCGCTTGCCGCGCGCGTTCTGGTAGAGCGGCATGACCTTGGGCATGGCCGCCTGCAGGTCGGCGATGCGCGTGGCGTGCGAGGGGTGCGTGGACATGAACTGCGGCACGCTGCCCTGGCTGGCGGCGCTCATCTTCTGCCACACGCTGATGGCCGCCTGCGGGTTGTAGCCGGCGCGCGCCATCAGTTCCAGCCCCACGATGTCGGCCTCGGTTTCGTGGCGGCGCGAAAAGGGGAGTGTGAGCGCATATTGCGCCGCCGTGTTGATGACGGTGGCGCCCGCCTCGCCCAACCCGGCCGCCTGCGAGATGACGGAGACGCCCAGACTCTGCAGCGCGCTGGTGGAGGCCTGCTCCCTGCTGTGCTCGCGCAGCGCATGCGAAATTTCGTGCCCGATGACGGCAGCCAGCTCATCATCGGTGAGTTTGAGCGTGTCAATGATGCCGGAGTAGACGGCAATCTTGCCGCCCGGCATGCACCAGGCATTCACCGTCTTGTCCTGAATCACGTTCACCTGCCAGTCCCACTGCCGCGCGTCCGGGCGAAAGTGCGGAGTCTGGGCAATCAGGCGGCGCGAGATTTCCTGCACGCGCGCCGTCTGCGCCGCGTTGGTGTTGAGCGCGCGCGCGCTGCTGGCTTTTTGCAGCGTTTGGGCATACGCCAGCGCTGCCTGCTGGTTCATCTGCGCCTCGCTGACGATGAGAATCTGGCTGCGGTTCGCGCCCACCGCGCCACCCTGCGTGGTGCTGGCGCACGCGGTGACAAGCGCCGCCGTCGCTGCGACGGCCAACCAGTGTGCGAGTTTCATGGCAAGCTCCTTCAAGAAAAACCCGGGGCGGCGTCAGCGCACAAGCGCGCGCTCCGCCTCACTCCACAAATGCCAGGCTGCAGTATCGCGCCGCATCAGGTGCTCAAGATGCGCGAACACGCGCGCCGTCAACTCCTCGACACTGATGGCGGTGCCGCCGCCGCACACCTGCTCAATGCGCAGCGTGCGCCGACCTGTGTTCAGGTCCAGCAGCGTTGAGAAGACCGTCACCGGCGTCTTGAATTCGCTCGCCAGCTGCAGCAGCGCCAGCCCGTGCGCGCTGGGCTGCATGAGGGCACCGCTGCCGGCATTCGTCGGCGCGTCCACGGCCGCCAGCACCAGCTCGCCGTTTTCAAACACGCGCAGCGCCGCGCGCATGGATTTGCTCGCCTCCCCCACCGGGCGGCTGAGCGCGCGCGCCATTTCGCGCGTGCGCGCCCGCACGTAGCGCCAGCGCACGCTGCGCCCCTGGAAATGCTCGGCGTCCAGCGGCGCCACCAGCGCGTTGGCGCGCATGCGCGCGTGCGCCGCCTGACGCAGCCCCCACATGCCCGCGCCATAGTGGAAGGTGCAAAGCACGCCCGCCTCCTTTGACACCGGCGGCCATTCGCCCTTCACGTCCAGCCAGTGCGCCATCCAGGCGTCGCTGCGCCGGCGACTCAGATACAGGTCGGCGTGGTTCACCAGCGTCACCAGCCGCTGCTCGTACAGCCAGCGCTCTTCATCATCGGGGCGCAGGGCACCGCGTCTTCTCGCCTCATCCAGCGCCTCTTCGCAGGATTCGCGGTAGAGCCAGTCCCAGCGCGCCATGCGGCGGAACAGCGCAAAGCACACATCCCACGGCATCAGCACCGCGAGCCACGGCAGCAGCACCAGCTCCAACGCATCGCGCAGCTCCACACGCAGGCGCTCAAAAAAAGAGGTGTTCCCACTCATTGCCTCAACTCCTTTCATGCGGCATCCACATCACCCGCGCACCTTACGGGCAATGATGAACGCTTGCAATGGGTTCATCTGTCTTCCCTGTTCCACTATAAGGGTATTCATCTGTCGCCGGCATACTTTGCCGGTGTTCAAGTGTTTTACCGTCTGGTATCACAGAATCCGCACGGTTTTGCAGGGTGTCCACGCCCGCCGCCTGCGCATACCACTGGCTGCACGCCTTCATCTGACAAAGCGTGTAGTGGATAAAAGCATCGGCGGCGCGTTGCACCGCTGCCTGCCAACCGCCCGACTGTTCACTCATGGCTTCAATGTCTCCTGCGTCCATTGTGCCCACACGGGCGAGCGCCACAGGCGCCAGAGGCTTTGCACGTGCCAAAGAAAATGCCGCACGTTACGGTGGCTGGCGCGCCCGGCGCTGTGCATGATGCGTGCTTCCGGCGCGCGCGTCATGCGCCAGCCAGCCAGTTGCAGGCGCAGGCACAGGTCCACGTCTTCGCCATACATGCGAAAGCCTTCGTCAAAACCGCCAAGCTGCGCGTAAACGGCACGCGGCAGCAGAATGCAGGCGGCGTTGACCCATTCGGGCGAAGCTCTGGCGCCAATTTCCTGCCGCTGCCCCCACGGGGCGTAGCGGCGCAGCAGGCGCGCGGGGCTGGGCGCGAGGCGTTCGCTGTCTTGCGGGTTTCCTTCGGCGTCGCACTGCAGCGGATACGCTAGCCCCGCCTGCGGAGTCTGTTCCAGCGCACGGCGCATGGCGGCAAACGGATTGCTGCCTTCGTCCCAGGCAATGTCCGGATTGAGCACTGCGAAAAAGTCGCTGCCGCCCTGCTCGCCGTCGCGCGCGAACGCTTGGTTGTGGTTCGCGCCAAAGCCCAGCGGCGCGGCGTTTTCCAGCGCCTGTACATCAAACGGCCAGTCGGCGGCGCGCACCTGCGCGGCGAAGTCTGGCTCCGGAATGTTGAGCGTGAGCACCACGCGCTGCGGGCGCCAGCCTGGCAGCGCCGCCAGCCGCTGCAGCAGCGCCCACGCCTGCGCGCCCTGCCCGTGGCTGACGAGCGAGGCGCACAAGGTGGGAGTGGGCTGCTCAGTCAAGGCTCAATCAAACACTTCCGCCTGCGCCAGCAGCGGGGCGGCGCGGTCTTTGTCGGAAAGCAGCGGTTCGCCGATGGCGTCAAGCGGCCACTCGACGCCGATGGCGGGGTCGTTCCATGCGATGCCGCGCTCGTGTTCGGGCGCATACCAGTCAGTTGCCTTGTAGAGGAAATCGGCGGTGTCG
This sequence comes from Ottowia sp., assembly GCA_017437605.1. GTDB lineage: Bacteria > Pseudomonadota > Gammaproteobacteria > Burkholderiales > Burkholderiaceae_C > Ottowia. Next base: position 25,199 of record JAFRYL010000042.1, on the reverse strand, counting down.
GTGAGCACCAGAAAACCGTGCGCAAAGCCGGGTGGTATCCAGAACTGCCGCTGGTTTTCTTCGCTCAATTCCGCGCCCGTCCAGCGCCCGAAGGTGGGCGAGGAACGGCGGATGTCCACGGCCACATCGAACACCGCGCCGCGCACCACGCGCACGAGTTTCCCCTGCGGCTGTTTGATTTGGTAATGCAGCCCGCGCAGCACACCACGGCGGCTGCGGCTGTGGTTGTCCTGCACAAAGTCCAGGTTCAGCCCGGTGGCGGCGGCAAAGTCGCGCCGGTTGTAGCTTTCCAGAAAGAAGCCGCGCGCGTCGCCAAAGACCTTGGGCTCCAGAATGAGCACGCCCTCCAGCGGTGTGCGTATCACGTTCAGGCTCATGACCGCTCTCCAGTGCCTCGTTCCAGCAGCCCGAGCAGGTAAGCGCCGTAGCCGCTTTTTGCCAGCGGCTTTGCGAGGCGCTCCAGCTGTGCCGCGTCAATGAAGCCCTGCTGCCAGGCGATTTCTTCGGGACAGGCGATTTTCAGCCCCTGGCGCTCTTCCAGCGTGGCGATGAATTGCCCCGCCTGCATCAGGCTGGCGTGCGTGCCCGTGTCCAGCCAGGCGTAGCCGCGCTGCATGATTTGCACGTGCAGCGCGCCGCGCTGCAGGTAGGCATCGTTGACGCTGGTGATTTCCAGCTCGCCGCGCGCGCTGGGTTTGACGGCTTTGGCAATGTCCACCACGTCTGCGTCATAAAAATACAGCCCCGTGACGGCGTAATTGCTTTTCGGCTTTGCGGGTTTTTCTTCAATGGACAGCGCCCGCCCCTCAGCGTCAAACGCCACCACGCCGTAGCGTTCCGGGTCGTTGACGTGGTAGGCAAAAACTGTGGCTCCTTCGCGGCGCGCGTCGGCATCCTGCAAAAGCTGCTCCAGGTCGTGCCCGTAGAAGATGTTGTCGCCCAGCACAAGGGCGCTCGGCGCGCCATTCAAAAACTGTTCGCCAATCAAAAACGCCTGCGCCAACCCGTCCGGGCTGGGCTGCACGGCGTATTCGATATGGATGCCCCATTGACTGCCGTCGCCCAGAAGCTGCTGGTAGCGCGGCGTGTCCTGCGGCGTGCTGATAAGCAGTATTTCGCGTATGCCCGCAAGCATGAGCGTGGTGAGCGGGTAATAAACCATCGGCTTGTCGTAGACGGGCAAGAGCTGCTTGCTGATGGCGAGCGTGGCCGGGTGCAGGCGCGTGCCCGCACCGCCGGCGAGGATGATGCCTTTGCGGTTTGTCATGGCGTTTTTGCAGAAGAAAGCATGTCAGAGACGGCGCGCGCCACGCCCTGCTGCCACGGCGGCAGCGTCAGGCCAAAGCGCTGGCGCAGGCGGCTGGTGTCCAGCCTTGAATTGAGCGGGCGGCGCGCCGCAGACGGCCACTCGTCCGTGGCAATCGGCAGCACCTCGCGCGCCTTGATGTTTGCGCCCTGCGCGGCGGCGTGCGCCAGCACTAAGCGCGCGTATTCCAGCCAGTTCGTTTCGCCAGCGGCGGCTAGGTGATAAAGGCCGGCTTTTTCCGGCGCAGCGAGCGTTTGCGCAAGCGCGTGCGCGCTCACGTCGGCAATCAGTTCGGCGCCCGTGGGCGCGCCCCACTGGTCGGCAATCACATTCAGTTGTTCGCGCTCGGCGGCCAGCCGCAGCATGGTGCGCGCGAAGTTGGCACCGCGCGCGGCATACACCCAGCTTGTGCGAAAGATGAGGTGCGCGCAGCCGCTTTGCTGAATGGCGCGCTCGCCCGCTAGCTTGCTTGCGCCGTAAGCGCCCAGCGGCGCGCAGGCATCGCCCTCTTTCCACGCGGCGCTGCCGCTGCCATCAAACACGTAATCGGTGCTGTAGTGCAGCAGCAGCGCGCCGCAGGCTGCCGCTTCGCGCGCCAGCGCCGCAGGCGCGTCGGCGTTGATGCGCTGCGCCAGTTCCGGCTCACTTTCCGCCTTGTCCACGGCGGTGTAGGCGGCGGCATTGACGATGGCGCGCGGGCGCAGCGCGCGCACCGTGGCGGCGAGGCCGTCTAGGTCTTCCAGATTGCCGCACAAGCCATCGGCGCCAGCGCGGTCAAGGGCGACAACGTCGCCCAGCGGCGCCAAGGCGCGCTGCAGTTGCCAGCCCACCTGTCCGTTTTTTCCTAACAGGAGTATGGTCATGCTTGCCCGCTGCGATTAGCGTAGTTGGCGTCTATCCATTGGCGGTATGCGCCGCTTTGCACCTGCTGCACCCACTGCGGGTTGTCCAGGTACCACTGCACCGTGAGGCGCAAGCCGCTTTCAAAGGTCTGCGCCGGACGCCAGCCGAGCTCACGCTCAATCAGGCTGGCGTCAATCGCATAGCGCCGGTCGTGCCCGGGGCGGTCGGTGACGTGGCGAATCTGCTGCGCATAACTCGCGCCATCAGCGCGCGGACGCAATTCATCCAGCAGCGCACACACGGCATGAACAATCTCCAGATTGGTTTTTTCGTTCCAGCCGCCGATATTGTAGACGCCACCCAGCCTGCCAGCTTCCAGCACGCGGCGCAGCGCACTGCAATGGTCTTTCACGTACAGCCAGTCGCGCACCTGCAGCCCGTCGCCGTAGATGGGCAATTCCTTGCCCGCCAGCGCATTGACGATGAGCAGCGGGATGAACTTCTCCGGAAAGTGCAGCGGCCCGTAGTTGTTGGAGCAGTGCGTCGTGATGGTGGGCAGCCCGTAGGTGCTGTGCCAGGCGCGCGCCAGATGGTCGCTGCCCGCCTTGCTGGCGCTGTAGGGGCTGTTCGGCTCATACGGGTGCTGCTCGGTAAAGGCGGGCGCCTCCGGCGCAAGCGAGCCATACACCTCATCGGTGGAAATATGCACGAAGCGGAACGCTGCTTTTTCGCCTTCTGGCAGTTCATTCCAGTACGCGCGTGCCGCCTCCAGCAGGCGGAAGGTGCCTATGACATTGGTTTCAATGAAGGCCTCCGCACCCGTAATGGAGCGGTCCACATGGCTTTCAGCCGCAAAGTGCAGCACGGCGCGCGGACGGTGCTCCGCCAGCAGGCGTGCGACCAGCGCGCCGTCGCCAATGTCGCCCTGCACAAAGATGTGGCGCGCATCGCCACTCAAAGGTTCAAGGTTGGCCAGGTTGCCTGCGTAGGTGAGTGCGTCAAGGTTGAGCACAGGCTCATCGCACGCTGCCAGCCAGTCCAGCACAAAGTTGCTGCCGATGAAGCCGGCGCCGCCAGTGACAAGAATCATGGAGAAAACATGGGGTGTGAATCAGGAAAGTGTGATTATCGCAGCGCCCTTGTGCGGCGCAGCGCCGGGCGCACGCGGCGCGGGGGCGAGGTTGTATATTGGCGCGCATGGAGCCAACACTGTTCCCCTGTCTTGCACCGCTGCCCCGCCCGCTGCGGAGGCGCCCATGAACCTCTGGACGCCCGCACCGTGCCTGGGGCAATTCGCTTTTGACCGCGAAAGCGTGCGCGCGCGGTGGAGCGAACTGCACGCCGCCGACACCCTGCCCTGCCCCACGGACAACACCCTGCTCGACGGCTGGGCGCTCTTTCACACCGGCCTGTTTGAGCGCGCCCTACACACCGGCACACTCGCGGGCATCACCGGCGCGCCGCTCACATGCCGCGCCTGCGCCTGCCACGCCGCACTCATCGAGCGCGCCCCACCCCTGCGGCTGCAGCAACTGCACATGCGCGCCTGCACCTCGGCGGCATTCGCCCCGCGCTGCCCCGAATCCTGGTTCTGGCAGGGCTGGGCGCTCATGCAATACACCCACATCATCGGCATGGCAGCGGCACTCACGCAAGGCCTGGTCATGCCCGGCATGACCGCGCTGCGCACCGCCCTCATGCTTGACGGGCGCCACGCCTGGGCACACGCCACGCTCGGCGAATTCGGTGCGGAAGTCGCCGGTGCGCTCGGCGCCCTCACCGCGCACCTGAGCCACGGCATCCGCACCAGCGAAATCATGGACAGCCTGCACACCGCGCAGCGCCTCGCGCCCGACGCACCCGCCGTACTCTGCGCCAGCGCGCGTGCGCTGCGCCGCCTTGGGCACGAACACCGCGACGAAGCACACACCCTGCTCGAACGCGCCGCCACACACACCCCGCGCGACGCCTGCGAATGGCTCTGGGTCGAGCGCGCCCGCGCGCTCCTGTAGCCTCTTGCTTTTGCTTTGGTATCGAATTGTTGCCGGCATATAAAGCCGGCAATGGCGTATTTATTGCTGCAGTATGCAAAACCGCATCATGTGCTCCCATATACCCATCAGATAAAGACTTCATCGCCGGCATGTTATGCGGAGACGCAATGTTTTGTGATGAAGTATATTGCCGGCGTTCAGGCAGCGCACAACCCGCACAGGCTTTGCGCGAGGCGCTGCAGGGCGAGCCACGGGTCAGCGGGCCAGCCTTCGGCGGGCAGCCCTTTGCAGATGCCGTCAACCTGATGCGCGGCGGCGAGCAGCGCAGCGAGGCGCGCGCCTTTGACGCGCGGCACGGCGCGGGCGATGAGGCGCTCGCGCTCGCCCCAGATGCGCGCTTCGCGCATGGCCACGGGCATGGGGGCGCCGCGTGCAAGGGCGGCCTGCACGCGCGCGATGGCGCCGATGTCGTCGGCAATCGCCCAGTGCACGCGCACTTCGGGGGTGCCGGCGGCGCGCAGGCTGTCAATCATGCGCTGCACTTTCTGGCGCTGACCGCCAAGGATGGCCGCCGAAAGGTGGAAAGTGTCGTAGTGCGCCACGTCAAGCACGGCGGCTTCAATGGCGGCGAAGCTGATTTCGCCCGGCGGGTGCAGCAGGCCGAGTTTGAGCACTTCCTGATGCGCGGCGAGCAGGTTGCCCTCCACGCGGTCGGCAAAGAAGGCGAGCGCGCGCTCGCCCTCCTCGCCAGCGGGCACACGCTGCCCCTGCGCGGCGAGGCGCTGCGCTATCCACTGCGGCAGCGCGGCGCGCTCCACGCTTTCTATGGCAATGACGCAGCCGTCAGCCGCCAGCGCCTTGAACCACACGCTGTCGCGCATGGCTTTGTCGGGGCGTGGCAGTTCAACGATGGTGATGGTTTCGGCGCCGCTGGCGCCTTCGGCAGTTTCGGCGATGCGCTGCAAGGCGGTGGCGCCCTCTTTGCCGGGGCGCCCGGTGGGAATGCGGATTTCCACGATTTGCCGCGCCCCAAACAGGCTCATGGCGCCGCCGGCGGCAAGCACAGCGCCCCAGTCAAAGCGCGCGCCGCCGACGGTAAAGACGCTGCGCTCCACGTCGCCCGCAGCGCGCGCGGCGGCGCGAATGGCGTCCACCGCCTCCTGCATGAGCAGCGCCTCGTCGCCGTGCAGCACGTAGAGCGGGCGCACGCCTTTGTTCAGGTCGGCGGCAAGCTGGCGGGCGGCAAGCTGCATGGCGGCGCGGCGTGTCAGGGTTGCACGCTGGCGAGCTGGCGCATGATTTGCTGCACCAGGTCGGACTGCATGCTGCGAAAGAGCATTTGCGCTTCCTGCTCTTTGGCAAGTGCATCGCTTTCGCTGTAGCTCTGCTCCATTTCGCGCTCGAGTTCGGAAAGCGGCAGCAGCTCGCGCCCGTCGCCCGTGCGCAGGCGCCACGCCACGCGCACGCGCAGCAGGTATTCGCGCACTTCGCCGTCCGAGTTGCGGCTGAGCACGTCGCGGTGGCGCCTTTCGCCCAGACTTTCCAGCACCACGTCGGCGTTGGCCGGGTCGTCGGTGACGCGCACGCGCCCGGTGCCCTCCAACTGGCGGCGCAGCTGCAGCGCCAAATCGCTGGCGGGCATGAGCAGGTAGATGCTCTGAAAGTGGAAGTCGGGCGCTTTGCGCAGCGCAAAGCCGCAGCCGGCCAGAGGCGCGGCAGCCAAGGCAGCGCAGGCGGCAAGCAGGATGCGGCGGCGCGTGGACATGGTGCGTTTCTCCGTCAAAGCACGATGTTCACCAGCCGCCCGGGGACGATGATGATTTTTTTCGGCTGTTTGCCTTGGCCGTGCTTGGCAAAACCTTCGCTGGCAAGCGCGGCCTGTTCAATCGCCTCTTTGCTGGCGTCGGCAGGCACTTCAATGCGCCCGCGCAGCTTGCCGCCAATTTGCAGCATGAGTTCAATGCTGTCGCGCCGCAACGCGGCTTCGTCAACCGCTGGCCAAGGGGCGTCAATGACTTCGCCAAAGATGGCTTCGTAGCCCAGTTCGCGCCAGAGCGCGTGCGCAATGTGCGGCGTAGCGGGATAGAGCGCACGCAGCAGAATGCCGTAGCACTCGGCGAGCACGGCGGCTTCGCCCGCGCCGCCCGCCGGTTTGTAGGCTTCCAGCGCGTTGAGCATCTTCATGGCGCCGGAAACAACCGTATTCAGCTGCAGGCGCTGGTAGTCGTAGTCCACCTGCCCAAGCACGCTGTGAATTTCGCGGCGCAGGTCTTTGGCGGCAGCGGGCACATCAAGCGCCGCCATGATGTCGGCGTCCTTTTGCCCCGCTTCGCGCTGGAAATACGGGCTGGCGGCCACGCCCTCCATGCCGGAGAGCCGGTAGCCAAACGCCCAGAGGCGTTTGAGGAAGCGCAGGCTGCCTTCCACCGCCGCATCGCTCCATTCCAGCGTGGCTTCGGGCGGGGAGGCAAACATGGTGTAGAGCCGCGCGGTGTCAGCGCCATACCGCTCGATGAGGTGCTGCGGGTCCACGCCGTTGTTCTTGGACTTGGACATGGTGCCCACGCCCTCGTAGTCAATGGGCGTGCCGGCAGGCAGTTCGCCGTCGGCGCTCGCCACGGGCTTGTTCAGGCGCGCGCCCGTGCGCCGTCCGGCCTCGTCAAACACGGTTTCAATGTCCGAAGGCCAGAAGTATTCCTTGCCCCCGCGCGCCGTGCGGCGGCTGTAGACGTGGTTGAGCACCATGCCCTGCGTGAGCAGGCGCGTAAACGGCTCGTCCACGCCCACCAGCCCCATGTCGCGCATGACCTTGTTCCAGAAGCGCGCATACAGCAGGTGCATGACGGCGTGCTCGATGCCGCCGATGTACTGGTCCATGGGCAGCCAGTACGCCGCGCCCTCGCCCACCATGCGCGCGTCGTCGTGCGCGTCACAGTAGCGCATGAAGTACCAGGAGCTGTCCACGAAGGTGTCCATGGTGTCCGTCTCGCGCCGCGCGGGGGCGCCACACTTGGGGCAGGTCACGCCGGCGTGGAAGGCTTCGCTTTTCACCAGCGGGTTGCCGCTGCCGTCGGGCACCAGGTCTTCGGGCAGGAGCACGGGCAAGTCTTTTTCCGGCACGGGCTGCACGCCGCACTTTTCGCAGTGGATGAGCGGAATGGGCGTGCCCCAATACCGCTGGCGGCTGATGCTCCAGTCGCGCAGGCGCCAGGTGATGCGCTTCTCACCCAGCCCCTTGGCGGCGAGCAGCGCGGCGACCTTGTCAATTGCCTGCGGCAGCGGCAGGCCGTCCAGCTCGTTGCCCGCCACGATGCAGATGGCGTGCTCCTTGTTTTCGTACCACTCCTGCCAATGGTCGTCGGTAAAGGCGGGTTCCTTGTAGCGCCCCTGGTCGTCCGTGCGGCGCGCTTCCACCGCCTGGCGAATGGGAATGCCGTATTTCTTGGCAAAGGCAAAGTCGCGCTCGTCGTGCGCGGGCACACCCATCACGGCGCCGTCGCCGTAGCTCATCAGCACATAGTTGCCGACCCACAGGGGCACTTCTGCGCCCGTGAGCGGGTGCGTGACGGTCAGCCCCGTGGGCATGCCCTCCTTTTCGCGCAACGCCAGTTCCGCTTCCGTGGTGCCACCCTGCCTGCACTTTTCAATGAAGGCGGCCAGTTCCGCATTGTTCTGCGCGGCGTGCTCGGCCAGCGGGTGTTCGGGCGCCACAGCGCAGAAGGTCACGCCCATGATGGTGTCGGCGCGCGTGGTGAAGACGTACATGCGCCCGCCCTGTATCGGCGCGCCGTCCGCGCCGCAGATGTTGTGTGTGAAGGCAAAGCGCACGCCTTCGCTGCGGCCCAGCCAGTTTTCCTGCATCAGGCGCACGCGCTCGGGCCAGCCGTCCAGCTTGGCGTGTTCGCCGCCAAGCTGCACATCGTCCAGGAGTTCCTGCGCGTAGTCCGTAATCTTCAGGTAGTAGCCGGGGATTTCGCGCTTTTCCACCAGCGCGCCGGTGCGCCAGCCGCGCCCGTCAATGACCTGCTCGTTGGCAAGCACGGTCTGGTCCACCGGGTCCCAGTTCACCACCTGCGTCTTGCGGTAGGCGATGCCCTTTTCCAGCATCTTCAAAAACAGCCACTGGTTCCACTTGTAGTAGCTGGGGTCGCAGGTGGCGATTTCGCGGCTCCAGTCAATCGCCAGCCCCATTGATTGCATCTGCCGCTTCATGTAGGCGATGTTTTCGCGCGTCCAGCGCGCGGGCGGGGTGCCGTTTTTCAGCGCTGCGTTTTCAGCGGGCAGGCCGAAGGCGTCCCAGCCCATTGGCATGAGCACGTTCCAGCCCTTCATGCGGAGGCTGCGCGTGAGCATGTCGTTGATGGTGTAGTTGCGCACATGCCCCATGTGCAGCTTGCCACTGGGGTACGGCAGCATGGAGCAGGCGTAGTACTTGGGGCGGCTGGCGTCTTCGCGGATAAGCCAGGCGCCGCTGGCGTCCCAGTGCGCCTGCGCAGCGGATTCCACTTCGGCGGGGTTGTATTGTTCGTGCATGGTGCTTTGATTTTGATGGCACGCTTCCGGCTTATATTGCCGGCAAGTGCGCGATTTCGCTCTTAAAAATTCACTTCAGCCCGAGCACGTCGAGCATGTCAAACAGGCCGCTCGTGCGCTGCGCCAGGAAGCGCGCGGCGCGCAGGCTGCCCTGCGCGTACCCGGCGCGGCTGCCGGACTTGTGGCTGATTTCGATGCGCTCGCCCGTGCCGGCGAACATCACGGTGTGGTCGCCCACGATGTCGCCGCCGCGTATGGCGGAAAAGCCGATGTTCTGCGCGTCGCGCTCGGCGCGCACGGCGTGGCGGTCAAACACGGCGCATTGCTTGAAGTCGCGCCCAAGCGCCTCGGCAATGACTTCGCCCATCTTGATGGCTGTGCCGCTGGGCGCGTCGAGCTTGTGGCGGTGGTGCGCCTCAATGATTTCAATGTCGTAGCCCTCGGAGAGAGCGCGCGCCGCCATGTCCAGCAGGCGCAGCGTGACGTTCACGCCCACGCTCATGTTGGGCGCCAGCACGATGGGGATGCGCTGCGCGGCCTGCGCAATCTGCGCGCGCTGCGCCTCGTCAAAGCCCGTGGTGCCGATGACCATCGCCACGCCCGCCGCCTCGCACGCGGCAAGGTGCGCCATTGTCGCCTCCGGGCGCGTGAAGTCAATGAGGGCGCGCGCACCGGCAATGGCCGCCGCCGCATCGTCCGTGACTGTGACGCCCGACGCCCAGCCAAGCGCCGCGCCCGCGTCGCTGCCCACAGCGGGGTTGCCGGCGCATTCCAGCGCGCCGCTCAGGGTGCAGTCGGCGGCGGCGCGCACCGCTTCAATGAGCATGTGCCCCATGCGTCCGGCGGCGCCGGCGATGGCAAGCGGCAGGGTCTGGGTGGTGGCAGAAGGTTCAGACATGACAGGAAAAAACAGACAGAAAACAAAAAAACAGCGCCGCTCCACAAGCGGCGCACGGAGGTTCATTCTTCCAGCGGCGGGTAGCTGCCGGGCGGGCGCGGCGTGGGTTGCGACTGCGGCACGGCGACGGCTTCGCCCTCCTCCGGCGCAAAACGCTGCAGCTGCTCTTCGGTGGCTTCAAGCTGCGGCACCTTGTACTTGCGTTTGGGCGTGATGCGCTCCACAAACTCGGCTTCCGATGGCATTTCGTCGCCCTCGTAGCGCTCGAGCAGGCCGCTGTCGGAGAAGAACAGGCGCAGGTGGTAACGCTGCGGCTCCACCCCGCGCCGCTTCATGGTGAAGATGTAGTCCCAGCGCTGGCCGTGGAACACGCTGGTGAGCAGCGGCGTGCCGAGCAGCTCGCGCACCTGCAGCTGCGTCATGCCCTCGTAGAGCGCAAGCTGCTGCTCGCGCGAGACGAAATTGCCCTGCACCACTTCGGCGCGGTAGGGCGTGAAGGCTTCGGCCATACGGCGCGTGGCGCCGTCAACGCTCTGGCACGCGCCAAGCAGGGTGGCGAGCGCCAGCAGCGCGAGCGTGGCAAGGGGACGGAAAGTCATGGAAGAACGGTGAGTGCGGCTCATGCAAAAATTAAAATTAAGCGTGGCATTGTAGCGATGCCCCCTCTTTTGGCTTCCCCGCGCCGGGCGCCGTAAAACGGCGTGCGCCACCCCCTTATGGACACCATCAACGAAATCAAAAGCTCCGGCCTGAAGGCAACGCTGCCGCGCCTGAAGATTCTGGAAATTTTTCAGCGCGCCGAGCAGCGCCACATGACCGCCGAAGATGTCTACCGGCACCTGCTGGCCGATGACAGCTCCGACATCGGCCTGGCCACGGTCTACCGCGTACTCAGCCAGTTTGAACAGGCGGGGCTGCTCACGCGCAGCCACTTTGACACGTCCAAGGCCGTCTACGAGCTGCGCGACGGCGAGCACCACGACCATCTGGTGTGCCTGGACTGCGGCACGGTGCTGGAGTTTCACGACGCCGCCATTGAGCGCCGGCAGATTGAAGTGGCCGCTGCGCGCGGCTTCACGCTGGAAGACCATTCGCTCAGCCTCTACGCGCGCTGCAACCGCGACAACTGCCCCAACTGCCCGCAGCAGAGCCAGTAAAAAATCATATACCCGCCGCATAAACCTTTTGTCGCCAGCTTAACTTGCCGGCAAGCATTGCATACCCATCAACATGTCCATCAGTTTTTCCGACCCCATCGTCATCACCTTCATCGTCTATCTGGCCGTCATGCTTGGCGTGGGCTGGGTGGGTTACTTGAGCACGCGCAACCTCTCGGACTACATCTTGGGCGGGCGGCGGCTTGGCGCTTTCGTCACGGCGCTTTCGGCGGGCGCCTCGGACATGAGCGGCTGGCTGCTCATGGGGTTGCCGGGGGCGGTGTATCTGTCTGGCATTTCGGAGGCGTGGATTGCCATCGGGTTGAGCATCGGCGCCTACCTGAACTGGCGCTACGTTGCCGCGCGGCTGCGCGTCTACACCGAGCGCGCGGGCAACGCCCTCACCCTGCCCGACTACCTCGCCAACCGCTTTGAAGACGACAACAACATCCTGCGCATCGTCACGGCAATGGTCATTCTGGTGTTCTTCACGCTCTACTGCGCCTCGGGCGTCGTCGCCGGCGCGCGCCTGTTTGAAAACATGTTCGGCCTGCCCTACGCCACGGCGCTCTGGGTCGGAGCGCTCTGCACCATCGCGTATGTGTTCATCGGCGGCTTTCTCGCCGTGAGCTGGACGGACGCGATTCAGGCCTCCATGATGATTACCGCGCTCATCATCGCGCCGCTCATGGCATGGTTTGCCGTGCAGGGGCAGCTTGGCGCGGCGCAAAGCCTGTCCGGTATCCTGCCCGACGGCCACTTTGACATGTTCCCGCCCGGCAGCACCTTCATCAGCATCATCTCGCTGCTCGCCTGGGGGCTGGGCTACTTCGGACAGCCGCACATCCTCGTGCGCTTCATGGCGGCAGAGTCGCCCAAGGCCATGCGCAGCGCGCGGCGCATCGGCATGGGCTGGATGGTGCTGTGCCTGGCCGGAGCGGTGGCCGTGGGCTTTGCCGGCATTCCCTACTTCAAGCTCAACCCGGGGCAGGCCGCCGCCGTCACCGCCAATGCGGAAACCGTGTTCATGGAACTGGTGAAAAACCTGTTCACCCCCTGGATTGCCGGCGCGCTGCTCGCCGCCATCCTTGCTGCCGTGATGAGCACGCTGGCGTGCCAGCTCCTCGTGTGCTCGAGCGCACTCACGGAAGACATCTACCGCACCTTCCTGCGCAAACAGGCCAGCCAGCGCGAGCTGGTGTGGTTCGGGCGCGCCATGGTGCTCGCCGTGGCGGTGGTGGCCATTGCCATCGCGCAGGACCCCAAATCGCGCGTGCTCGGCATGGTGAGCTACGCCTGGGGCGGGTTTGGCGCCGCGTTTGGCCCCGTCATCATCCTCTCGCTCTTCTCCAACCGCATCACGCGCGACGGCGCGCTGGCAGGCATCGTCACCGGCGCCCTCACCGCGCTGGTGTGGAAGCAGTTTGGCTGGTTCGGCCTCTATGAAATCGTGCCCGGCTTCATCCTCTGCGGGCTGGTGACCATCATCGTCAGCAAGCTCGGCAAGCCGTCAGCGACCATGCTGCAAACCTTTGAAAACGTGCGCGCCGAAATGAAGCAGCTGGGGGCGGTGTAAGCACATACTCCGCTTCAACACACATCATCGCCGGCTTATCTTGCCGGCGATGTTGTTATACCGATGCTTTTCGGCCGCCAACCTTGCTTATCAAATCAAGGTATTCACTCACCATGCGGCGGCGGTCAAAGTGCGCGTGCGCCCACTCGCGCCCGCGTGCGGCAATTTCCGGCGCACGGCTACCGGGGGCAAGCAACTCCTGCACCGTGTCGGCCAGCGCCGCAGGGTCGGCGTGCGGCACAAGCACGCCACTTTCGCCATTCACAAAGCATTCGCGCACGCCCTCCACGTCCGAGCCGATGGCGCAGCAGCCGCTCGCCATGCCCTCAATCAGCCCCAGCCCCAGCCCTTCATAGTGTGTGGAGAGCACGCAGAGCTTCACGCGCCCCATGCGCGCGGGCAAATCGCTGACTTGTCCGAGGAAATGCACGTGCTGCTGCACGCCGAGCTGCTGCGCGAGCTGCTCGGCGCGCAGCCGCCAGCGCTGCTTGCCGCCGCCGGCCAGATACACGGGCACGGGGCGCCCGCGCTCTGCCAGCAGTGCCGCCGCGCGAATGAGCGTGGCGTGGTCTTTTGCCGAAGCAAAGCGCGCGGGCATGATGATGGCGTCTTCGCGCTCTTCCCACGGCAGCCCCCCAGAAAAACGCTGCAGGTCAATGCCGTTGTGGATGACGTGGCACTTGTCCGCCGGATGCCCCTCGCGCAGCAACGCCTCGCGCACGGCGTTTGAGACACCGACGATGGCACCGGTGCGCCGCTCAAGCCAGCGCGCCTGCCAGCGCTGCAGCGGGCTGCAGCGCTCATGCACGCTGTGCTCCACATGAATCATGCACGGCACGCCCGCCAGCCACGCGCCCCAGCGCCCCCAGATGTGGTCAAGGCCGTGCGCCACCACCACATCGGGTTTCCAGCGCTGGCACAGGCGCATCACTTCCAGCGCCGCAGCCACACGCGGACGGTGCGGCGCAAAGGCGACATTCATGCCATCGGCGCGCATCTGCGCCACGCGCTCGTTCAAATTCTCGGAAGTGCGCCGCAGCACGAGCATGGTTTCCTGCCGCGCGTCGGGCGCGCACAAGTCAACGGCCACCTGCGTGGCGCCGGAAAAACCGCCAGCCACAAAGTGCAGCACGCGCAGCGGGCGCGCGGCAGCAGCGCCTTCGCTCATGCCGCGCCCTCCCCTGCCGGTGCACTGGCCGCCAGCCACAGGCTCACGCCAAACAGATACACCAGGTTGCCGTTGTTGTGCGCGAACATGACCTGCGTCATGCCAAACACCAGATAGCCCGCCACCGTCATCAGTCCACAGAGCGCAGCGGTGGCGCGCGCGGTGTCTGGCGATGCGCAGCGCAGCGCCTGCCGCCAGCGCCGCCGCAACAGCACAGCGGGCACGGCGTAAAACAGCGCCAGCGCCGCGCAGCCCAGCAAGCCACGCTTGGCCCACACATCCAGCCATTCGTTGTGCGCGTGCTCGTACCCCGTCGCCAAGGTCGGCATACGCCCCTGCTCGATGGCGGCCTCCTGCGCCCGTTCATAGCCAAGCTGCCCCGTGCCCACGAGCGGGTGTTCGCGCCCAAGCTCCCACGCCAGATTCCAGAACGCGCGCCGCAACCCCACGGAAGTGTTGGCCGCCGCAGGTCCATCAGCGGCCTGCTGCCACTCGTGCAGCGCCAGCGCCATGCGCTCTTGCACCGGCGGCAGCGCCAGCAGCAGCAGGCTGGCCGCCGTGGCCACAAGCAAGGTGGGCGCGGCGCGGCGCACCGGGCGCGCGCGCAGTGCCGCGGCGAACAGCGCCAGCATGAGTACCAGCAGCGGCAACGCCAGCCAACCGCCCCGGCTGCCAGAGGCCACGCTTGCCGTCAAGCCGAGCGCCGCCGCCAACCAGCCAAAAGCACACTGCGCCAGCGGCACACCGCTGCGCCGTGCGTGCAGTGCCCACGCCGCGCTCCACGCGCCAAGCAGCAAGGCGATATTGCCGAACTGAATGGCGACGTGGGTATGCCCCTGCGCGCGCTCCATGCCTTGCACCAGCGTCTGCCAAAGCGCAAACAGCCCCGCGCCCGCCGCACCCAGCCAGCAACCCCAGCGCAGCGCCCGTATGCCGGGGCACAGGTGGAAAAACGCCGGCAGCGCCAGCAGCACGAGCGCATATTTCAGGCAGCGGTCCACACCCCAACCATTCCAGAGGATTGCGCCGCCATCGACAATGTGCATGGACCACGCCAGCCCCATGGCAGCAATCGCCGCCGCCCACACACCCATGCTGCCAAGGCGGACACTTCCACCGCGCCAGGCACGCCAGAACTGCGGCCAGCGCAACAGGCCGGCTGCCAGCAGCATCAGCGCGCCGATGGAATAGCCAGAGGGCAGCACAAGCGCCAGCGCCAGCAACGCGAACGCGCCGGCGTCAAGCAGGCGCTCGAGCCGTGCGGGAGCTTGATGCGTCGTCATTCAATGCGCGGCGGGCAGCCTCTCGCCGCCCGCAGGTCAGCACTCACACGCGCGCCAGCCAATGCGCGTATTTCGCGTTGCGCCCCTGGACGATGTCAAAGTAGGCGCGCTGGATTTTTTCCGTAATCGGCCCGCGCCAGCCCTCGCCAATCTGCACGCGGTCCATCTCACGAATCGGCGTGATTTCCGCCGCCGTGCCGGAGAAAAACATCTCGTCGGCAATCCAGCACTCATCGCGCGTCACGCGCCGCTGCTGCACCTCCAGCCCCAGGTCGGCGGCAATGTGCAGCACCGTGTTGCGCGTGATGCCGTTGAGCGCCCCCGCCGACAGGTCGGGCGTGGCAATCGCGCCGTCACGCACGATGAAGATGTTTTCGCCCGAGCCTTCGCTCACAAAGCCAGCCGTGTCCAGCAGCACCGCTTCGTCGTAGCCGTCCGCCGTCACCTCCATGTTCGCAAGAATGGAGTTGGTGTAGTTGCTCACCGTCTTGGCCTGCGTCATCGTCACATTCACGTGGTGGCGCGCATAGCTGCTCGTCTTCACGCGGATGCCGCGCGCCATGCCGTCCTCGCCCAGATACGCGCCCCACGACCACGCCGCCACCATCACATGCACCTTGTTGCCGATGGGGCTGACGCCGAGCTTCTCTGAGCCAAGCCAAATTAGCGGGCGGATGTACGCCTCTTCCAGCCCGTTGGCGCGCAGCACCTCTTTTTGTGCCTCGTTGATTTGCTCGGCGTCAAAAGGCACGTCCATACGCAGGATACGCGCGCTGTTCAACAGGCGCTTCGTGTGGTCTTCTAGGCGGAAGATGGCGCTGCCGCCGCCGTCCTGCTTGTAGGCGCGCAGCCCCTCAAACGCGCCGCAGCCGTAGTGCAGCGTGTGCGTGAGCACGTGCATCCTGGCATCGCGCCAATCCACAAGCTGGCCATCAAGCCAGATTTTTCCATCGCGGTCATCGAGAGCGGGAGCGGGGGCAGTCATCGCAGTATTCCTTGTAATCCTTGAGCGCCCGAGCGGGCGCAAACATGCGATTTTATGCAGGCGCAGCAAACGGACAGTGAACACCTATACAGTAGCTTACTGCGCCTCATCACAGGCAACTTGTGCCGGCGGAAACTGCATACCCATGCAAATTCACAAAATGCCCAGACGCATTGTGAACATGTAAAACGCCACCCAACATTTCCATACTCTATTTAAATATCACTGATTGCCGGCACATCTTGCCGGCAAGCATCATATACCCTGGCAATTTTCCTGTTTTTCAGCCTTCGGCAAGCCAAACGCCAGGGCGCCGAGCGCGCCTTGGGCGAGGGCGTAGAGGCCGTAGAGCATGCCAGCGCCCACGGCGGCGTCGGTGGCGACGCCGAATGGCGCCAGCGCAAGGGCGGCGGCGGCTTCGCGCGTGCCCCAGCCGCCGATGCTGGCTGGCAGCGCAGCCATGAGGAAGATGGGCGCGATGGCAAAGGCCCACACCGCCAGCGGCTGCTGCACGCCGAGCGCCAGTGCGCCGCAGGCAAGTGCGGCGGCGGAGAGGATTTGCACGGCGGCGCTGACGATGGCTTGCCAGCGCATTTGCTGCCCGAAGTCGGGACGCCCGGCAGCTTGCGCCAGCGGGACGAGCAGGCGGGCAAAGCGCCCCTGCGCCGCGCCCTTCGTGTTCACGCGCCGCAGCACGGGCGGCAATGCCCACGGCAACGCGAGCAGCGCGACGGCGGCGAGCAGGGCAAGCGCAGCGAGCAGTGCGGCGTTCATATGCACGGCAGCAGCCAGCGGGCGCGCGCAGGCGGCGGCGCCAAAGGCGCCGATGACGCAGAGCATCCACACGCCGCTGACGCGGTCCAGCAGCACGGACCAGCCAGCAGCGGCGGCGCTGCCGGGCGCGTCGGGTGCGGCGCGCTGCAGCACGAGGGCGCGATACACGTCGCCGCCGAGTACCGCGCCGGGCAGCAGCGCGTTCAGGCCAATGGCCTGGAAGTACCAACGGCAGGCGTCGCGCACGCTCACACTTGCTGCGCCCAGCCACGCGGCGAGCGAGCGCCAGCGCAGCGCAGAGGCGAGGTTGGAAGCTATCGCCGCCAGCAGCCCGGCAGCCAGCCACGGCCAGTGCGCGCCGTGCAGCCGCTGCGCCACGCGCGCCGGCTCCGCCAGCCAGAGCACGGCGGCGAGCAGCGCCAGCCCGATGGCGGCGCGCAGCAGGGTTTTGGCAGGGCGGCTCACACCTTCACAGCTTCTGGTTCTTGCTTGATACTCTGCTTTTCAACATCTGATTGCCGGCTTGTTGTGCCGGCGACCTGTTGATACTCGTCAGCATAGTATTGCACGCCGCCGCCCTGGTGATAGACGCGCGTGAGCATTTCGCCTATCAGCCCGGCGGCTATCAACTGCGCGCCCACGACGAGCAGGAGGACTGCGGCGAGCAGCATGGGGCGCTGGCCGATGTCTTCGCCCATGAGTTTGACGCCCAACAGCCAGCAGAGCATGAGAAAGCCGGGCGCTGCCAGCCACAGGCCAAGGCCACCGATGGCGTGCAACGGGCGCTGGCGGTAGCGCATGAGAAAGACCATGAGCACGAGGTCAAGGATGACGCGAAACGTCCGGTCTATGCCGTATTTGGACGCGCCGCTGGTGCGCGCGTGGTGGCGCACGGGCACTTCGGCGATGCGCGCGCCGGCGTCGCGCGCCAGAGACGGGATGAAGCGGTGCAGCTCGCCATAGAGGTGAATGCGGTCAATGATGTGGCGGCGGTAGGCTTTCAGCGCGCAGCCGTAGTCGTGCAGATGCACGCCAGTCGCCCACGAAATGAGCCGGTTGGCGATGCGCGAGGGCAGCTTGCGCGAAATGGCGGCGTCTTGCCTGTCCTTGCGCCAGCCGCTGACCATGTCGATGCTTTGGTCGTCTTCCAGCCGCTGCAGCAGCAGCGGGATGTCGCCCGGCTCGTTTTGCAGGTCGGCGTCCAGCGTGACAACGTAGCGACCACGCACGCGCTCAAAGCCCGCCTGCAGCGCGCTGGATTGCCCGTAGTTGCGCGCCAGCAGCACGGCACGCAGCCACGGGCGCGTATCGGCCAGTTCACAAAGGCGCTGGCCGCTGCCGTCTTCTGAGCCGTCGTCCACGGCAATCAGCTCAAAGCTCCACGGGTGGCCGTGCATGGCAGCGGCGATGCGTTCTATCAGGCCGTCAACATTGCCGATTTCGTTGTAGACAGGCACGACAATGGACACGTCGGGCGCGGCAGGTGAGGAAGAAGCTGTCATGGTTTCAATGAAAGGCGGCGCAGCACGCGCCGGATAATGCGCGCCTCATTTTGCCCTGCCCTTCCCCCCGTGCCGTTCCGCTCCCGTCCGACTGCCGCTGCGCCGCGCGACCCCTTCGCGTGGCTCTACGCGCACCCGCTTGGCGCCCTCATCGCGCTGGTGTGCGCGCAGGTGCTGCTGCGGCTGGCGCTTTCGCCCGCGCTGGACATGGACGAGGCCGAGCAAATCGTCTGGTCGCAACATCTGGCGTGGGGCTACGGCGTGCAGCCGCCGCTCTACACCTGGCTGCAGTGGGGCGTGAACCGGCTGCTTGGCGGGCAAAGCGTGCTGGCGCTTTCACTGCTCAAACACAGCCTGTTGGCGCTGACCTACGTGCTGCTCTGGCACGCGGCGCGCCTGCAAGGGCTGGCTGCGCGCAGCGCGTGGCAGGCAGCGGGCAGCGTGCTGCTGTTTCCGCTGGTGTGCTGGCTGGCGGTGCGCGACTTGACGCACTCGGTGCTGCTGCTCACCTGCATCGCCGCTTTTTACTTGGCGCTGGTGCGGCTGCTGGCGCGCCCGTCGCCCGTGCGCTTTGCCGTGCTGGGTGCGGCGCTGGCCGCCGGCATGCTGGCGAAATACAACTTTGCGCTTGTTGCCGCCCCGTTGCTGGGCGCTGCGCTGCTTGATGCGACGCAGCGGCGCGCGCTTTTTTCACGCGGCTGGCCGCTGGCGCCGCTGGTGGCGGCGCTGCTCGTGGCGCCGCACCTGCTCTGGCTCGCCGCGCACTGGGGCGAAATTGCCGCGCGCATGGGCACCAAGATGGCAACCGGCAGCGGCACCGACTGGCCGCGCCTGACGGCGCTGGGACAGTTGGCTGTTGACTTGCCAATGGCCGTGGCGCTGTGGCTGGCGGCAATGCTGGCGTGCTTTGGCACGGACTGGCTGCGCGGCGGCGCCGTCGGCGCCAGTGCGCGGTTGCTGGTGCGCTATTTGCTGCTCGTCATGCTGGTGCTGCTGGCCGTGGTGTTTGTTGCCACGCCCGCGCGCCTGACCCCGCGCTGGCTGGAGCCGCTGCTGATGCTGCTGCCCATGCTCGCTTTCCTGCGCCGCCCTGACCTGGAACAGCACCCGCGCGGACACTGGCTGACGGTTGCCATCTGCGCCGTGGCGCTGCTCGGCATGGGCATGGCAGCAGCGCGCCCGGCGTGGCATCTGTACCAAGAGCAGCCCGATGAACTCAACACCGACCCGCGCGCCTTGGCGCACGCTGCGCGGGAAGCGGGCTATGACGGCGTGCAGCCCATCGTCGTCACGCGCCTGGTGCCGGGCGGCAATCTGCGCCTCGCTTTCCCGCAGGCGCCGGTGCTGCAATGCCCGCGCTGGGATTGCACGGAAACACTGAAGAGGCTGGAACGCGAAGGGCGCGGCTGGCTGCTGGCGCTTGAATACAAGGCAACGTACCCCGCCGGTTTGCGTGAATATCACCTGCCCCTCCTGCCCCCGCTGCTGCCAGCGCCCGGCGCCAGCGGCGCGTTGCACTCCACCGTGTGGCTGAAGTGGCAGCCGCCGTCACGGTAAATTGCGTTGGTATATTTTCATCGCCGGCAAGAAAAGCCGGCGATGCATACACAGCAACGACAGTATTGCTTTTTCAAGCAGCCGGAGCAGCCGATGCTGAAGAAGCGGCGGACGCAGCGCCAGACGCTGCAGATGCAGCAGATGCCGTCCCTGAAGCCTTCTTGCCCGCCGGCGCTTCCACCACGGGCGAGCTGATGTCGGGGTCAAGGGGAACGTACGCCACGATGCGCCCTTGGCGGTCAAGCAGCGCCGTCCAGGTCACATACTGCCGCCCGACAACCACCGTCCAGCGCAGGTCGCTTTTGGGCCCGCCCGCCTTGCGCACGGCGGCATCAATGGCGGCGCCCGCTTTGGGTAGCCGCTTGCGCAGCTCAGCCATTTCACGCGCCGCCGCAAACGCCGCCTTGCCGTCGTACGGTGTCCATAGTGCGGGCTGAAATGCCTCCAGCGTGCCGGCCAGCGCCAATTCCAGCGAGGCATTTTTTGCTTCCGTAGTTTCGGGAAGTTTGATGGACAGCATATCCGGCCCGGTCAGCGGCAGCGCATTAATGCCCGGCGGCGTATCTCCCAGCAAATCTTTTTCTATTTCCGTGGCGTGCGCCACGCGGAACAAATCCTTTTCAAACACCATGTGCACCGGGCGCGCCACGGCCATCGTCCAGGTGCCATAGGCCAGCGCCGCGAGCTGCACCAGCCCAATGGTTGTGTAATCAAAGCCCAGCGCCAGGCGCGATTTTTCCGGCTTGCAGATAATTAGCGTGCATAGTGGCCCCATAATCACGTCAATGGACACTATCATAAAAAACAGTTGCGCGCCTCCAGAAATCGCACGGTACGGAGTCGGATACCACACGAAGAAAATCACCGACGCCACCACTGCGGCGACAAATGCGCTGATGCACAGGTGAATGAGAAAGGGCTTGATTCTTGGGCTGACTTTCATGGCCGGAAATATGCAGCAATCTGGGGAATGTGCGGCGCGGGCGCGCGGGACGCGCACATTGTAGGCAGCTTGCACGAAAATACACGCCCATGAATGCGAAGGACATCACGCTGGTCACCGGCTGCGCGGGCTTCATCGGCATGCACTGCGCGCAAGCGCTGCTGCGCAGCGGCCAGCCCGTGCTGGGCATCGACAACCTCAACAGCTATTACGACCCTGCCCTCAAAGAGGCGCGCCTCGCGCGCCTGCGCGCGCTGCCCGGCTTTGCCTTTGAGCGTCTGGACATCGCCGACCGCGCCGCCATGCGCGAACTGTTCCAGCGCGCCGCGCCGCGCCGCGTGCTGCATCTGGCAGCGCAAGCGGGCGTGCGCTATTCCATAGAACAGCCAGATGACTACACCGACAGCAACCTGCTCGGCATGGCGAACATCCTGCAAGGCTGTCGCGCGCAGCGCGTGGAGCATCTGGTGTTTGCCAGCAGTTCCAGCGTCTACGGCGGCAACGCCAAAACGCCCTTTGCCGGACGCGACGCTGTTGACCACCCATGGAGCTACTACGCCGCCACCAAGAAGGCGGGCGAGGCGATGGCGCACAGCTACGCGCACCTCTACGGGCTGCCATGCACGGGCTTGCGCTTTTTCACCGTCTACGGCCCTTGGGGGCGGCCTGACATGGCGCTGTTCAAGTTCACGCGCGCCATGCTCGCGGGCGAGCCGATTGAGGTCTACGGCGAGGGGCGCCCGGTGCGCGACTTCACCTACATCGACGACATTGTGGAAGGCGTGCTGCGCGTGCTCGCCAAACCCGCCACGCCCGACCCCGCATGGAACCCCGCCGCGCCCGGCGCCGCCACCAGCAACGCGCCGTGGCGCATCTTCAACATCGGCGGCGGCGCACCCACGCCGCTCATGGACTACATCGCCGCGCTGGAAGCGGCGCTGGGCGTCAAAGCTGAAAAGCGCCTCTTGCCCATGCAGCCCGGCGACATGCCCTGCACCGCTGCGGACACCAGCGCGCTGCGCGAATGGGTCGGCTTTGCCCCCGCCACACCCGTGGCTGAAGGCGTGGCGCGCTTTGCCGCCTGGTACCGCCAGTTCTACAGCTTGTAAAAACGCCCTTTTCCTTTCACGAAAGAAACCGCCATGAAAGTCACCGTATTCGGCACCGGCTACGTCGGCCTGGTGCAAGGCACCGTGCTCGCCGACGTAGGGCACGACGTGATTTGCGTTGATGTGGACGAAGCCAAAGTCGCTGACCTGAAAGCCGGGCGCATTCCCATCCACGAGCCGGGGCTGGAGCCGCTGGTGCTCGCCGCGCAAGCCGCTGGTCGCCTGCGCTTCACCACCAGCGCCGCCGAGGGCGTGGCGCACGGCAGCATCATCTTTTTGGCTGTGGGCACCCCGCCCGATGAAGACGGCAGCGCCGACCTGCAGCACGTGCTCGCCGTCGCACGCACCATCGCCGAGCACATGGCCGCGCCCAAAATCATCGTCAACAAATCCACCGTGCCCGTGGGCACCGCCGACAAGGTGCGCGAAGCCGTGCGCGCGGGGCTGGCCGCGCGCGGCGCCGACATTGCCTTCGACGTGGTTTCCAACCCCGAGTTTTTGAAGGAAGGCGCGGCGGTTGCCGACTGCCAGCGGCCTGACCGCATCGTCATCGGCGCCGACAACCCTGCCGCTGCCGACGCGCTGCGCGAGCTGTATGCGCCCTTCAACCGCAACCACGACAAGATAGTGGTCATGGACGTGAAAAGCGCGGAACTGACCAAGTACGCCGCCAACGCCATGCTCGCCACCAAAATCAGCTTCATCAATGAAATCGCCGCGCTTGCCACGCGGCTAGGCGCCGACGTGGAAGCCGTGCGGCGCGGCATTGGCGCCGACCCGCGCATCGGCTACCACTTCATTTACCCCGGCGCGGGCTACGGCGGAAGCTGCTTCCCCAAGGACGTGAAGGCGCTCATTCACACCGCGCGCTCCATCGGCTTTGTGCCCGAAGTGCTGGAAGCCGTGGAGCGCCGCAACGACGCGCAGCGCCGCGTGCTGGGCGAGCGCATCGTGCAGCACTACGGCGGCAGCTTGAAGGGCAAGACTGTGGCCGTCTGGGGGCTTGCCTTCAAGCCCGACACCGACGACATGCGCGAAGCGCCCAGCCGCAACCTGCTCGCCGCGCTCTGGGAAGCTGGCTCACGAGTGCGCGCCTTTGACCCCGTGGCCATGGAGCAAGCCAGGCGCATCTTTGGCGAGCGCGCCGATTTGCTGCTCTGCGACAGCCCCATGCAGGCCGTGGAAGGCGCGGACTGCCTCGCCATCGTCACCGAGTGGAAAAACTTCCGCGCGCCCGACTTTGACGCCCTCGCCGCCAAACTCGCCGACCGCATGATTTTTGATGGCCGCAACCTCTACAACCCCGCCGTCGTACGCCGCCACGGACTTGGCTACATCTGCATAGGCAGGCCGGACGTGCTGCCTGCCTGACCACCCCTTCACCGCGTACAAATAAAGCGCCCCTCGCCGGGGCGCTTTTTTGTGCGGGTTCAGCCTTGCGGCGCAAAACTGAAATTGTCAATCAGGCGCGTGCTGCCCACACGCACGGCGAGCGGCACGAGCACGGCGCCTTCAATCGTGTCCACGGGCTGCATGGTCATGGCGTCCACCACGGCGACATATTCGGTTTTGGCGAGCGGTTCGGCGGCGAGCACCTTTTCCATTTCGGAAATAAGCATTTGCGCTGGCATGCCTTTTTTGATGATGCTTTTGCCGTGCTGGATGGCGCGGTAGAGCACGGGCGCGGCAGCGCGCTCGGCGGCGTTCAGATAGGTGTTGCGCGAGGATTTTGCCAGGCCGTCGCTTTCACGCACGATGGGGCAGCCGATGACCTGCACGCCAAAATTGAGGTCAAATGCCATTTTCTTGATAATGGCAAGCTGCTGCGCGTCTTTTTCGCCAAAATACGCGCGGTCAGGTTGCACAATGTTGAACAGTTTGCTCACCACGGTGCACACGCCACGGAAATGGCCGGGGCGCGCTGCGCCGTCCAGCGTGTCAGCCAGCAGGCCAATGTCCACAAAGGCCTGCGCGCCCTGGTACATTTCTTCCGGTTCGGGATGGAAAATCAGGTCCGCACCCATGTTTTCGCACAGCGCGCGGTCGCGCTCAAAGTCGCGCGGATAGCGTGCCAGGTCTTCATTCGGGCCGAACTGCGTGGGATTGACGAAAATGGACACCGCCACGCGCGCATTTTCCTTGCGGGCGGCGGCAATCAGCGAGCCGTGCCCTTCGTGCAAATAGCCCATCGTGGGCACGAGGCCAATGTCCAGCCCATCTTTTTTCCAGCCGCGCACAATGCGGCGTGCTTCTTCAACTGTGCGTGCGATTTCCATGACGATGCTCCACAATCAAGAAAACTGACAGAAAAACGGCCCGCGTGCGGGCCGTGAAAAATCTGGCGGCGCGCGCCTTATTTCAGGTCTTCCAAGCGGCCGTGTTTTTCGTAGCGCGTGATGCGCTGCGGGCGGTTATTCTCGTCCACAAACACGGCGTAGGGGCGCATTTCGCGCGCTTCTTCGGGCGTGCAGTCGGTGTAGGAAATGATGATGATTTTGTCGCCGCAGCTCACGCAGCGGGCGGCAGCCCCGTTGAGGCAAATCACGCCGCTGCCGCGCTCGCCCGCGATGGTGTAGGTGGAAAAACGATTGCCGTTGTCCACATCAACGATGTCCACGCGCTCGTATTCGAGGATGTGCGCGGCGTCGAGCAGGTCGGCATCAACCGTGATGGAGCCGATGTAGTCAAGTGCGGCCTGCGTCACGGTGGCGCGGTGAATCTTGCCTTTGAGCATGGTGATGGTGGCCATGGCGCACCTCCTTTCTACGCAAGGGGGTTGGTGATGAACGGGCGGCGATTGTAGGCGGCGCCGCAGCAAGGGGGCGCTTAAGACGCTGCAAACTGTCGATTCGTTGACAGGGCGAAGCGTGCAAAGTTGGCAGATGCCGCCCGTACGTTTTGCACAGCCCGTTGTTCACCCCGCGCGCCTACGCAGCTTGCGCAGCTCGCGCCAGACGAAGTAAAGCGCCACCGCGCACACAGCCAGCGCGCCCACGGCAATCTGCAGCAGTTCAAGGGTGCCGACGTAGCCCACGCGCACCCACTCGCCCTTGCTGTTCCTGTAGTAGCCGTGCCTGTGCGTCTTCTGCCAGAGGACAAGGTCGAACTCATGGTCCGTGCGGCGGGGCACGCTCTCGTAGGTGTGGGTCTTGCCGCCAATGCTGTACTCGTAGACGGCCGCCTGCTCGCACTCCGCCCCCAGGGTGAGCCACCGGCCGTCTCTCTTCCTTTCGTCGGGGACGCGGTCAATGTAACGGTAGCTGGCGCTCTGGAGGCGCTCGCTGCGCAGGCAGCTGGTCTTCACGTCCACCAGGTGCGCCTCGACTTCTGCGCGCTCGCTTGCGGTCCAGTAGGCGAACAAGTCGCCCATTTCCCGGTGGACGAACCAGAACATCACCGCCAGCACGCAGCAGGCGGTGATGAGCACGCCCCAGCGCACCCCGGCGGCGGGCACTTCTCCGGGGGCTGTTTCGGGCGCTGTTTCGGGCATTTTGGGGAGCGCTTTTTTGGGTGCCCTTGGAGGCTGCGGCGCAGGTTCCTCCGCTTCTGCCTGCGGCGCAGCGGCCAGCGC
>JAFRYL010000041.1 GCA_017437605.1 Ottowia sp. | reverse complement strand
CTGGGCATTCACGCCACCAAGGAGCGCCCCGTGGTGGAAAACGGGCAAATCGTCATCCGCCCCATGAATTATCTGGCACTCAGCTACGACCACCGCATCATTGACGGGCGCGATGCCGTGCTGGGACTGGTCGCCATCAAGGAGGCGCTGGAAGACCCGGCGCGCCTGCTGCTGGAACTGTAATCAGGGAGGAAAAACGCAAAATGAGCCAGTCTTTTGATGTCATCGTCATTGGCGCAGGCCCCGGCGGCTATATCGCCGCCATACGCGCGGCGCAATTGGGTTTGAAAGTCGCCTGCATCGACGAATGGAAAAACGCCGAGGGGCAGCCCGCCCCCGGCGGCACCTGCACCAACGTGGGCTGCATTCCCTCCAAAGCGCTGCTGCAAAGCAGCGAGTATTTTGAGCACGCCGCGCTGCATTTTGCCGAGCATGGCATTGCGCTGGACAATCTGGAAATTGACGCCGCGCGCATGGTGGAGCGCAAGGCCGCCATCGTGCGCCAGACCAACGAGGGGATTTTGTTCCTGTTCAAGAAAAACAAGGTTGCGTTTTTCCCCGGACGAGGCGCGTTTGTGAAAGCGGCGGGCGGCGCCTATGAAATTTCTGTGGACGGTACTGAAACACTCACCGCCCCGAATATCATCATTGCCACCGGCTCGCGTCCGCGCGCCCTGCCCGGCGCGCCATTTGACGAAGAATATATTTTGTCAAACGAAGGAGCGCTGAATATGCAGGAAGTGCCGGAAACGCTTGGCATCATTGGCTCAGGCGTCATCGGGCTGGAGCTTGGCAGCGTGTGGCGGCGCCTTGGCGCGCAGGTGGACATTCTCGAAGGGCTGCCCGTGTTTCTCGGCGCTGCCGACGAACAGATTGCAAAAGAAGCAAAAAAAGCCTTTGAAAAACAGGAGTTGAATATCGTGCTCGGCGCCAAGGTGGGCAGCGTGGAGGTTCAGGACGGCGCCGTGCGCGTTGCCTATGAAGACGCGGCGGGCGAGGCACACTCACTGGTGGTGGACAAACTCATCGTCTCCATAGGCCGCGTGCCCAACACCGAGGGGCTGAACGCTGATGCCGTGGGGCTGGCGCTGGGCGAGCGCGGCGACATCGTGGTGGATGCCGAATGCCGCACCAATCTGCCCGGCGTGTGGGCCATCGGCGACGTGGTGCGCGGCCCCATGCTCGCGCACAAGGCCGAGGAAGAAGGCGTGGCCGTGGCCGAGCGCATCGCTGGCAGACACGCGCATGTGGATTTGGCGCTGATTCCCTCCGTGATTTACACCAGCCCGGAAATTGCCTGGGTTGGAAAAACCGAGCAGCAACTCAAAGCCGAAAATATCCCTTACCGCGCTGGCACTTTCCCTTTCATGGCCAACGGCCGCGCACGAGCGATGGGCGACACC
This sequence comes from Ottowia sp., assembly GCA_017437605.1. Classification (GTDB taxonomy): domain Bacteria; phylum Pseudomonadota; class Gammaproteobacteria; order Burkholderiales; family Burkholderiaceae_C; genus Ottowia. The sequence goes on along the minus strand of JAFRYL010000041.1, from coordinate 602 downwards.
ACGGGTTTGGTCAAAATATTGGCACACGAAAAAACCGATGAAATCCTCGGCGTACACATTATCGGCGCTATGGCGGGTGAATTGATTGCCGAAGCCTGCACCGCGATGGCATTTCGCGCCAGCAGCGAAGATATTGCCCTCATTTGCCACGCGCACCCCTCTCTGAGTGAATCGCTGCGCGAAGCGGCGCTCGCCGTGGACGGGCGCGCGCTCAATTTCTGAGGGCGCATTTCCACGCACGCCGCTGCAGCTTTGCACGGGCTGCGGCGGCGTTTTTCTGCGCCTAGAATGCGCGGCTTTGTATTCCCTGCTGCCGCCCTGATGCTCCGCCGCCCCGCCCTGCCTTGCCTCCTCCTGCTCTGCGCCCTGCTATGCAGTGCCTGCGCCACGAGCACTGAGCCGCAAGACATTCCCGAAACCACGCTCGCCACCCCCGAAGCCGCCGCTGCCAAGGCACAGGCGCTGCCGCGCCCTGAAGATTTGTCTGATGAGGACTTTCCCGCATGGCTTGCCGCCGAGCGCGAGCGCATCGCCCGCGAGCGCCAGACGGTGCAAACCGTGCTCTCCACGCAGGAGGCCGCGTGCTGGCGGCGCTTTGCCGT
>JAFRYL010000040.1 GCA_017437605.1 Ottowia sp. | reverse complement strand
CGCGCAGCGCGGACGGGGGCATGGCTTGTCAGGTCAGCGCCAGAAGCGCAATCCGCAGCACGATGATGGACTGCACGGCTGCAGCCGCATCGTCCAGCATCACGCCCCAGCCGTTACGCCAGCGCGGATGGCTGTCAAAGTATTTTGATGGCCAGATTTTCACAATATCAAAAAATCGGAAGGTGCAAAACGCCGCAATCTGCCACGGCAGCGTTTGCGGCACGGCCAGCAAAACCAGCCAGATGGCAAACACTTCGTCAATGACGATGGAGCCGTGGTCGTGCACGCCAATATCGTCGGCGGTTTTCTGGCATGCCCACGCGCCCACAAAAAATGTGGCTGCCGTGAGCGCGCCCAGCACCACGCTGCCGCACCACGGATGCAGCGCCACATACACCAGCCACCCCGCCAGCGTGCCCCAGGTGCCGGGCGCGGGGCGTATCACGCCGCTGCCAAAAAAACTCGCCAGCACATGCGCGGGCGACGAAAAGGCAAAGCGCAGCGTCATGGGCTTTGCTTTTGAAAGGTGTTTGGCTGCTTTTTCCGCCATATTTTCAAAATCTATTTGAGCGTGTAGGGGCGACCCTTGTGGTCGCCCAGCTTCCCGTTGACATGGCGCACGGGCGCCCACAAGGGGCGCCCCTACAAGGCGGCACGCACAAGAAACCGCCCAGCACCATAACACCGGAACAAATCACATGGGTATCAATTTTCCGCCGGCTTATCAAGCCGGCAACCACATCACTAAATGATGAGTATGCACCACTTCGGCGCGCGTTACAGTCAGCACTTTTGCTTTTCACACACACCACCATGCCCTACCCCTTCGCCACGCGCCTTGACCATGTTGAAACCTCCGCCATCCGCGAGCTGTTCAAGGTGCTCGGTCGCCCCGGCATCATCAGCTTTGCTGGCGGCTTCCCTGACAGCGCCCTGTTTGACGTGGAGGGCGTCGCGCGCGCCGCCGCCGCTGCGCTCGAGCACGAGCCAGCCGCCGCGCTGCAATACTGCGCGAGCGAAGGCTACGCGCCGCTGCGCGAAGAACTCGCCCGCCTCATGCGCGCCGCCCCGGGCGCGCCCGAGGTGCAGCCGCCGCAACTCATGGTCACCACCGGCAGCCAGCAGGCCATTGACCTGCTCGCCAAAATCCTGCTGGAACCCGGCAGCACCGCCTTCGTGGAAGCGCCCACCTTCCTGTCCGCCATCCAGTGTTTCCGGCTCTACGGCGCGCGCGTCATCGGCGTGCCCATTGATGCCGACGGCGTGCAGCCCGACGCGCTCGAGGCGCTCATCGCGCAGCACCAGCCGCGCCTCGTCTACCTCATTCCCAGTTTCAGCAACCCCAGCGGCGCCACGCTCACGCTCGAGCGCCGCCTGCGCGTGCTGGAAATCGCCGCGCGCACCCGCACCCTCATCGTGGAAGATGACCCTTACGGCGCCGTCTACTTTGACGCCCCGCCCCCGCCCAGCCTGCTGGCGCTGAGCGCGCAGGTGCCCGGCAGTCGTGACTACGTCGCCTATTGCGGCTCGCTCAGCAAAACGCTCTCCCCCGGCCTGCGCCTTGGCTGGATAGTTGCGCCCGCCGAGCTGCTCGCGCGCGCCGTAATGTGCAAACAGTTTGCCGATGCCAACACCAGCGCCTTCGCGCAAGCCACCGCCGCGCACTACCTTGCCAGCGGCGCACTGCCCGCGCATCTGGAAAAAATCCGCCCTGCTTACGCCGCCCGCGCTGCGGCAATGGAGGGCGCCCTGCGCCAGCACTGCGGCGACGCCGCCCGCTTCACCGCCCCGCAAGGCGGCCTGTTCACCTGGGTGCGCTTTGCCCCGGGTGGCGCACCCGTGGACGCCGGCGCACTCTCCAAACGCGCCATAGAGCACGGCGTCGCCTTCGTGCCCGGCGCGCCCTTCTACTGCGACAACCCCGACACCGCCACCGCGCGCCTGTCCTACGCCACCGCCTCGCCCGACACCATCCGCGAGGGCGTAGCGCGCATTGCCAAGGCGTTGGCAGAGTGTTGATGGCGAGCGCCCTTGCACCGCACCAGCGATACCAGACACCATCGCCGATAGCCGCCGCTTCTGGATTGAAAACTGATAATGCCGCCCATTGCATCCATCAAAGACTATTTGCGCCCATGGAAACTTTTTACCCTTGCCTGTGGCATCGGGTTGTTGATACTGGGTTCAATCTATATGCCTGCGATTGACTGGGATATTCCGATTAGTTTCATTATGGGCATTGCGACCTATGTTTTTTCACCAATCACTGCCCGCTCGCTACTCAAGCGGCATCGGGCGTGGTTGCCATTGGGTCTGTTCGGCGCATGGCTGTCAATTGACGGCGTATATTGGGCATACTGGGCGTGGCAAAATCCCTATGCTCTGGAAGCAATGAGAGATGTGCAATGGCAGGCGTCTTCGTGCTTGTACGGCTTATGTGCATGTCTGTGGTATCGTGACTGCTCGCTCAAAGAGTTGTTGCGCCTGCAAAGGTGATTTTGGGGCAAGCTAAAAACAAAAAACGCCCCAATTTCAGCCTCATGCACTCGCCAGCCACTTCACCCACCCCTTCTCCCGCAGCGCACTGCCTCGTCGCGGCGCTGCTCGGCTGGGTGGCGGGCACGGGCGCGCAAGTGCTGCAGCCGGCGTTGTGGCCGGCGTGGATGTATGCGCTGCTGCTGGTCGGGGTGTTGGCGGCTTTGTTTGTGCTGCGGCGTTGGCGTTTTCCCGCGCTGTGGCTGTTGTGCGCGGCGCTGGCTGCGTTTTCATGCACAGGGTTTCGCGCAGCGCAGCGCGTGCAGTTGGCGCCGCAGCTTGACGGGCAGGCACTCACGCTCACGGGCGTGGTAGCGGCGCTGCCGCAGCGCACGGCGAGCGGCTGGCGCTTTTTGTTTGAGGTTGAGGAGGCGCAGCACGCAGGTATGCCACCGCGCGTGCTGCTGACGTGGCGCGCGCCGGATTGCCTGATGCCAGAGGCGCAAAAGCCTTGCACACCCGCGCAAGCGGCGTGGCCTGCGCAGTTGCGCGCGGGCGAGCGTTGGCGCCTTGAGGCGCGCGTGCAGCGCCCGCACGGGCAACTGAACCCGCACGGCTTTGACTGGGAGCTTTGGCTCTGGGCGCGCGGCATTGCCGCGACGGGCAGCGTGCGCATGAACGCTGCGCCGCCCGCCTTGCTGGACGCCGCTGCTGGCGTGCCGCTGCTGCGTCTGCGCCAGCACATGTACGGGCGCATCAAGGCGGCTTTGGCCGATGGCGACGCGCGCGCGGCGGGCATCGTGGCGGCGCTGGCGCTGGGCGAGCAAAGCGCTGTGGCGCGCGCCGACTGGGGCGTGTTCCGGCGCACGGGCACGGCGCATCTGATGGTCGTCTCCGGCCTGCACATCACGCTGCTGGCGTGGTTGGCCTACCTGCTCACGGAGCGGCTTTGGCGCTTTTCTGCGCGCCTGCGGCTGCCGCTCTGCGACTGGGCGAGCGCGCCCACGGCGGCGCGACTGGGCGCGCTGGCTGCGGCAGCGCTCTATGCAGCATTGAGCGGCTGGGGCGTGCCCGCGCAACGTACCTTGCTGATGCTGGCGGCGGCGCTGCTGCCGCACTTTTGCGGGCTGCGCCTGCCGTGGGCGCTGACGCTGCTGCTGGCGTGCGCAGCGGTGCTGGCGTTTGACCCGTGGGCGCTGACGCAGCCGGGCTTCTGGCTCAGCTTTGCCGCCGTGGGTGTGCTGCTGGCCGCAGGTTTTCGCGACGCGCCCGCCGCCAGCGTGCGCCATGCAGCGCTGGGCTACGCGCGGCGGCTGCTGGGCGCGCAGGCGCGGCTCACCCTAGCGCTGGCGCCGCTCACGCTGCTGCTGTTCGGGCAGGCGTCGCTGATGGCACTGGCGGCAAACATCGTGGCGATTCCCTGGGTCACGCTGCTGGCGGTGCCGCTGGCGCTGGCCGGGCTGCTGTGCGCGCCGCTCTGGAAAGTGGCGGCTGCCCTGCTTGCGCCCTTGCTCGCCACGCTTGACTGGCTCGCCGCCTGGCCGCAGGCTGCTTTCACGCTGCCCGCTGCGCCGTGGCCGCTGGCTGTGCTGGCGGTGGCGGGCGCGCTGCTGGCAGCCATCCGGTTGCCGCTGGCGATGCGGCTGGCGG
>JAFRYL010000039.1 GCA_017437605.1 Ottowia sp. | reverse complement strand
TGAACCGTTGGTTCAGCCCCGCTTTTCTAGCTGGTGGCGCGCGCCAGCCCATGCGCGCGCCACTGGCTGCCTTCCGGCGTTTTTTTCAGTGTTTTGTCACGCTTCCACAATCATGCGTCCGCGCATTTCAAGATGCAGCGCATGGCAGAAGTTGGTGCAGTAGTACCAATACACGCCCGGCTTGTCGGCGACAAAGGTCACGGACTTGGTTTCCTGCGGATTCACCAGGAACTGGATGTTGTAGTCCGGAATGCCGAAGCCGTGCGTCAGGTCTTCCACCTTGTCAATGTTGGTCAGGTAAATCGTGACCTCATCGCCCACCTTGACGGTAAATTCGGCGGGTTCATACGCCGGGGCGTACGACACCATTTTCACGGTGACTTTGCGGCCATTGCGTGTCACGCCGGCGTCGTCAGTGCTTTTGGTGGCGTTGGGGTGTTCGTCAATGTCGTAGACCTGCTTGGGATTAATCCAGTCGCGCTTGCACATCACGAAGTCGTGCGGCTCGCCGCGCACCGGCACGTCGTGCACCAGCACCATCCTCTCGCCCGTGATGTCGAGCAACTGGTCGTTTTCCGGATGCAGCGGGCCGACGGGCAGGAAGCGGTCCTTGGAGAACTTGTTGCCCACGCCCATCCAGGTGCCGTCTGGCGCCGTGGTTTCGGCGTTCGAGGCGTTGATATGGCCGGGCTGGTACATCACGTCAATCTTGTCCACGATGGGGTTGACGCTCTTGTCGCCAGCGTACTTCTTGATGGCTGCCTCAATGTTCCACTTGCACACCTGGCTGTCGAGGAACAGTGTGGTGAAGGCGTTGCCGCGCCCGTCAAACGTGGTGTGCAGCGGGCCAAGCCCCACTTCCAGCTCGGCCACGATGGCCTTGGCCGGGTCGTCGAGCTTGCCGTCGAACCAGTCGAGCACCTTCTGCAGCTCGATGACGGTGCACGTGGGCGAGAGCTTGCCCGAGCAGATGAAGTATTTGCCGTCGGGCGAGGCGTTCACGCCGTGCGGGTTCTTGGGCACGGGCACGCCCACGCAGAGCGCCGTGGCCGGGTCCTTGTTGGCTTCCAGCGTGCAGTCCACCACCGGCACTTGGGACGTGCCGATGGTGGTGAACTTGCCGTCTTTCACCGCCTGCTCAATGCGGGCCACGTTGAAGAACAGGCAGCGGTCGGCCTCGGCGCTCATCATGTCGGGGTAATGCACGCCGTTTTCGGTGTTGTATTGGTTGGTCGCCGCCAGCTTGCCGTCAAACGACGTGGCCACCAGGTCGCAGTTGCCGTCAATGCGTGCCTGCCACTTGACTTCCATGCTCTCGGCGTCCACGCAAGTGAACAGGCAGTGGTACTGCGCACCGTCGGCAATGCCGCTTGTGTTGGGCATGGGCACATGGAACTCCTGCCCGCAGAACACGCGCGTGGTGTAGTTGATGGCGGGGTTCACAGGGTCGCGCTTGTCCGGAAACACGCCGTGGAAACCCTGCACATTGGGCAGCTTGGTGATTTTGTCGGTCACCATGTAGTCCAGCCGCATACGCACGAGGCGCGCATTGAGCTTGTCATTCACCCAGGCGTATTTGCCGTCGTAGATGCCGTCCTTGTATGACAGGTGGACGTGGTGCGTGTCACCCGTGGTGAAGCGCAACGAGCCGTCGGGGTTGGTGCCCATGATGGCCTTGGACTCGTTCGTCTGCCCCCAGCCCACCATCGCATCCGGGCAAAGGCCGGGGATGCGGTGCAGCTCGCGTCCTGAAGGAATGGCGACAACGCGCACGTCGCCCGTGTGCCCACCGCTCCAGAAACCATAGTAGCCGTCAAGCTGGCCGGGATGCACTTCCGTGCTGCCAGCACCGCCCACAAAGCCGCGCGACTCGGGCGCTGCCGAAACTTCGCCGCCCGCCTTGGCTGCCGGCGCAGAAGGCGTGGGAGCCGGTTTTGCTGCTCCGCCCGTTGCCGGCGGTGCCTTTTCAGTGCATGCCGCCAGCCCCACTGTGGCCAGCGCTGCCGTGGACCCCAGGAAACGCCGCCGCCCGATGGCTGCACCCGCAGCCTTGACCCATACGTCCTTGTCACTCATGCCCATGTCAGAAGCTCCTTCCGGTGGTGATGTCTGAGGCGTTCAATGATACACGTGCGCACTGAAATGTGCATGTCAGTTTCTGTTTTTTTGACTTTTTTCTGTAAATCACTGCTGCGCCTCTGCGCTGCAGCGCAGCATTACGCTGCGGTGCAGCATTTCCCCGCGCTTCCTGTGGTTTTCAGCATTGATGAGTTGGATGGGTATCACGGGGTCGCCGGCAACATAAGCCGGTGACTATGGATAACTCGCAAGGAGTATATTTTTCACTCCTTGAAAATGAAATACACCGCCAGCACCATGAAGCCAAAGCCGATGGCGTGGTTCATGCGCAGCCCTTCGCCCTTGAACACGAGCATGGTGAACACGGTGAAGACGCTGAGCGACAGCACTTCCTGAATGATTTTGAGCTGCCAGAGGTTGAAGGGGCCGCCGGTGCCAGCGTAGCCGATGCGGTTGGCGGGCACCGCCAGGCAGTATTCAAAAAAGGCGATGCCCCAGCTCAACAAAATCACGAGCGGCAGGCTCATATGGGCAAAGCGCGCGCTTTGCGCCAGGCGCAAATGCCCGTACCAGGCCAGCGCCATGAGGGTGTTGGAACACACCAGCAGTGCGACGGTGAGGGCGACTCTCATTTTCCTTTGGTATCTCGCAGGCCGGTGATGCGGTTGAAGACGAGCTTTTCGCCCGCGCGGTGCTCGTGCCGGTCGGCGACGAAGTAGCCGATGCGCTCGAACTGGAAGTGCTGCTCGGGCTGCGCGGCGGCGAGCGACGGCTCGGCAACGGCCTGCACCACGCGCAGGCTTTGCGGGTTGAGCGCCTGCATGAAGTCGCGCCCGCCAGCGTCGGGCTGCTCCTCGGTGAAAAGCTGCTCATACAGGCGCACCTCGGCGGGCACGCCGTCCACGGCGCTGACCCAGCTAATCGCGGCCTTGACCTTGATGGCTTCCGCCCCGGGCGTGCCCGAGCGCGTGTCCGGCAGCACGCGCGCGCGCACCTGCGTGATATTGCCTTGCGCGTCTTTGTCCGCGCCCGTGCATTCTATGATATAGCCATATTTCAGGCGCACTTTGTTGCCGGGTTTTTCCACGCTGCCGTCTGCGGCCAGTTGCGGCGGAAAGAGGCGAAAATACTTTTTCGGCGGAACTTCTTCAAAGTCCGCTTTTTCTACCCATATTTCGCGGCTCAATACAAAATGCCGCTCGCCCATTTCCGGGTGGTGCGGGTGTACGGGCGCGGTGCAGGTTTGCGTGGCCTCGCTGCCAAACACTTCCTCCCAGTTTTCCAGCACGAGTTTGATGGGTTCCAGCACGGCCATCGCGCGCGGCGCTTCTGGGTCTAGCGTTTCGCGCAGTGCGGCGTCCAGCGCGGCATATTGCGTCCAGCCGCCGGATTTTGTCACGCCGCTGCGCTCGGCAAAAAGTTTCAGGCTTGCCGGCGTATAACCGCGCCGCCGCAGACCGGCGAGCGTGGGCATGCGCGGGTCGTCCCAGCCGGTAACGTGGCCGCCGTCCACCAGTTGCCGCAGCTTGCGCTTGCTGGTGATGACGTGGCTGACGTTCAGGCGCGCAAACTCATACTGATGCGGCGGCGGGCTGGCAATCAGGCCGCCTTCGGCCAAGCGCGCGAGCAGCCAGTCGTAAAACGGGCGCTGGTCTTCAAATTCCAGCGTGCAAATGCTGTGTGTGATATGTTCCAGCGCGTCCTCAATGGGATGCGCGAAGGTATACATGGGATAAATGCACCAGGCATCGCCCGTATTGTGGTGCGTGGCGTGACGGATGCGGTAGATGGCGGGGTCGCGCATATTGATGTTGGGCGAGGCCATGTCAATTTTTGCGCGCAGCACCATGGCGCCGTCTGGGTGTTTGCCGGCGCGCATTTCCTCAAACCGCTCCAGATTTTCTTCCACGCTGCGCTCGCGGTATGGGCTGTTGACGCCGGGCGTGGTGAAGTCGCCCCTGTTCTCGCGCATTTGCTCGGGTGTTTGCTCGTCCACATACGCCAGCCCCGCCTCAATCAGATACACCGCCGCGCGGTGCATGAAATCAAAATAATTGCTGGCAAAGTATTCATGTGGCTGCGCCGCGCCGGGCTGCGCGGGGTTGTCGGCAAAGGCGTGGCTGAACCCCATCCAGCGCACCGCCTCGCGGATGCTCTCGATGTATTCCTGCTCTTCCTTTTCCGGATTCGTGTCGTCAAAGCGCAGGTGGCACACGCCGCCATATTCGGCAGCCAAGCTGAAATTGAGCCACATGCTCTTGGCGTGGCCGATGTGCAGGTAGCCGTTCGGCTCGGGCGGAAAGCGCGTGCGGATGCGCGCCGCATCCGGCGCGCCCTGTCCGTGGTGCGCCGCGTCGCCGGGGCTGCCGCCCCAGTGCCGCCCGCTGTAGGCGCCGCTTTGCATGTCGCCCTCAACGATGTGGCGGATGAAGTTGTTGCTTTTCGCGTCCTCTGGGGCGCTGGCGCTCTCGCGCGGAGTGGGGGTGGTTTCTGGCATGGCGCGCGATTGTAGGCAGCCCTTCCCCGCCGTGTGCGCCGAAGCGCGCCCCGATGCGTTAGGAGCAGAGGCGCGCGCCGCGCGCGCTGCTTTTCCCACGGGAGTTCACGCCATGACAAGCACATTCCGCACCTTCACCGCCGCCGCCCTGATTGCCGCTGGCGCGCTGGCGGCAGCGCCTGCACACGCCGGGCGCGTCATCTGGTCGGTGGGCATTGGCGCACCGGGCGTGGCCATCGGCGCCAGCAACTACGGCTGGAGCACCGGCTACTACGCGCCCGCGCCGGTGTATTACGCGCCTCCGCCGGTTTACTACGCGCCCCCGCCCGTCTACTACAGGCCGGTGACGCCGTTCTACTTCGGCGCCACGTACCACTCGCGCCCGCGCCACCATCGCCACTGGGCACCACCCAGGCACCCGGGCGCGCGCCCTATCCACCACGGGCGCCCGCCGCACAGACACCGCTGAAACGCACACACCACGCTGAACACTCCGGCTTGCCCCCTGCGGCGAGCCGGAGTTTTTTGTCTTCAAAATCAGGGAAAATGTAAGGGTATCAGTGATTTGCCGGCATAAGTCGCCGGCAACCAAATATTTTTATTACAGGTATATAGAAAAACTCCCCTCGCCCCCGCCGCTGCGCAGCGGCGGACGGGGGGAGAGGGTGCAGGGTGAGGGGGCGCGCGCGCAGCGCGCGTGCAGCGTTTCGCATACGTGCCACGCGTCCACGCCGCCCTGCCCTCCCCCTCCGTCAGTGGCGCAAAGCGGCACGCGAGGGGGAGGAAAGCCTTTTTTACAATGCGCCGCTTTTTGCACAACGCGCGCTGTCATGGACACCTTGCTGCTACTGAAGGCCGCCATCATGGGCGTGGTGGAGGGGCTGACCGAGTTCCTGCCCATCTCCTCCACCGGGCACCTGATACTGGCGGGCAGCCTGCTCGGGATGAGCGACGAGAAGGCCAAGGTGTTTGACATTGCGATTCAGACCGGCGCCATCTTCGCCGTCATCCTCGTCTACTGGCAAAAAATCCGCGCCACACTCGTCGGCCTTGCGCGTGAGCCAGCCGCGCAGCGCTTCACCGCCAACGTGCTCATCGGCTTTGCGCCCGCCGTCGTGCTTGGGCTGCTGGCGGGCGCCGCCATCAAAGCCTATCTGTTCACGCCGCCCGTCGTCGCCACCAGCTTCATCATCGGCGCCTTCATCATCTTCTGGGCAGAAAAGCGCCCGCAAAGCGCCGCGCGCGTCGCCAGCGTGGACGACATGACGGCGTGGGACGCGCTCAAAGTCGGGCTGGCGCAGTGCCTGGCGATGGTGCCCGGCACCAGCCGCTCCGGCGCCACCATCATCGGCGCCATGCTGCTTGGCCTCTCGCGCAAGGCGGCCACAGACTTTTCCTTTTTCCTCGCCATCCCCACGCTGATTGGCGCGGGCGCGTATTCGCTCTACAAGGAGCGCGCCCTGCTCTCCTGGGCCGACGCGCCGCTCTTTGCCGTGGGGCTGGTGTTTGCCTTCATCAGCGCCTGGGTGTGCGTGCGCTGGCTGCTGCGCTACATCGCCAGCCACAGCTTCGTGCCCTTCGCTTGGTACCGCATCGCCTTCGGCGCCATCGTGCTGCTGACCTGGCAAATGGGCTGGGTGCAGTGGGTGGATTGACGCCGCCCGCACATGTGGTATAGTTGCTGGCTTTCCGCGCGGCTGTAGCTCAGTTGGATTAGAGTACTTGGCTACGAACCAAGGGGTCGTGGGTTCGAATCCTGCCAGCCGCGCCATAGGACACGAAGAGCCGCTCAGCCAACAAGCTGGGCGGCTTTTTTATCGCTCATCTCAATAGGGTATCTATTGACCGCCGGCTTATAAAGCCGGCAAACAAGCATTATTCTTGCTAGTATGCGCTTTTTCAGCTCAACGGCGGCGTGGCGGCGATGACTTCTTCCAGCGTGGTGACGCCTTCGGCGGCGCGCAGTGCGCCGGAGAGCCGCAGGGGGCGCATACCGTCGGCAATCGCCTGGCGGCGCAGGGTGGCGAGGTCTGCCTTGTCGTGCACGAGGGCGCGGAAGGCCTCCGTGGCGGTGAGCAGCTCGTAGATGCCCAGCCGCCCCTTGAAGCCAGTATTGCGGCACTGCTGGCAGCCGACGGGGTGGAAGGGACGGTAGCTGTTTTCCGGCAGTTTCCAGGGGCGGATGGCATCGGCCAGTTGCGCGCTGGCGGCGCTTTCGCCCGGCTTTTTGCAGTGCGGGCAGAGCAGCCGCACGAGGCGCTGCGCGAGCACGCCGAGGATGGTGGCGCTGAGCAGGTAGGGCGGCACGCCCAGTTCCATCAGGCGGGTAAACGCCCCGGTAGCGTCATTGGTGTGCAGGGTGCTGAAGACGAGGTGGCCGGTGAGCGCCGCCTGCACCGCCATTTCTGCGGTTTCCAGGTCGCGGATTTCGCCAATCATGATGATGTCGGGGTCCTGGCGCATGAGGGCGCGCACGCCTTCGGCGAAGCTGAAATCGAGTTGCGGCTGCACCTGCGTCTGGTTGAGGTGCGGGTCAATGTTTTCGATTGGGTCTTCAATGGTGCTGACGTTGACTTCCTCGGTGGCGACGCGCCGCAGGGTGGAATAGAGCGTGGTGGTTTTGCCGGAGCCGGTCGGCCCGGTAACGAGGATGATGCCGTTGGGGCGCTGCACGAGGTCTTCCCAGCGGCGCGCGTCGTGCGGAGAAAAGCCGAGTTCGGCGAGGTTCTTGATGGCGGCTTCGGGGTCAAAGATGCGCATGACGAGCTTTTCGCCAAACGCGGTGGGCAGGGTGGAGAGGCGCATTTCCACTTCTTCGCCCGAG
>JAFRYL010000038.1 GCA_017437605.1 Ottowia sp. | reverse complement strand
GAGCGTCATGGTGACCATGGCGCCGCCGTCGGTATTTGGCCTGGTCATGTTGGAAACATAGTTCCCAAGAGAAAAGACGGTGAGGTGCGGCTCGCCATTTTCGTCTGTGGTGACTTCAAATGGCTGCACGACGTGCGGGTGGCTGCCGACGATGTGATGCACGCCTTTTTCAAGCAGCCATTGGGCGCGTTTGCGCTGTTCCGCGCTGGGCAGCAGGGCATATTCAATGCCCCAGTGGGGAAAGGCGATGATGACATCGGCGCCGCTGGCTTGCGCGTCGGCAATGTCTTTGGCGATTTGCCGGCTGTCTTCCAGGTTGACCACAAAAGGCGCTGGAATGGGCATGCCGTTGGTGCCGTAGGTGAAATTGAGCAGGGCGATGCGGATATTGTTGCATTCAATGATGAGCGGGTATTTGCGCTGGCGCTCCTCAAGGTTGAGGTAGGTGCCCAGATGCTGCACGCGGCGTGCGTCCATTTGCTCAATGGTGCGCCGCAGTCCTTTTCCGCGCGTATCGCAGCAATGGTTGTTGGCGGTCAGCAGCACATTGAAGCCGGCGTCCACGGCGGCATGCATGTATTCGTCGGGCGCCGAGAAATTGGGGTAGCCCTTGTAGGGTGGGCCAGCGAGGGTGACTTCAAGGTTTGCCACGGCAATGTCGTGGCGTTTTATTTCCGGGGCAACGCGCGCAAAAACGTCGCTGTAGTCGTAGCCGCCGTCTGCGGTGCGGGCGGCTTTGATTTGCCCGTCGTGCTGCATGAGGTCGCCGGCGAAAAGGAGGGTGACTTGGTGCTGCGCTGCTGCTGTGTCTGCGGTTGCGGCGCTTGGTTCTGGGAGGGCAAGCGCGGGCGTGACGGGCAGGGCAGACATGGCGGACAGGGCGAGGAAACGGCGGCGGTGCATGACAGAAAGTCAGGATACTGTTGTGACTGATGTTTGTTTGCCGGCAAAAGAAGCCGGCGGCGAAATTATACCCATGTTGTTTATGGCTTTTGTGGCTTGCTGGACGGCTGCGGCGGTGCGCCTGTTGCGGTTCAGGAGTCCAGCGCGGCAGCAGCTTTGCTGCGTTTGGAGATTTTGCGCACGGCTTCTTCCACCACTTCGCCCGCTTCCACGATGCGTATCTGGTGTTCGCGGAAGAGTTTTTCGCAGGTGCGCCGCGTCATGGAGTGCGGGCGCCCGCCGTGGCTGATGAACATGAACAGGGCGCCGTTGTCGCTGCACCAGTTCAGGCGCGCGCGGCGCCATTTGCCCTTGACGTTGAGGTCCACCCAGTCGCCGGCGCGCAGGCGCTCGAGTTTCAGGCGCGCTTCGGCGGCTTCGGGGTCTTCTGCGGCGGTTTGTTCTGCACGCGGCGGCGCGGGCGGCGGCGGTGCGGCTTCTTCCTGCGCGGCTTCCGCTGCGCCTTCCTGCACGTCGCTCTGCGCGGCCTGTTCGGCTTCGGCCTGCTGTTTGTCGGCGCGGAGTTTTTCCTGCTCGGCGCCGCCATCGGGCAGGTCGCTCTTTTCCATGACTTCGGTGGGGGTGAAGTCGGCGTCCTGAGGCGGCGCGGCTGGCTCTGGCGAAGCCGTGGCGGCGGCGGCAAGCGCGGCTTCGCCGCGCGCCTGTATGTCGGCTTCGTCAAAGCCGGCGGCGGCGAGTTCGTCACGCCGCATCCAAGGCTGGTCGGCTTTGCGCGGCTGCGGGCGCTCGGCGGGCGGGGTTTCGTCGCGTGTGGGCAGCAGCTCGGCGATTTGCGAGCTGGACAGCCCGCCGTTGCCGCTGTCAGCGGCGGCCGCAGCAGCGCGGCGCAGCTTGAGTATGGGCGCGTGGTAGCGCAAGAGTTCGGCGAAGAAGGCTTCAGTCTCTTCGGGCGCCTTGCCGAGCATGTTCAGCCCTTCGCGCAGCGTCTTGATGAGTTGCGGGGCAATCTCAAACAGGCGCGCGGGCGCCTTGAGCACGGCGTCAACATCGACGCTCCAGAGCAGGTCGGTGACGGCGGCCAGATAGCCACCGGGGTCAAACTGCCCGCGCTTGTCGGTGAGGTGCGCGTGGGCGATGACGAGCGACCAGTCCTTGTAGAGGAAGTCCACGACGATGGCGGGGGCGTCCAGGATGTCGGAGCGCAGCGCCAGCTCGGAGGCGATTTTGTCGGCCAGGTCTTGCCGTTCCTGCGCGAAGCGGATGTAGTCCAGCCCTTCGTCGCCGACCTGCTTCTCTTGGCTGTCTTCGGCTTCCCAGCGCATCTGCAGCGCCTGCAGGTGCTCGTTGAAAGCCTGCTCGGAGATGGGGTCTGTTTCGTCGAGCTGGATAACGGCGTCGCGCACGGGCGCCATGAAGCGCTCGAACTCTTCGCTGTAGATGTCGTTGTATTTGAAGCTGCGCTGCGCGATGTCTTCAATCAGGCGGCGTGCCGGGTGTGCCTCGTCGCCGAAAAAGCGCGGGTCGGTCATGGCCATGCGCAGCAGCGCCGGCTCCATGGCGATGAAGGCTTCGCGCACGGGAGGCAGCACGCGCTCGTCGCCGGCGACCTGGTCAATGAGCATGCGCACGGCGCTCAGGCCGAGTGCCTGGCTGAGTTTTTGCGCTTTGCCCTTGAGTTCCATGAGGGTGCGCATGCGTTCGGCGGGCATCGCCATTGCGCCCCAGAGCTGCGGCTGCAGCGCCATGCCCGCGTGCAGCACATGCGTGGGGCGCTCGACGACGCTCATGGCCTGCTCGAGGCTGCGCTGCAGCCTGTAGGAGCTGTCGCTCCACTGCACGGCCTCGGCTTCCTGCATGGCCTGCGCCATCTGCTCCTGCACGGCGGCGTAGTACTCGGCGGCGAGCACCTGGTCGTGCTCGTTCACCCACTGCCGCTGGTAGAGGAAGTCCTGCATCATCGCCTGCGCTGCCGGCGCCTGGAGTTGCGCCAGGTCGGGCATGGCGAGCATGGGGATGGCGCCGGGCGGTATGGGCACGGCACCGGGCGGCATCATGGGAACGGCACCCGGCGGCATGCCGCCGGGCGGCAACGAGCCGGGCACGGTGAGACCGGCTTGCTGCGTGGCGGCAGCAAGGGCGGCAGCTTCAGCAGCAGCGGCGGCTGCAGCGCCGCCTCCGCCTCCGCCGCCACCACCGCCTCCGACGACGGCAAGCCGCACGCGGTAGCGCGCGGCTTCCACGCCCTGCCCCTGCAGGAGCTTGAGGACGTGCTCATACAGGCGTTTGAGTTCGTTGGAGAAGGGCTTGGAGAGGTAGCGTATCCAGGTGGAGCGGATTTCAGACGGCTCGTCCACGCTGTCGATGAGCTCCATCAGCGCGCCGCAGATGACGTCGGGGCGCAGCGGGTTGAGGTCGGCGCGCACCACGGGCAGCCCAAGCGCGGAGCTCATGAGCGAGTCAAGCTGCGTGAGCACTTCCTCCACGATGGGCATGGCGGTTTGCTGCAGGCGCGAGGACTCCACGAAGCGCGCCATGTCTTCGTCTTCCATGATGGTGAAGCCGAAGTCGGGCGCGCCGGTGGCGGGTTTGCGTTCGGGGCGGGCGCTGGGGTTGCCGTCGGCGTTGCGCTCGCTGTTGCTCAGGTCTTCGTAGATGGCGCGCTCTACGGACAGCGAATAGTTGTTGCAGAGGTAGTTGCGGTGCCGGTGCAGCGCCGCCAGTGCCTTGGCCAGCCGTTGGCGGCGCGCGTTGGAGCGCGCGATGCGTTCCTGCTCCTCCAGCTCGGGCGCGGCAGCTTCAATGCTGCGCGCAATCATGGACGAAGCCATCGTCATGGCCTCGCACTGGCTGCGCTGGATGAGGGGGCTTTTGGTATTGACCTTGGACATCGCGGCGATTGGCTCGGCAGCGTGCGGCTGCGGCGGAAACAACGGTACTGTAACTGCGTGCGGCGCGTGTGCCTGCGGCTGATGGAAAGAAAGAGGGCAAAGGCGCAACAAGGCGTTGCACAAAGCGCGCAGGAGGGTGGTTTTTTTGCACCGAGGCAGCGGGCGCAGGGGCGCTGTTGAAGGGCGCGCGCGCTATCAGAACGGCATCGCGCGCGGCGTGGCGCAGGCGCATCTTCCTGAGCGCGCCACGCGCAGGGCGTGGGCTTATTGCAAGGGTATGAGATGTTTGCCGGCAAGTTTTGCCGGCGATGCGGTGTTATATCGCTTGGTATCGTTTGATTTCTGCATACTCAAATGCAATGTACCTGTTTGCCGGCAAGTGGTAGCGGCGATGAATGGATACCCTTGAATCACGCTTTCCTGCAGCGCTGCCGCTGCAGCGCGCGGGCGTGCTTCCTACAATCCCCGCCTTTTCCTGCTGCCACGACCAACCCATGCCACGCAAAAGCGCCCCTCCCAACCCCGCCAGCTACGCCGACGCCGTGCAGCAGCTCGAAGCGCTCGTTGCGCGCCTTGAAGCGGGGCAGTTGCCGCTGGAAGAGCTGCTGGGCGAATACCAGCGCGGCGCGGCGCTGCTGGCGTATTGCCGTGACCGGCTGCAGGCGGTGCAGCAGCAGGTGCAGGTGCTGGACGAGGGCGCCGCACCGCAGGAGCAGCAGCCATGAGCGCCGCCTTTGACTTTCCCGCATGGCAGCAGGCGCAGCGCGCGCGTGTGGAGCAGGCGCTCTCCGACTGGACGCCGCCGCATGCCCCCGGCGGGCTAGGCGAAGCCATGCGCTACGCCGTACTGGGCGGCGGCAAGCGGCTGCGCGCGCTGCTGGCGTTGGCCGCGTGCGAGGCCGTGGGCGGGCACGCAGGTGCGGCATTGCGCGCGGCGTGCGCGCTGGAGTGCATCCACGCCTATTCGCTGGTGCACGACGACATGCCGTGCATGGACAACGACGTGCTGCGCCGTGGGCAGCCCACTGTGCATGTGAAGTTCGGCGAGGCTCAGGCGCTGTTGGCGGGCGATGCGCTGCAGACGCTGGCGTTTGAACTGCTCACGCCAGATGAAGAACAAGGCATGGACGGCGCGATGCAGGCGCGGCTTGTGGCACTGCTGGCGCGCGCCGCGGGTGCGCTTGGCATGGCAGGCGGGCAGGCGGTGGATTTGGCAAGCGTGGGCGTGCAGCTCACCGAGCCGCAGTTGCGCGAAATGCACCGCCTGAAAACGGGCGCGCTGCTGCGCGCGGCACCGCTCATGGGGGCGGCGTGCGCGGCGGGCGTTTCAGTGAAGGCGCTGGAGGCGCTTGGCGACTATGGCGACGCCATCGGGCTGGCATTTCAGGTCATTGATGACGTGCTGGACGTGACGGGCAGCGACGCGGCGCTCGGCAAAACGGCGGGCAAGGACGCCGCCGCTGGCAAGCCCACCTACGTTTCGCTGCTTGGGCTGGACGCGGCGCGCGCGCTGGCTGATGAACTGCACGCCAAGGCGCTCGCGGCGCTGGCAGCAAGCGGCCTGCCGGACACGCGCGCGCTCGCGGCGCTGGCTGCCGCCACGGTGCACCGCGACCATTGAGAAGGACAGACGATGAGTGACCCCACGCTGCTGGAAAGCATCAATTCCCCCGCTGACCTGCGCCGCCTGGACCGTGCGCTGCTGCCGCAACTGGCTGCCGAGGTGCGTCAATGCGTGCTGCGCACTGTCGCCAAAACGGGCGGGCATTTGAGCGCGAGTCTTGGCGCGGTGGAAATTGCCGTGGCGCTGCACTACGTGTTTGACACGCCCGAAGACCGCATCGTCTGGGACGTGGGGCACCAGAGCTACGCGCACAAAATCCTCACCGGCAGGCGCGAGCGCATGGCCGGGCTGCGGCAGTTGGACGGCATTTCCGGTTTTCCGAAGCGCGGCGAGAGCGAATACGACACCTTCGGCACCGGGCATTCTTCGACCAGCATTTCGGCGGCGCTCGGCATGGCGCTGGCCGCGCGGCAGCAGGGCAGCGCGCGGCGCTGCATCGCCGTCATCGGTGATGGCGCCATGACGGGCGGTATGGCGTTTGAGGCGCTCAACAACGCTGGCATGGAGCGCGATGCGCGCCTGCTCGTCGTGCTCAACGACAACGACATGAGCATCAGCCCGCCCGTGGGCGCGCTCAACCGCCACCTTGCGCAACTGATGAGCGGGCGCTTTTACGCCGCCGCCAAATCCGTGAGCGTCGCCGTGCGCGAAAACGTGCCCCCGCCGCTTGCCGAGCTTGCGCGCCGCCTCGGGCAAGGCGCCAAGGGCATGGTCACGCCCAGCACGCTGTTTGAAAACTTCGGCTTCCACTACATCGGCCCCATCGACGGGCACGACCTGGACGCCCTCATCCCCACGCTGGAAAACATCCGCAGCCTCATGGCGCAGCAAAGCGGGCCGCAGTTTTTGCACATCGTCACGCGCAAGGGCAAGGGCTACGCGCCGGCGGAAGACGACCCCACCAGCTACCACGGCACCGGCGCGTTTCGTCTGCAAACGCAAACACACTCCGAACTCGCGCCCGACGAAGTGGAAACGCCCCCTGAGAAAAGCGAACCTGCCGCCGCTCCCATCACGCCCGCCGCGCCCAAGGCGCCCACCTTCACAGACGTGTTCGGCCAGTGGCTCTGCGACATGGCGGAAAAAGACGAGCGGCTCGTCGGCATCACCCCCGCCATGCGCGAAGGCTCCGGCCTCGTGGAGTTCCACAAACGTTTCCCCAAGCGTTACTACGACGTGGGCATCGCCGAGCAGCACGCCGTCACTTTTGCCGCAGGGCTGGCGTGCGAAGGGCTGAAACCCGTCGTTGCCATTTACTCCACCTTCATGCAGCGCGCCTACGACCAGCTCGTTCACGACGTGGCGCTGCAAGGGCTGCCCATCGTCTTTGCCGTGGACCGCGCCGGGCTGGTCGGTGCCGACGGCGCCACGCATGCGGGCAACTACGACGTGGCGTATGCGCGCTGCGTCCCCGGCATCAGCATCGCCTGCCCCGCCGACGCGCGCGAATGCCGCCAGCTCCTCAGCACCGCGTGGGAACAAAACCACCCCGTCATCGTGCGCTACCCGCGTGGCAGCAGCGCGGGCGAACTCCCCCTGCCCACGCTGGACGCGCTCCCCTACGGGCGTGGCGAAGTGCGGCGCGAGGGCAAGCGCATCGCCATCCTCGCCTTCGGCACCCTGCTGCACGACGCGCAGCCCGCCGCCCAACACCTTGACGCCACCCTCGTCAACATGCGCTGGGTCAAACCGCTCGATGTTGAGCTGCTACGCCAGATTGCCGAGGCGCACGAGTGCCTCGTCACCCTGGAAGAAGCCGCCATCATGGGCGGCGCTGGCAGCGCCGTGTGCGAGGCACTGAACGCCATGCACATCACCCGCCCCGTGCTGCAACTCGGCCTGCCCGACAAATTCATCGAACAGGGCGACCCCGCGACGCTCCGCGCCATGCAGGGGCTGGACGCCGCCGGCATAGAAGCCGCCATCCGTGCGCGCTTTTGCGACGGGCAGGCTTGAAAAAATGACTTCCCCTCGCCCCCGCGATAGCAGGGGGAGAGGGGGCGCCCGCGCAGCGGGCGTGTGATGCTCAAAGATGGTAGGGTATTGATCCATCGCCGGCTTATGAAGCCGGCAATCAGATATATTTGTTTATAGTATAGTTTGCAACATAAACCTATTATATGGGTATAACTTCATCGCCGGCTTATAAAGCCGGCAACCAAAGCAAACATCAACAGGTATCAACTCCAGACCCGCGCCATGCAGCTTCACATCCTCGCCATCGGCCAGCGCCTGCCCGCGTGGGCGGAGGAGGCGTGCGCGGACTACGCGCGGCGCTTCCCGCCCACGCTGCGCCTGACAGTCAAGGCACTGCGCGCCGAGCCGCGCACGAGCGGCAAAACGCCGCCGCAAATGATGGCGCTGGAAGCCGCGCGCCTGCGCGCCGCCGTTCCCTCCGG
>JAFRYL010000037.1 GCA_017437605.1 Ottowia sp. | reverse complement strand
TCAATGTATTTCTGCAGAGCGCCGTACGACTCGTATGATCCGTAAATACAGACATTCTTGGTCTCGTTGTCATCCTCGTCCACTTCTACCTCCTCGAAAACCTCCTCGGCACCGTAATCGATCGGTTCCAGTTCAAGTTCTTCGATATCCAGCCCTTCGGCTTCCTTGGCAAGGCGCGCTTTTTCCGCTTCCACGTCAACGGCCATGTAGAGCGCCAGGCGCGCGGCGCCGACGACGGTGGTGGGGGCGGTCTGCGCGGCGGCCAGCCATGCGGCTTCGTCGGCGAAGGTTTGCACGGCGTCCAGGCGCGCGAGCGCGCGCAGCACGGCGCTGTGCGCGGTGATGAAGTCGGCGTCGCCCAGCACGTAGAGCGGCAGGCGCTGCGCGGGGGAGACTTTCAGCTCGCCGCGCAGCGCGCGGCAGCCGTCCACGAGCGCCTTCAGATGTGCGACGTGGCTTTCTGCTGCTTCGTCTATCAGCGCGGCGTCATGGGCGGGGTAGGGCGCGCAGGCGCAGCTTGCGCCGTCGGCAAAGTCGGCGCGCGCAAGCGGCGCGACGGCTTGCCAGAGCGCCTCGGTCACGAACGGGATGACGGGGTGCGCGAGGCGCAGCACGGCTTCCAGCGTGTGCAGCAGGGTGTGGCGCGTGGCGCGCTGCTCGGCGGCATCGCCCGTTTGAATCTGCACCTTGGCGATTTCCAGATACCAGTCGCAGAACTCGTCCCAGACGAATTCGTAAATGGCGGTGGCGACGTTGTCGAGCCGGTAGTCGGCAAAGCCCTGGTGCGCCTGCGCGATGGCGCGCTGCAGGCGGCTGGCAATCCAGCGGTCGGCGCTGCTGAGGGCGCCGTCAATGCCCTCGGCGCCGCAGTCGTAGCCTTCGCAGTTCATGAGCACGAAACGCGCGGCGTTCCAGAGCTTGTTGCAGAAGTTGCGGTAGCCCTCGCAGCGGCGGCTGTTGAAGTTGATGCTGCGCCCAAGACTCGCCATCGCCGCGAAGGTGAAGCGCAGCGCGTCAGCGCCATACGCGGGGATGCCGTCGGGGAATTCTTCGCGCGTGCGCTTTTCCACGAGCGGCGCTTTTTCGGGCTTGCGCAGGCCGAAGGTGCGTTTTTTGAGCAGCGGCTCGAGCGCGATGCCGTCAATCAGGTCCACGGGGTCGAGCACGTTGCCCTCGCTCTTGCTCATTTTTTCGCCGTGGGCGTCCAGCACCAGGCCGTGGATGTAGACATCGCGGAAGGGCACGCGCCCGGTGAAGTGGCAGCTCATCATCACCATGCGCGCCACCCAGAAAAAGATGATGTCGTAGCCGGTGACGAGCACGCTGCTGGGGAGATACAGCGCCATGTCGTCCGTGGCGGCGGCGGAGGCGGGTTCCACCTCCGGCCAGCCGAGGCTGGAAAACGGCAGCAGCGCGGAGGAAAACCAGGTGTCCAGCACATCTTCATCGCGGCGCAGCTCGCCGGTGCAGCCGGCGGCGGCGGCCTGCTGCTGCGCCTCCTCCTCGCTGCGCGCGACGAAGACGCGGCCATCCTCGGCATACCACGCCGGAATCTGGTGCCCCCACCAGAGCTGGCGGCTGATGCACCAGTCCTGAATGTTGTGCATCCACTGGTTGTAGGTGTTGACCCACTGCGCGGGCACAAAGCGCACGGCGCCGCTTTCCACAGCGTCTATGGCTTTTTGCGCGATGGATTTTTCTTCGCCCTTGCCAACTTTCGTCGTGGCGACAAACCACTGGTCGGTGAGCATGGGTTCCACAATTTCGCCCGTGCGCGCGCAGCGCGGCACCTTGAGGCGGTGCTTTTCCACCTTGACGAGCGCGCCGCAGGCTTCAAGGTCGCGCACTATGGCCGCGCGCGCCTCAAAACGGTCCATGCCCCGGTAGGCTTCGGGCGCGTTGTCGTTGATGCGGGCGCTCTCGTCCAGCACGGAAATCATGGGCAGCTTGTGGCGCTGGCCGACGGCCCAGTCGTTGGCATCGTGCGCGGGCGTGACCTTGACGGCGCCGGTGCCGAAGTCCTTGTCCACGTAATCGTCAGCAATCACGGGCAGCTCGCGCCCCACGAGCGGCAGGCGCACGTTGCGCCCAATGAGGTTGCGGTAACGCTCGTCCTCGGGGTGCACCATCAGCGCCACGTCGCCCAGCATGGTTTCCGGGCGCGTGGTGGCCACGGTGATGGCGCCGCTGCCGTCCGCAAGCGGGTAGGCGATGTGCCAGAGGTGGCCGTCTTCCTCCTCGCTTTCCACTTCAAGGTCGCTGACAGCCGTCTTGAGCTTGGGGTCCCAGTTCACGAGGCGCTTGCCGCGATAAATCAGCCCCTGTTCATAGAGGCGCACAAAGGCTTCCGTGACGGCGCGCGAGCGCGCGGCGTCCATGGTGAAGAACTCGCGGCTCCAGTCCACCGTGTCGCCCATGCGGCGCATCTGCGTGCAGATGGTGCCGCCGGATTCCTCGCGCCACTGCCACACGCGCTGCAAAAAGGCTTCGCGCCCAAGGCTGTGGCGGCTTTCGCCGGCGGCCTGCAACTGGCGCTCCACCACAATCTGCGTGGCAATGCCCGCGTGGTCGGTGCCCGGAATCCACGCCGTGTTGAAGCCGCGCATGCGGTGGTAGCGCGCGAGGCTGTCCATCACCGTCTGGTTGAAGGCGTGCCCCATGTGCAGCGTGCCCGTGACGTTGGGCGGC
>JAFRYL010000001.1 GCA_017437605.1 Ottowia sp. | reverse complement strand
GCATGGACAAGGGCGACATCATCGTGGAAAGTGGCCGCGTGGAAGGGCGCCTGCGCCGCAGCGAGATGATTCCCAAGGAAAACTGGCGCAACGGCGACCGCCTGCGCGCCATGATTATGGAAGTGAATCTGGAGCTGCGCGGCGCGCCCATTCTGCTCTCGCGTGCGGCGCCCGAGTTCATGGTGGAGCTGTTCCGCCAAGAGGTGCCGGAAGTTGAGCAGGGGCTGATAGAAATCAAGAGCTGCGCGCGTGACCCGGGCAGCCGCGCCAAGATTGCCGTGTGCAGTCACGACAAGCGTATTGACCCCATTGGCACCTGCGTGGGTGTGCGCGCCTCGCGCGTCACGGCCGTGACCAACGAGTTGGCGGGCGAGCATGTGGACGTGGTGCTCTGGAGCGACGACCCGGCGCAATTCGTCATCGGCGCGCTCGCGCCTGCCGAGGTTTCCTCCATCGTTGTGGACGAGGAGCATCACACCATGGACGTGGTCGTGGACGAGGAAAACCTGGCGATTGCCATCGGGCGCGGCGGGCAGAACGTGCGCCTGGCGTCCGAGCTGACGGGCTGGAAGCTCAACATCATGGACGCCAACGAGTCCGCGCAAAAGCAGGCTGCCGAGGCCGAGGCGCTGCGCCAGCTTTTCATGGACAAGCTGGACGTGGACGAAGAAGTCGCCAACATCCTCATCGCCGAGGGCTTCAGCAGCCTGGAAGAAGTGGCCTATGTGCCCCTGCAGGAAATGCTGGACATTGAGGGCTTTGACGAGGAGACGGTCAACGAGTTGCGCGCGCGCGCCAAGGACGCGCTGCTCACGCAGGAAATCGCCCGCGCTGAAAGCGTGGACGCCGTGGCCAAGGATTTGCGTGACCTGCAGGGGCTGACGCCTGAATTGCTGGCGCGTCTGGCAGAGGCAGGCGTGCAAACGCTTGACGACCTGGCTGATTTGGCCGTGGACGAATTGCAGGAAATCACCGGCCAGCCGGAAGACGAAGCCAGCGCCCTGATTATGAAGGCGCGCGAACACTGGTTTACCGACCAGCAGGAGAATGATTGATACCGTGGGATTTTCAGGCGCACACCAGATATGAATACCACCGTTGCCGAATTTGCCAAGGAACTGCGGCGTTCCGTTGAAACCCTGCTGCGGCAGCTTGATGCTGCGGGCGTGGGCAAAAAAGCGGCCAGCGACATTCTGACCGATGATGACAAGAAAAAGCTGCGCGACTATTTGAACGCCAATATGGGCGCCGCCGCGCCGCGCAAGAAAATCACGCTCACGCAGAAAACCACGAGCGAAATCAAGCAGACCGACGCCACTGGCAAGGCGCGCACCATTCAGGTGGAGCGGCGCAAAAAACGCACCTTCGTCAAGCCTGCGGCAGTCGCGCCGGCGGCTGCGGCGCCCGTTGCTGCGGCGCCGGTGATTGATGACGCCGAGCGTGCGCGTCGCGAAGAAGAAGAGCGCCGCCAGAGCGAACTGCTGCGCCGCCAGCAGGAGGAGGCCGAAGCGCGCCGCCAGAGCCGCAGCGCCGCTGATGCGCCGGAGCAGCAGCCCGTGGCTGAGGCCGCAGCACCTGCGCCCGAAGCGGCGCCCCAGCCCGCAGCGGTGGAGCCTGACGCGCCTGCGCCGGCAGCGGTGCAGGAAGCGGGTGCGGCAGAAGAAGCATCTGAATTGATAGCTGCTAGCCGGCAAGAAAAGCCGGCGGCAGCGAAAAAAAATACTGCAAAATCGCGGCGCAAAGTCGCCGCCGAGCCGCCCGTTGCCGAGCAGGGCGAAGCGCAACCGGCGCCATCTCCTGAAGAAGATGCTGCCGCCGCCGCCGAGCGCGAACGCGAGCTGGAAGTCAGCCGCCGCAGGGCGCTGGCTGAGGCCGAGGAGCTTCGCGCCATGATGAATGCGCCGCGCAAGGTGCTGGTGGCCAAGCGTGGCGATGCGAAAAAAGCTGCTGCCGCCGCTGCGGAAAGCGCGCCCAAACCCGCCGCCGGCGCCAAGTCCGGCGCAGAAGGCAAGGGCAAGAAGGCGCATTCCTCTGGCGGACAGAAGGAAATCAAGGCCGCCAAGCTCTCGTCGAGCTGGGCAGGCGAGCAGACGGGCCGTGGCAAGAAAGGCATTCCCACGCGCGGCGACGCCTCTGGCGGCGTGGGGCGCGGCGGCGGCTGGCGCAGT
>JAFRYL010000036.1 GCA_017437605.1 Ottowia sp. | reverse complement strand
GAAAAACAGGGCAAAAAGGCGGATACCCGTCAATAATTGATTGGGTTGCCGGCTTCTTACGCCGGCAAACAATCAATACCAATCAAAAAGGCAACCTCCGGGTTGCCTTTTCATTTCTTGGCTTCGCCGAAACCAGAGGTTTTCCCCTCGCCCCCGCCGGCGCAGCCGGACAGGGGGAGAGGGTGCAGGGTGAGGGGGCGCTGTGCTGCGGCAGCAGCACAGCGTGAACGCCTGGCACTGATGCAAGGCGCGCACATGCACCGCACCAACACACAAACGCCCGCACACGCGGGCGTTTTTTTGTTCATACCAGCCATAAATATCTATGCTTGCCGGCTTATGTTGCCGGCGATGTGTTGATACCCATCGTTTTCCCCCTCACCCCTGCCCCTCTCCCCGTCCGCACTGCGTGCGGCGGGGGCGAGGGGATTGTTTTTAAAACAGGGCAAAAAGGTGGATACCCATCAATAATTGATTTGCTTGCCGGCTTTATAAACCGGCGACCAATCAATACCCATCAAAAAGGCAAGCTTCGGGTTGCCTTTTCTTTCTTTCCTTCGCCCCCCGCTGGCGCTACACTGCGGCAATCATGCGAAGGAGAGACCGATGACCGCTGCCGCACTGGATGCCCCCGTTGCCGGACTGCTGCGCCGCCTTGCTGATGCGCTGCCAGCAATGGGGGGCTACACGGGCGAAGATGCCGACACGCTGCGCCGCCTTGCCGAAGAACAGCAGCAGCGCGCGGAATATGACGCCATGATGCGCGCCGAGGTTGAAGCGGCGCGCGCGGAAGCCGGACCGGGCTATACGACGCAGGAGGTGCGCGAATATGTGCGCGCGCGGCTGCGTGAAAAGTACGGTCACAGACAGGCGCAGGCTGTGTGATGACTGCCTACGCGGTGGAGTGGACGGCGCGGGCGCGCGCAAGGGTGTGGGAGTTCGGCGACTATGTGACGGAGCAATCGTCGCAGGAAGAAGCTGAGGCGCTGATGGAGCGCATCTATGAAGCGGGCGATGCGCTTGCATGGTCGCCGCAGCGATATTCGCCTGCCCCCGAGTGGGGCGAAGGTGTGCGCCGCCTGCCTGTTCTGGGGCGGCGCATTCTGTTTGAGGTGGATGAAGTGCGGCGTGTGGTGCGTATCCTTTCCGTCATGGGCGGCGCAGAGAATCCGCGCGATATTCGCTGAGGCTGGCACCGCAGCCCATATACATCGTTCAATAGCTCTTCATCGCCGGCTTATGTTGCCGGCGATTGGTTGATACCCATGCAAAGAATGACCACTGTACCATTCCCACGCCCATTTCCACCCATTTTCCCAGCTGCGCGCGCTGGCGCGCACGCGCGGGAGAGGGGCTTTCTTTTGATGGATTTGCGTCACTCGCCCTGCAGCAGCCAGTGCACGTCCTGCTGCGCGAGTGCGTGCGGAAAGAGGTAGTCGCCGCGCATGAGGGGCAGCTCCAGCCGCTGCCATGCGGGTGCGAAGGCGGGCGCCTGCGCGCGCACGGCTTCCAGCAGCAGTGTGGTGCAGTAGAGCGGCAGCGGCGCGGCGGGGTTGTCCACCGGGCGCAGTTCAAACGCCTGCCCCACGCGCGCGGCGGCGGCGCGGGCGCTGGCGGCGCGCTGCGCAGCATCAAGAAAACGCGGGCGCGCGACGGCCAGGGTCTGCGCCCAGCGGCGGCTGGCGAATGCCTCCCACGTTGCCAGCAGTACCTGGTTGGGGTGGCGCGGTTCCTCGTCCGTGCCGGCGTGCGCAATGAGCACGCGCGGCGCGGTTTGCACCACGATGCCCACATGCGAATAGCGCCCGCCGCTCAACTGGCGGATGAGGGCGCTTTCGCCGCCCGTGCCGCTGCGAAACACCCTGTCGCCCGCCTGCATGCTGGCGGGCGCAGCCAGCAGCGGCGGCGCGGGCAGCGGCGCGGATGCCGCCAGGGCAAGCGCCGCCAGCGGCGCGGCAAGGCGCGCGGCGCGCCCTACATGTCCACCATCCACTTGCCCTTGACCTTGACAAGTTTGGTGTCGTCCGTGCTTTGCCCGTTCTTGAAGTGCAGGCGCAGTTTGACGCGCGCGCGGTCGGGGTTGGCGCTGTCAACTTCGCTGGAGATGACTTCCACGCGCGTCAGCCCGCCCTTGTTGTCGGCCTGCTCCTTGGCCATGGCCATGAGCATGCGCATCTTGCCGAAGGCGGCTTCTTTTTCGGTGGCGCGGGTGCCCTCGGGGATGTGGATGAGCGCCAGCGCCTTGTCGGCTTCGCCTTTGTAGACGGCGGTGGTGAAGGCGGTGGCGACGCCCTCGGGCGAGTTGCCGCCGGAGCACGCCAACAGCGCAAACGCCGCAACCAGCGCGGCGAGCAGCAGCTTGATGAGTTTCATGGAGTTTCTCCTCTGCACGCATGAAAGCTGCGCATTATTTCACGCGCTGCTGCCCCGCCTCACTTCACATACACCTTGTAGTCGCCATAGCCGCGCGCGTCCATCTCCTCGAACGGGATGAATTCAAGCGCCGCGCCGTTGATGCAGTAGCGCAGCCCGCCCTTGTCGCGCGGGCCGTCGGTGAAGACGTGCCCAAGGTGGCTGCCGCCGAGCGTGCTGCTCACTTCCGTGCGGCTCATGCCGTGGCTGTGGTCTTCGGCATAGCTGATGGCGTCCGTGGTAATCGGGCGCGTGAAGCTCGGCCAGCCGCTGCCGGAATCAAACTTGTCGCTGCTGGCAAAGAGCGGCTTTTTCGTCACCACGTCCACATAAATGCCTTTTTTGTAGTGCTTGTCCAGCGAGCTGGAAAAGGCGCGCTCGGTGCCTTTTTCCTGCGTCACGGCGTAGGCGGTTTTGTCCAGCGTTGCTTTCAGTTTTTCCTTGTCCGGCACGGTAAAACGCCCATCCGTGTGCACGGGCTGCGTGGCGGCGGCCAGATTCACATGGCAATAACCGCGCGGGTTCTTGTCCAGATATTTCTGGTGATAGTCTTCGGCGGGGACAAAGTTTTTCAGTGGCTCGACGATGACGGCAAAAGGCTTGTCGTGCTTTTTCTGCTCGTCCGCGACGAAGGCGCGCACAGCCGCGCCCACGCCCTCATCTTCCCAGAAAATGCCGGTGCGGTATTGCACGCCCCGGTCATTGCCCTGCTGGTTGACGGAAAACGGGTCAATGATGCTGAAATACCGCGCGAGGATTTCACCCGTGTGCACCACATTTTCGTCATACACCAGCCGCAGGGTTTCGGCGTGGCCGGTGGCGTGAATGCGCTTGTAATCGGTGTCGGCGCTCGCGCCATTGGCATAGCCCACCAGCGTTTCCTTCACGCCGCGCACGCGGTCAAAATAACCCTGCACGCCCCAAAAGCAGCCGCCCGCCAAATACATGGTTTTCATGCTGTTCACCTCGCTTGCCTGCGCCTGCACCATGCCCAGCACCAGCGCCAGACACATCAGCCATTGTTTCATGGTTTTTCCCTTCAAAAATCAAATACTGCCAGAGAGCATACTGCATCGCCGGTGCAAGTTGCGGGCGGCGCATTAATACCCTTAGAGCAAGTGCGGGAAAACACGACTTCGCCTATCATCGCCACCCATGAAAGTCGCCCTCGTCAACGTCGCGCACCCTGCCATCGGCTCCCGCATGGCGGGCGAGCATTTGCCGCCGCTCGGTCTGCTGGCGATTGGCGGGCCGCTGCTGGACGCTGGTCACGATGTGCAGTTGTTTGATGGCGACTTTGACAACACGCCGCCCGCGCAGCTTGCCGAGCAGGTCGCCGCCGCGCGCCCGGACGCGGTGCTGTTTGGGCACTCCGGCTCATCGTCGGCGCAGCCGGTGCTGGACGAGGTGAGCCGCCGCGTGCACGCGCTGCTGCCCACGGCGCACATCATTTTTGGCGGCGTGTATCCCACGTATCACTGGGAAGAGATTCTGCGCCGCCAGCCGCACTGCGGCGCCATCGTGCGCGGCGAGGGCGAGGAAACGACGCTGCAGCTCATCAACGCGCTCGAGCGCGGCACGCCGCTGGACACAGTGCGCGGCATCGCCTGGCGCTGCGCCGGTGTGCCCGTGTGCAATGCGCCCGCGCCCATCATCTGCAATCTTGACGCGCACCGCACCGCGTGGGAACTGATGGGGCAGCGCCGCTACACCTACTGGGGCGGGCAGCGCGCGGCGCTGTATCAGCTCTCGCGCGGCTGCACGCATGCCTGCACCTATTGCGGACAGCGATTTTTCTGGCGCAAGTGGCGCTGCCGCGACCCGCAGAAGGCCGCCGCCGAAATCGCCATGCTCTACCGCGAATACGGCGTGCGCGTCATCAACTTTGCCGACGAAAGCCCGGCAGAAAACCAGGCGGCGTGGCGCGCGTTTCTGGAGGCGCTTATCGCCGAGCGGCTGGACGGGCTGGCGCTCGTTGGCTCCATTCGCGCCGAACACATCGTGCGCGACGAGGCCTTCCTGCACCTCTACCGGCAGGCGGGTTTTGAACGCTTCCTGCTTGGTCTGGAAAGCTACGACGAAGCGGTGCTGGCGCGCATCCAGAAGGGCAGCGACACGCGCGAAGACGCGCGCGCCATTCAGCTCTTGCGGCAGCACGGCATCCTGTCCATGGCGACGCTTGGCGTGGGCTTTGGTGACGAGCGCTTTGCCGACTTCTGGCGCACGCTGCGCAGCCTGCTGCGCTACGACCCCGACCAGATTCAGTTCATGTACGCCACGCCGCACCGCTGGACGCCCTACTACAAACAGGTGCAGGAGCGCGCCATCTGCCAGCGCGACCAGCGCAAGTGGGACTACCGCCACCAGGTGCTCGCGCCCGAACACATGCCGCCGTGGGCGGTGACGCTGTGCGTGAAAACGATGGAAGCCATCATGCAGGCACGCCCGCGCGCCATCTGGCGCACGCTGGTGCAGCCCGACGCGCGGCGCCGCGCCGCGATGCGCTGGTATTCGCGCATCGGCCTGCGCGTGTGGTTCACGGAGCTTTGGCGCGCCCTCGTCACCGACGGACAGGCGCGCCAGCGCACCACGGTGGCGCAGTTCTGGGCGCAGGGTGCGGCGCGGGAAGAAGCACCGCTGGAAACCATCCGCTTTTTGCCGGCAAGGGCGCATACTCTTACGCAATAGATACCGTTGCCGGCTTATCAAGCCGGCGACCAATTAATACCCGCCATGCCAGACGCCGCCACCGCCCTGCAGTTTTTCGCCGCTGCGCTGCTGCTGGCGTTGGCGCCGGGGCCAGACATCATCTTTGTGCTCACGCTCTCGGCAGCTGAAGGACGGCGCAGCGGGCTGGCCGTGGCGGCTGGCCTGCTGGCGGGCGTGATGGTGCACACGCTGGCTGTCGCGCTGGGGCTGGCTGCCGTGTTTGCCGCCTCGCCTGCCGCCTTTACGGTGCTTCGTGCGGCTGGCGCCGCCTACCTGCTCTACCTTGCCTGGGGCGCGTGGCGCGCTGGGGCGCTGCTGACCGCCGGAAGCGCCGATGAAGCGCCGCAGCGCGTGCCCTGGCCGCGCCTGATGCTGCGCGGCCTCGTGATGAACCTGACCAACCCCAAAGTGGTGCTGTTTTTCCTCGCCCTGCTGCCGCAGTTTGTACGCCCCGGGCGCGGGCCGGTGGCGGCGCAAATCGTGGTGCTCGGCCTGGAGTTCGCACTGGCCGCCGGCATCGTGTTTTCCATCGTGGCGCTGGCGGCTGGCGCGCTGCGCGAGCGGCTCGCCGGCTCCGCGCGCGTGCAACGCTGGCTCAACCGCGCCGCCGCCCTGGTGTTTGTGGCGCTGGCGGCCAGTTTGTTGTTGCAGCACTGATACTGCAAGATTTTCTATGTGGTTGCCGGCTTATGTCGCCGGCGACCAATTCATACCCCTCGTTTTCTGTCCGCCGCAAAGCGCGCAGCCCAGTCTGCCAGCGTGCCGGCCTCAATCGCGGCGCGCATTTCGCGCATCAGGTTCAGGTAGTAGTGCAGGTTGTGAATGCTGGCGAGCATGGGAAAAAGCATTTCGCCGCTGCGCTCGAGATGGTGCAGGTAGGCGCGGCTATAGCCACCGCGCCCGCTCTCGCACCACGGCACGCCGCTTTCGCCCGCGCAGGCGTGGCAGGTGCAGCTTTCGTCTATGGGGAGCGGGTCGGCGCGGTAGCGCGCGTTGCGGATTTTCAGGTCGCCGTAACGCGTGAACAGGTGCCCGTTTCTGGCGTTGCGCGTGGGCATGACGCAGTCAAACATGTCAATGCCCTGCTGCACACCGTGCACCAAATCCTCTGGCGTGCCCACGCCCATGAGGTAGCGCGGCTTGTGCTCGGGCAGCAGCGGCGCGGTGAAGGCGGTAATGCGGCGCATGTCGTCCTTCGGCTCGCCAACGCTGACGCCGCCGATGGCGTAGCCGGGAAAGTCCAGCTCCGCCAAGGCCGCCGCCGAGTGCGCGCGCAGCTTTTCATACATGCCGCCTTGCACGATGCCAAAAAGGGCGTTGGGGTTTTCCAGCCGCGCGTGTTCCGCCTTGCAGCGCGCTGCCCAACGCAGCGAGCGCTCCATGCTGGCGCGTGCCTCGGCCTCTGTGGTGAGGTGCTCGCCCGTGGCGTAGGGCGTGCATTCGTCAAGCTGCATGAGAATGTCGCTGCCGAGCACGGTCTGGATGTGCACGGCTTCCTCGGGCGTGAGATTGAGCTTGTCGCCGTTGATGGGGCTGGAAAAGCGCACGCCTTCCTCGCTGATGCGGCGCAGCGCGCCCAGGCTCCACACCTGAAAGCCGCCGCTGTCCGTGAGGATGGGGCGCGGCCACTGCTCAAAAGCGTGCAGCCCGCCCATCTGCTGCATGACTTCCAGCCCCGGGCGCAGCCAGAGGTGAAAGGTGTTGCCAAGAATGATGTCCGCGCCCGCTTCCAGCAGGCTGCGCGCCAGCACGCCTTTGACCGTGGCCTGCGTGCCCACGGGCATGAAGGCGGGGGTTTGCACCGCGCCGTGCGCCAGCGTCAACACCCCGCGCCGCGCCGCGCCATCGCGCGCAAGCACCTCAAAGTGCAACATGATTCATCACAAGGGAAAACGTCAAAAGGCGCGGATTATCCCTGCGCCGCGCGCGTGAGCCACATGGCGTCGCCATAGCTGAAGAAGCGGTAGCGCTGCTGTACAGCGTGCGCGTAGAGCGCGCGCACACGCTCCATGCCCGCAAACGCCGACACCAGCATGAGCAGCGTGCTGCGCGGCAGGTGGAAGTTGGTCAGCAGCGCGTCCACGCAGCGGAATGAGTAGCCCGGCGTGATGAACAGCGCCGTGTCACCGCTTGCCGCGCCGCTCGCCGCCCAGCTTTCCAGCGCGCGCACGCAAGTCGTGCCCACGGCCACGATGCGCCCGCCCTGCTCTTTTGCCTGCGCAATCGCCTGCTGCGTTTCCGGCGGCACTTCGTAGCGTTCGCTGTGCATGACGTGTTCTTCAATGCGCTCGCCCTTGATGGGCTGGAACGTGCCCGCGCCCACATGCAGCGTGATGAAGGCGCGCTGCACCCCGCGCGCCTCAATCGCCGCCAGCAGCGGCTCGTCAAAATGCAGCGAAGCTGTGGGCGCCGCCACCGCCCCCGGATGGCGCGCAAACACCGTCTGGTAGCGCGCGGCGTCATCGGCTTCATCAGCGCGCTCTATGTAGGGCGGCAGCGGCACATGCCCGTGCGCCTGCATCAATTCATAGGCATCGCCCGAAAAACGCAAGTGAAACAGCGCCCCCTCCGCGTCCGGCCAGCGCCCCAGCACCTGCGCCGTGAAACCGCCCTCCATCTCCAGCACACTGCCCGCACGCGGCTTGCGGCTCGCGCGCATGTGCGCCGCCACGCTGCCATCGGGCAACACGCGCTCCACCAGCAATTCCAGCACCCCGCCGCTCGCTTTTTGTCCAAACAGCCGCGCACGCACCACGCGCGTGTCGTTGCACACCAGCACGTCGCCCGCGCGCAGCAGGCCGGGCAGGTCGCGCACCAGCCTGTCCAGCGGCTCGGCCCCGCTGCCGTCCAGCAGGCGCGCCGCGCTGCGCTCAGGCAGCGGATGCTGCGCAATCAGTTCTGCGGGCAATGTGTAATCAAAGTCGCTGACCGAATACAAACACATATTCAAGGGGTATCAAACAGTCACCGGCAAGACCTGCCGGCAAACACATATATTTGCACAGAGTATATGCCTTTTCCAAAGCGTCACCCGCGCCGCTTCACTATCATGGGCATTTCTGCCCGCTCCACACCACCCACACCATGCCTGAAACCGACGCCGACCCCATCGTTGCCATCGCCACCGCCCCCGGACGCGGCGCGGTGGGCATCGTGCGCGTGTCGGGCCGGGGTGCGCTGGCGCTGGCGCCAGCGATTTGTGCGCGTCCACTGGCGCCGCGTGTGGCAAGGTTTGGCGCCTTCCGCGATGCCGATGGCAGCACGATCGACCAAGGTCTTGCCATCGCCTTTCCCGCGCCGCATTCCTACACGGGCGAAGACGTGCTGGAACTACAGGCGCACGGCGGCCCCGTGGTGCTGCAGCTGCTGCTGGCGCGCTGCCTGCGTGCGGCTGCCGAGGTGGTGGACGGCACGCCGCGCCTGCCCGGGCTGCGACTGGCGCGTCCGGGCGAGTTCACCGAGCGCGCCTTTCTGAACGGCAAGCTGGATTTGGCGCAGGCCGAAGCCGTGATGGACTTGATAGACGCCGGCACCGAAGCCGCCGCGCGCTCGGCCAGCCGTGCGCTGGAAGGGGCGCTCTCGCAGCATGTGCACCAGCTTGCCGACCAGCTCACGGAGCTGCGCGCCCTCGTGGAAGCAACGCTGGACTTCCCCGAAGAAGAGCTGGATGCCGCCGACATCAGCGCCGCGCAAGAGCGCCTTGCCGCCATCGCACACACGCTCGCTGAAGTGCAGCGCCGCACGCGCACTGGCGCGCTCTTGCAGGGCGGGCTAAAGGTGGTGATTGCGGGCGCGCCCAATGCGGGCAAGAGCAGCCTGCTCAATGCGCTGGCGGGCGCGGAACTCGCCATCGTCACGCCCATTGCCGGCACCACGCGCGACGCCGTGCAGCAAAGCATACAGATTGAAGGCGTGCCGCTGCATGTGCTGGACACCGCTGGCCTGCGCGACGCGGGCGCCGACGAAGTGGAGCGCATCGGCATAGAGCGCGCCTGGCAGCACATCGCGCAGGCCGACGCCGTGCTGCTCGTGCATGACCTCACACGCCCGGCAGAAGGCACGCAGCTCGCGCAACGCATCGCACAACATGCCGGCGCGCGCGTGCCCATCGTCCACATCGCCAACAAGCGCGACGCTGCCCCGGGCGCCCCCCTGCCCGCGCCGGATGCCATCGCCATCTCCGCGCTGCACGGCGAGGGGCTGGACGCGCTGCGCGCACGCCTGCTGCAGCTCGCTGGCTGGAGCGCTGGTGGCGGCGACACCTTCACCGCACGCCAGCGCCATGTGCAGGCGCTCTCCGAATGCGCCGCGCACCTTGACGCCGCGCAGCAGCAGCTTGCCGCACCCGAACTGCTGGCCGAAGAGCTGCGCCTCGCGCACCGGGCGCTGGCCAGCATCACCGGCGAAGTGGACGCCGACGCGCTGCTGGGCGAAATCTTTGCGCGCTTTTGTATCGGGAAATAAAATAGCGAACATGAAACAGATACAAGCCGAGCTGTTGGTGCGAGAAAGCGTCGCACCCACACGCATCATCAATTTCAGCGGCACGCTGGACGGTGTAGAGCACCACAATGCCATCATCTGCGGCGACTGCCTTGAAGTGATGCGCGCCATGCCCGCCGGCTCGGTGAATCTCGTCATCACTTCGCCGCCCTACAACCTTTTGAATTCCACCGGCAACGGCCTGAAAAAAAACACGCGCTGCGGCAAATGGGTGAACGCCGCCATCAAGGACGGCTACCGGCAATATGGCGACAACATGCCGTACGCCGACTACGTCGCCTGGCAGCGCGCGTGCGTGGCTGAAATGCTGCGCCTGCTCACACCCGACGGCGCCATTTTCTACAACAACAAGAACCGCGTGCAGGCCGGCCTGCTGCAGGACCGCCGCGAAATCCTCGCCGGCTTTCCGCTGCGGCAAATCATCACCTGGAAGCGCAGCGGCGCCATCAATTTCAACGCCGGTTATTTTCTGCCCGTCACGGAACAGATTTATCTGCTGTGCGGGAAAAACTTCCGTCTTTCCCCCGGCGCCAACAAATTCACCGACGTGTGGGAAATCAAGCAGGAAATGAAAAACCCGCACCCCGCGCCCTACCCCGAGGCGCTGATTGACCGCATTTTGCAAAGCGCCCCCGGCGCCGTCGTGCTCGACCCCTTCGGCGGCAGCGGCACCACGGCCGTGTGCGCGCGCCGCCACGGGCGGCAATTCATCCTGATAGAGCAGTCGCCTGCCTACTGCGAGATGGCGCGCCAGCGCATTGACGGCGAGCAGTGGAGAAATGCTGCGTGAATGCCACATACTATCAATATAAACACATTATTGCCGGCTTTATAAGCCGGCAACCACACAATACTCTATGAAAACACCACTTCCGCCGCTTGATTTGAGCCTGCACTTCGCCCGCTTTGACGATGTGGCGCTGCACCGCGCCGCGCTCGAGCGCCGCCGCGTGGCGCGCTGGCTGCGCGCAGCGCTGGGTGAAGATGCGCAAAGCGCCGCCTTTGCCGTGCGCATCGTGGATGCCGAGGAAGGCCAGCGCCTGAACCGCGAGTTCCGCCAGCGCGACTACGCCACCAACGTGCTCACCTTCGCCTACGCGGGCGCGCCGCATGTGGCCGCTGACCTGGCGCTGTGCGCGCCCGTCGTTGCGCGCGAGGCACAGGAGCAGGGCAAGCCGCTGGCGGCGCACTACGCGCATCTGCTGGTACATGGCGCGCTGCACGCGCAGGGCTGGGACCACGAAGACGATGACGAAGCCGAGACGATGCAGGCGCAGGAAGTGCGCGTGCTCGCTGCACTGGGCTTTGCCTCCCCCTATGACAATTGAAGCATCGCGCCTACAATGGCACGCTTTGCATCTTTGCACGACTGGACAACGCCCATGAACACCACCCGCCGCTCCCTGCTTGGCTGCACCGCTGCGCTGCTGCTGCCCCTGCCCGCGCTGGCAGAGCGCCTGTTTCCCAAAGGCACCGTGCGCGGGCAAATGACCTTCATGCGCGGACAGGAGGTCGCCCTCAACGGTCGGCGCGAAAGGCTCTCGCCCGGCGCGCAAGTGCGCGACGAGAGGAACCGCATGCCAACGCGCGGCTCGCTGGAAGGCAAAACCTTTACCGTCAACTACCTGCGCGACCAGAGTGGCGTCATCCGCCGCGTCTGGCTGCTCTCGGAAAGTGAAGCCAAGCGCGCCATGCCCGTGGACGCCGCCACTGCCAAGCGCCAGCAAGAGATATTGCAGCACATGAAAAGCCTGTACATGAACTGACCCGCCCGCACATAACCGCCCGCCTGCCGGCGGGCTTTTTTGTTTCTGCTCCACGTCATGCCCCGCAAAGTCTTTCTCAAAACCTTCGGCTGCCAGATGAACGACTACGACTCGCAGAAAATGCTGGACGTACTGCGCGCCAGCCCCGAAGGCTGCGAAGTGGTGAACTCGCCTGAAGATGCCGACCTGATTTTGTTCAACACCTGCTCGGTGCGCGAAAAAGCGCAGGAAAAAGTATTTTCCGAACTTGGCCGCGCACGCATGGTCAAAATGCAGCGCAAGGGCGTGCGCATCGGCGTGGGCGGCTGCGTCGCCAGTCAGGAAGGGCCGGAAATCGTGCGCCGCGCGCCCTTTGTGGACGTGGTGTTTGGCCCGCAAACCCTGCACCGCCTGCCCGACATGCTCGCCGCGCGCGAGCGCAGCGGCACGCCGCAGGTGGACATCAGCTTTCCGGAAATAGAAAAATTTGACTGCCTGCCGCCCGCGCAGGTTGCTGGCGGCAGCGCCTTTGTTTCCATCATGGAAGGCTGCTCAAAATACTGCAGTTACTGCGTCGTGCCCTATACGCGCGGGCCAGAATTCAGCCGTCCGTTTGACGACGTGCTCGCAGAAGTGGCAGAACTTGCCGCGCAAGGCGTGCATGAAATCACTTTTCTTGGACAAAACGTCAACGCCTATCAGGGCGCCATGGGCGATACGGCCGAAACCGCAGATTTGGCACTGCTGCTGGAATATGCGGCGGAAATTGACGGCATTGAGCGCCTGCGCTACACCACCAGCCACCCCAACGAATTCACGGCGCGACTGATTGCCGCGTACGAGCGCGTGCCCAAACTCGCCAGCCACGTGCACCTGCCTGTGCAGCACGGCTCCGACCGCATTCTCGCCGCCATGAAACGCGGCTACACCGCGCTGGAATACAAAAGCATTATCCGCAAACTGCGCGCCGCGCGCCCGGATATTTCCATCTCCAGCGACTTCATTGTCGGTTTTCCCGGGGAAACAGAACAGGATTTTGAACAACTCATGCGGCTGGTGGAGGCGATAGGTTTTGACGCCTCCTTCAGCTTCATTTACAGCCCGCGCCCCGGCACCCCTGCCGCCGACCTGCCCGACGACGCACCGCACGCCGTCAAACTCGCGCGCCTGCAGGCGCTGCAAGCCGCGCTGCAAACCCATGTGGACGCCATCAGCGCCAGCCGCGTGGGCACGGTGCAGCGCATCCTCGTGGAAGGCGCCGCGCGGCGCGGCGCGGGCGAACTCATGGGGCGCACCTTCTGCAACCGCATCGTCAACTTTGATGGTGGCGCAGACGGCGCCCACCTCATCGGTCAGATGGTGGACGTAACGATTACTGCCGCCCTGCCCCATTCACTGCGCGGGGAGTTGGTGTAAACGCGCCTTTTCTTCTGATACCAAGTTATCAATCTCCGCATTGCCGGCTTCTTTCACCGGCGGCACACTTATACTGCCGCACCAAGAATATCCAGCAGCGCACGCGGGCTAACGACAAAATCATCAGGCGGAAAATGCTTCAGGTTGCCGGTAACGAGGTAGGCGCTGTTGCCCGCAGCGCGCACTGACGCAAACGCCGCATAAAACGGGGCATCTTTCGGGTCGCGTACCAGCGCCAATGCGCTGCTGTCACTCAGCGGGCTGCAGTGCACCACCACGCGCGCCAGCCGCTCCATCAGCAAGCGCGCCTTGTCGCCAAAGCCAAACTTTGCGCGCGCAAGCACATAGGTGTACTCGCGCCAAATATCGTGGCTGACAACCGGCACCACGCGCCCGTCGCACGACGCCTCCACGATGCGCCCGGGCACGGAGTCCGCCTTGAGCAGCGCGGACACCAAAACATTGGTGTCCTGCACAACAAAGACCGGCTGCCTGCGCAGCATTAGGCATGCTCCCGCATTTCACGGCGCGCAGCAGCAATTTCCGCATTGATTTCATCCAGCGTCATTTCGGAGGCGCCGCTGGCTTTTGCGCTGTCGCTGACCTCCTGCCAGATGCGCCGGAACTCCCCCGCATCAAAGCCTTTTTGGGCGCACGACAGGGGAGCAAGCTGCGGGACGTTTTCGCCACGGGCAAACGCCTGCTCCCGCTCCTGCATTTCGCGTTCTATTTCGGCCAGCGATGCTTCCACGCTGTTTTGGTTTGCACCGCCGCCCTTCACCAGCCTGCCAAGCGTCTGGCGCACTGCTGACGCATCGGCGATAAGCGACGCCAGCAGCGCATGCAAATCCACACCGGCCTGCTCTGCGAGCGCCGCGTAGGACTGCTCGAGTGCGTCGTCAAGGGGAAGCGTGATGGTGCTCATAGCTCTGGCTCCTGTACTCGTGCGCTGCCATTGTGCCCAAGTCGCGGCACTGCCGCAATGCAGCGCATGGCTACGGCTCTGTTCAACCGCCATTGACGTAAAAAATGCCCCCCTGTAGGGGCGCGGTTGGTGTGCAGTGCCATAACATGGGTAACAGGTATGACGGGACATAGGTGACAGTTTTTTGGGCGTAGACGAGGTATGAAGGCAGCAGTCATCCATTCACTGCAAGGAGTTGCTGACATGCCTTGGGAGCAAAAGACTGTGATTG
>JAFRYL010000035.1 GCA_017437605.1 Ottowia sp. | reverse complement strand
TGGGGGCGGGCTCGCCTCGCGCTGCGCAAAAAAAAAAGCGACCCGCTTGAAGCGGGCCGCTTTTTTGTGGGTGTTGGTTGCGCGAGAAGGATTTGAACCTCCGACCTTCAGCTTATGAGGCTGACGAGCTACCAGGCTGCTCTATCGCGCGGCGGAAATTGTAGCACTTACTCGGCTGCAGCAGCGTCCTGCTGCGCGGGCACCTCGGCTTCGGGGCGGTCAAGCAGCTCAACAAGCGCCATGGGCGCGGCGTCGCCAACGCGAAAGCCCATTTTGAGAATGCGGGTGTAGCCGCCCGGACGCTCCTTGAAGCGCGGCCCCAGCTCGGTGAAGAGCTTGATGACAGCTTGGTGCGCGCGCGAGGGGGCGATTTTCTTGCCCGTTTCATCGCGGCGCGGCTGGCGCCCAGCCAGACGGCTGTAGGCGAGGCGGCGGTGCGCCACGCTGTCTTCCTTGGCAAGGGTAATCAGCGGTTCAATGACGCGGCGCAGCTCCTTGGCTTTGGGCAGCGTGGTGCGGATGAGTTCGTGCTCGATGAGCGAAGTCGCCATGTTGCGCAGCATCGCCTGACGATGCGCGCTGGTGCGGTTGAGTTTGCGAAGGCCATGTCCATGTCGCATAACAGTGCTTCTCCTTTCTTTCTTCAATGAGGGGCGCCGTACCAGGTACGCCCCCTGCACTGCACCCGCCGCCTGAG
The DNA here is from genome assembly GCA_017437605.1 of Ottowia sp. GTDB lineage: Bacteria > Pseudomonadota > Gammaproteobacteria > Burkholderiales > Burkholderiaceae_C > Ottowia. The sequence continues at coordinate 4,515 of JAFRYL010000035.1, read as the reverse complement.
GACTGCGGATGCCCGACAACAGTTCAGCGCTTGTCCAAGCCAATGGGCGGCCAGTTTTCCAGCTTCATGCCCAGCGTCAGGCCACGGGAGGCAAGTACTTCCTTGATTTCATTGAGTGATTTGCGCCCAAGGTTGGGCGTCTTCAGCAGCTCGTTTTCGGTGCGCTGAATCAAGTCACCGATGTAGTAGATGTTTTCCGCCTTGAGGCAGTTGGCCGAGCGCACGGTCAGTTCCAGCTCATCAACCGGGCGCAGCAGCACCGGGTCGAAGCTGCCCATGCCGCCGCGCTGGGAAGCGTGGTCAAAGCCAATATCGCCGCCTTCCAACTGGGCAAACACAGCCAATTGCTCGACCAGTATCTTCGCCGAGGCGCGAACGGCGTCTTCGGCAGAGATGACGCCGTTGGTCTCAATTTCCATGACCAGTTTGTCGAGGTCGGTGCGCTGCTCGACGCGGGCGTTTTCCACGGCATAGCTGACGCGGCGCACGGGCGAGAACGAGGCGTCCAGCACCAGGCGTCCAATCGTCTTGGTCGGTTCGTCACCATAGCGGCGCACAGTGCCGGGCACGTAGCCGCGCCCACGCTCAACCTTGATGCTCATGTCCAGCCTGCCGCCCTGCGACAGGTTGGCAATGACGTGGTCAGGATTGACGATTTCCACGTCGTGCGGCAACTGGATGTCAGCCGCCGTAACCGCACCTTCCCCTTCCTTGAGCAGGGTGAGCACGACTTCATCGCGGTCGTGCAGCTTGAACACCACGTCTTTCAGGTTCAGCAGCACATTGACCACATCTTCCTGCACGCCGTCAATGCTGTTGAACTCGTGCAACACGCCGGCTATCGTCACCTCGGTGGGGGCGTAGCCAATCATGGAGGACAGCAGCACGCGGCGCAACGCGTTACCGAGCGTGTGCCCAAAGCCGCGCTCAAATGGCTCAAGCGTCACTTTGGCGCGGTTATCACCCAGAGGTTCGACGTGGATTGTTTTGGGCTTAAGCAGTTGGGTTTGCATGTGATGGGCTTCCTCACAATGTTCCCGGCCAATTGCGCCGGCAAATAGGGCAAAATACCGACCCGCCAGCTGCGGCTGGGGGGTCGGTCAGCAAACGAAGCGAAACCGCCAATCTGAGAATTAGCGCGAATACAACTCGACAATCAGCGATTCGTTGATATCGGCGCCAAATTCATCGCGGTCAGGCGCTTTCTTGAACACGCCTTGCGCCTTGGCCGCATCCACTTCAACCCAGGACGGGAATCCAACCTGCCCGGCAAGCTGCAGGGCTTCCTGCACGCGCACCTGGTTTCTCGATTTTTCACGCACAGCGATAACGTCGCCAGCGGACACCAGATACGACGGGATATACACCGGCTTGCCGTTGACCGTAATGGCACGGTGCGACACCAGTTGGCGCGCTTCGGCGCGTGTCGAACCAAAACCCATGCGGTAGACAACGTTGTCCAAGCGCGATTCCAGCAGCGTCAACAGGTTGGCGCCAGTATTCCCACGGCGACGGTCAGCCTCGGCAAAATAGCGGCGGAACTGCTTTTCCAACACACCGTACATGCGCTTGACTTTCTGCTTTTCGCGCAACTGCACGCCATAGTCGGATGTGCGCTGGTTGGCCGCGCGACCGTGCTGGCCGGGCTTGGACTCAAACCGGGTTTTCGCCTTGTCAGCAAGCGAGCGCCGCGCGCTCTTCAAAAACAGGTCGGTACCCTCCCGGCGGGAGAGCTTCACTTTGGGACCAATATAACGTGCCACTTGTCTTTCCTTTGATGTGTTCTGCCCCAGCCATGCTGCTGGGGGAGCCACGCACGCGCTGCGCGCATGGCGGTGGACTTGGGTTGAACTTGGGTGCGCTGCCTCAAACGCGGCGGCGCTTTTGCGGGCGGCAGCCGTTGTGCGGAATCGGCGTCACGTCCGCGATGGACGCAATGCGAATGCCAAGCGCAGCCAGCGCGCGCACCGACGATTCACGACCAGGGCCGGGGCCACGGATTTCCACATCCAGGTTCTTGATGCCCTGCTCCATGGCAGCGCGCCCCGCCGCTTCCGACGCCACCTGCGCCGCAAACGGCGTGGATTTGCGCGAGCCTTTGAAGCCCTGTCCGCCGGACGACGCCCACGAGAGCGCATTGCCCTGGCGGTCGGTAATCGTGATGATGGTGTTGTTGAAAGATGCATGCACATGCGCGATGCCGTCCGCAATGTTCTTGCGGACTTTCTTGCGCACACGCTGCGCCGCGTTGCTGACTTTGGCCATCTTCAAAAAACCTCACTCATTTCTTCAGTGCCTGTGCCGCGCGGCGCGGCCCTTTGCGGGTGCGCGCATTCGTGCGCGTGCGCTGGCCACGAACCGGCAGACCACGGCGGTGGCGGAAACCACGGTAGCACCCAATATCCATCAGGCGCTTGATGTTCATGGTGGTTTCGCGGCGCAAGTCGCCTTCAATCAGGAACTTGCCGACCTGTTCGCGGATTTTTTCCTGGTCCGCATCGGTCAGATCTTTTACCTTCTTGTCGTAGGCGATGCCGCACGCTTCGCAAATCTTGCGCGCGCGCGAACGCCCAATGCCGTAAATGGCCGTCAGGCCAATTTCCGTGTGCTGGTGCGGCGGAATGTTGATGCCGGCAATACGTGCCATAACTTTCTTGTCCTCGTATGTCTATGCAATCAGCCCTGGCGCTGCTTGTGGCGCGGGTCAGAGCAGATAACACGCACCACCCCCTTGCGGCGGATGATTTTGCAGTTGCGACAGAGCTTCTTGACCGAAGCGGAAACTTTCATTCTGTTCTCCTGTTGCGTTTTCCCGCAGTGCCCAGCCACTGGCCGCGCACCGCGCTTGTTCTTTCACCTCACCCTGGCAATACCATTTTGAAGCTGGCTTTTTTCAGCAGCGACTCGTACTGCTGGCTGAGCATGTAGTTTTGCACCTGCGCCATAAAGTCCATGGTCACGACGACAAGAATCAGCAACGATGTGCCGCCGAAATAGAACGGAACATTGTAGCGCAGAATCAGGAACTCAGGCAGCAAACACACTGCCGTGATGTAGATGGCGCCCGCCAAGGTCAGCCTCATCAGAATCTTGTCGATGTACTTGGCCGTGTTCTCGCCCGGACGGATTCCGGGAACAAAAGCGCCGCTCTTTTTCAGATTGTCCGCCGTTTCCCTGCTGTTGAACACCAATGCGGTGTAGAAAAAGCAGAAGAAGATGATGGCTGCAGCGTACATCATCGTGTAGATGGGCTGCCCGGGCGAAACCGCAGCGGCAATATCGCGCAGCCAACCCACCGAGTCGCCCGTGCCGAACCAGCCCACTATCGTCGCTGGCAGCAGGATGATGGACGAGGCAAAAATGGGTGGAATCACGCCGGACATGTTGAGCTTGAGCGGCAGGTGCGAAGCCGTGCCACCATACAGACGGTTGCCGACCTGCCGCTTGGCATAGTTGACCAGTATCTTGCGCTGCCCGCGTTCGACAAAGACAACGAAATAGGTCACCAAGCACACCAGCACCACGATAAACAGGGCAACAATGATGCTCATGGCACCCGTGCGCACCAGTTCAAGCAGCCCACCAATCGCGTTCGGCAAGCCCGAGGCAATACCGGCAAAGATGATGATGGAAATACCGTTGCCAAGGCCGCGCTCGGTAATCTGCTCGCCCAGCCACATTAGGAAGAGTGAGCCGGCTGTCAGGCTGACCACCGTCGTCACTCGGAAGCCCCAGCCCGGACTGATGACCAGGCCTTGCGTGCCTTCCAGCGCCACGGCAATGCCGAACGACTGGAACGCCGCCAGAGCCAGCGTGCCATAGCGCGTGTATTGCGTGATTTTGCGCCGGCCGCCTTCACCCTCTTTTTTCAATTGTTCAAACGTCGGCACCACATACGTCATCAACTGCATGATGATGGACGCCGAAATATACGGCATGATGCCGAGTGCAAACACGGTGAAGCGCGACAGCGCACCGCCCGAGAACATGTTGAAAAGATTGAGGATGCCGCCCTGCTGCGTCTGGAACAACTGCCGCAACTGCTCCGGATTGATGCCCGGCACGGGAATGTGGGCGCCAATACGGTAAACCACAAGCGCCAGCAGCAAAAACACCAGCCGGCGACGCAGGTCGCCGTACTTGCCGGTTTTTGCAATCTGATTGGTGGCCACTTCTGCTTACCTCGGAAAAAACGCGAACAGACGCATCAGGCCAGCGAGCCGCCAGCGGCTTCAATCGCTTCCTTGGCGCCCTTTGTGGCGCCGATGCCAGTCAGCTTCACGACACGTTTCAGCTCGCCAGAACGGATGACCTTGACGACGCGCACAAGCGCGCGCACCAGACCAGCCTGTTTCAGCGCCAGCACATCAACCTCGTCAGCGCCCAGGCGCTCGAGGTCAGACAGGGTGATTTCCGCGTTGTATTTCAGCGCAGCCGATTTGAAGCCGCGTTTGGGCAGGCGACGCTGCAGCGGCATCTGGCCGCCTTCAAAGCCGACTTTGTGGAAACCGCCAG
>JAFRYL010000034.1 GCA_017437605.1 Ottowia sp. | reverse complement strand
TGTCCGCAAGCCCCGCAGCTTCTGCGCTCTGGCTGGCCGAATGCAATGCGCGCAAGCCATCGTGCTGGATGCGCCATGACATTTCTTCTTCAACGTCAATGGTGCTGATGGTCATGGTGCCTCGCGGAGATTCAGAAGTACGGGAAATGCCGCGCCATTCTAGAAAACGCGCCCGGCGCAGGCAACACCGGGCGCGTTTAAACAATCAGCGCTGCCCCGGCCGCAAGCCGTAAACGCCACCCTTGCGCGTGACGACGATGAGGGTGCCGCCGGCGGCCACGGGCGCCGTGACCACGCCGGATTTGTCCACGCGCAGGCGCTCCAGCAGGCGGCCATCGTCGGGCGAGAGCAGCAGCACGTTGCCCTCGCTGTCGCCCAGCGCCACGGCGCCGCCTGTGGCAAGTGGCGCGCTCAGGTAGCGCCATTTCAGGTGCTCGGCGGTCCAGAGGCGCTCACCTGTGGCCGCGCTCCACGCCATCACGCGCCCGTCCGATTCGGTGCCAAAGAGCCGCTCGCCGTCGCCGCTGATGCCGCCCGCGCCGTTGGCCGCGTGCGTCCAGAGCACCTCGCCGCTGGCCGCGTCCACGCAGCCGAGCGCCGTCTGGAAGGCGCGCGCACACACCACGCTGGCCTGCCGCCACGCCGGCCCCGTCAGGTCCACGAGGCGCTCCACGTCATTCGTGCCGCGTGCCGAGGCAATGGGCGCTTCCCAGAGCACGTCGCCCGTGTCCGGGTTCACGCCCGCCATGCGCCCCGCCAGCCCCGCCACCAGCGTGTTGCCCACAGCCAACAGCACGCCCGACTGCCGCAGTACCAGCGGCTCGGCGGTGCGCTGCATCGTCCAGAGCGGCTCGCCCGTGCGCGCGTCCAGCGCCGTGAGCGAGCGGTCCGCCCCCAACACAAACACGCGCCCGCCCGCCACCAGCGGCGCGGTGTAGCTTTGCGTCGGCAGCAGCCAGCGCCAGAGTTCCTGCCCGCCCTGCAGCGCCACGACGTGATTGCTGCGCGTCACCACCGCGCTCACCTGCCCGTCGCTGCCCACGCCGGCGGTGAGTGGCTCGCCCACGCTGGCGCGCGCGACCTCGCGCCCCGTGACCACGTCCAGCTCCACCAGCGCGCCCGCGCCGTCGGCCAGCCACACGCGCTGCCCCAGCACGCGCGGCTGCAGCGGAAAGTCCACCTCGCCCAGCGCCGCGTGCCAGCCCTGCTGCACGCCAATCTGCGCGGGATTGGCCGGCAACTCCGCCGGTTTGGGGCGGCGTGCGCCGGAGCAGCCCGAAAGCGCCAGCGCCAGCGCCGTCACGCCCAACAGTGCCGCCGCGCGCTTCATGATGCACCTCCAACAGCGCCCGCGCCCTGCGGGTCAACGCCCAGCGCGTTGAGCTTGATGCCCACCATGCGGCGGTAGCCATCGCCGCTCGCCGTCAGCCCTTGATACGCGCGCCCGTATTCGCGCACCGCATCGTCGCGCTTGCCCTGCAGCAGCAGCGCATCGCCGCGCCGGTCAGCGGCCAGCGCCGCATACTGCGGCGGCCAGTTGCCGTCCAGCGTTTTGAGTGCTGCGTCATACGCCTTGTCATCGAGCTGCATCGCCGCCAGCCGCAGCCGCGCCAGCGCCTTCTGCCCGTCGTTGGGGGCGTTGCCACTCACCCACGCCAGCGCCGCCTGCGCCTGCTCGGGGCGGCTGGCCGCCTCCAGCGCACGCGCCGCCAGCAGCCCGCCATAGGCGCCATACGTCGTGCTGCCGTAGCTCTTTTGCAGGTCGGCCAGCACGCGCCCCACGCGCGCCGTGTCCTGCGCCTCCACAGCGGCGCTGATTTCGTCAAACAGGCGCGAGGCCGCCTGCGCCTGCCGCCGCTGCCAGAGCTGCCAGCCGTTCCACGCCGTGAGCGCCGTCAGCACCACGATGAGCGCCCACGAAATCAGCCCGCCCCAGCGGTTCCAGAAATGCCGCAGCGCTGCAAGCTGCTCCTGTTCTTCAAGGTCAAGAGGATTGGCCATGTGTTGCCTTCCAGAGTGTGAGTGTGTTTGCGTCTGCGCCCGCGCGCGCGGGGCAAAGCTGCGGAGGGTACTTCATCTGCGCCCTGCTGCTGCCACAGCAACGCAAAAAACAGCGGAGAACATGGGTATATGTTCATCGCCGGCTTCATAAGCCGGCAAGCAAACATAATCTTCATAAGTATATAAACACACCAGCCCGCGCTGGCGCAGCGCGCAGCCTCGGGTGGCTACACTCGCCGCGCACATGAACTCCCTTTGACCGCTTGAAACATCATGGCCTTCGCCTCCCTCCTGATGCTGATGGACGACATCGCCACCACGCTGGACGACGTGGCGGTGATGACCAAGCTCGCCGCCAAAAAAACGGCGGGCATTCTGGGCGACGACCTCGCCGTCAACGCCGAGCAGGTCACCGGGTCAGCGGCGGAGCGCGAGTTGCCCATCATCTTCAAGGTCGCGCTTGGTTCGCTCATCAACAAAGCCATCCTCGTGCCGCTGGCGCTGCTGCTGTCTGCCTTTGCGCCGTGGGCCATCGTGCCGCTGCTCATGGTGGGCGGCGCCTACCTCTCATTTGAAGGCGCGGAAAAAGTGCTGGACTTTTTCCACAAAAAGCGCCACGGCGCGCACGATGCAGCGGAAAAAGAAAAAGCGCCCGCCGAATTTGACGAAAAAGCGCGCATCAAAGGCGCCATACGCACCGATTTTGTCTTGTCAACAGAAATCATCGTCATCGCCCTTGGCGTCATTTCCGGCAGCCTGATGCAGCGCGCGCTTGCGCTGACCATCATCGCCATTTTGATGACCGTGGGCGTGTACGGCGTCGTGGCGCTCATCGTCAAAATTGACGACATTGGCCTCTGGCTGCTGAAAAAACGCTCCGCCGCCGCGCAACTCATCGGCAAAGGCTGCGTTGCCGCCATGCCCTTCATCATGAAACTGCTCACCGTCGCCGGCACCATCGCCATGCTGCTCGTGGGCGGCGGTATCCTGCTGCACAACGGCTTTGCCCACGCCGCGCACGCGCTGGAACACTGGCAGCCCGCATGGCTCGCCACCCTGCTCGCTTCCTTCGCCGCGCCCGTGGCACTCGGCTTTGCCACCGGCCTACTGCTCGTCGGCGCGCTGCATGTGAAAGCAAAACTCTTTCCTGCAGCGTGATTTGCAAGAGTATCAATCCATTGCCGGCAACATAAGCCGGCAATGCGACACATCAAACATGGGTATCAGCCTGTCTGCGCCGTGCTGCGCGGCGGCGGAGCGAGGGGAAGCGTCAGCATGATTGGTTTTTTCCTTTTTCTGCTTCCGTTTGCGCTACCACCTGCTTCAAGAGTTTGCGCCGTCGCCATTTTTCTTTTAGTTTCAGGCACGATATCGGCAACAACACGAGCAGCAAGCCTGCAGCGGAGCGTGGGCCTCTGGTCGTGCTGGTCAACTTATGCATCCACGGCTCTCCCAAATAGCTCAATAGAAATACCACGATGAATATACACACCAGCCCAAACGCCCAGCCAGTAATTTCTCCGTATATTTTGGCGCGCCTGACCCAACGCTTTCCCTTTACGTTGCCAGCAGCCGCTGCCATATAGATAATTTCATCCATATCGACATTGAAATTTATGGCTTCTCTCTTGGACTTTCCCAAACCCAATCTCACATCGTCTTTTACAGCCTCATCCCAAGCCACAAGAAATACAAACCACATCATAAAGCCATAAACCGTCATTTCCGCATCAGGGTAGCGCAACGCCTGAAGCAGCAAAAGCGCCGCCAGAGTCACGCATATACCGAAGGCGATGTCCATATCCCTTAGCTTGGCAAGATTCAAGAGTGGCCACCAGAGAAGACTCGAACATATTATAAAAATCTGCCCCCACAGCAGCCACTCCGCGCATTCACCGTCGGGCAGTGAAGACGCGCAAAGCAGACATTGCCAGGAACGGCTCAGGGGTAGCGCAAGAAACTTAAGAAACCCTACCAGTTCTTCCATTGCACCGCCTCACTTCTCCCTCGTGCGCCGCTTGCCCCGTCGCTGGCGCTCGCGCAGCCGCCCGCGCGCCCGTTTCCGTCGCGCGTCAGCCGGCTCAAGAAAATCTGCGGTGATGGCGAAATCGTGACCGCAGCAGCGGTATCCCTCATCATCAATAACAGGCGGAAGACTAAACCCAACCCAATAATATCCCCATGCGTCAATGCCCTGGATGGTCGTTGTCTTGCCAACAAATGAACGCATATCCTCCTGCTCTTCTTCAGGCAGGTCGTGAATCAGCCAGTGGGGCATGCCAAGCAGCCTGACGCGGGCGCCAATACGAAAATGTTTATTCACTATCCCCACTCACCCTACCCCTTTGCCTGCTCTGCGTGCTGCATCTGGAACAGGGCTTTTTGCGCCTCAATTTCTGCGCGCAGCTTGTCTTCGTCTGGCAAGGCGGTTTTGTATTTGGCGGCAAAGAGCTGCTCGTTGCCACGCAGCACGGAGTAGCGGGCGATGTCTTCATCAGTGTCGGCGCACAGCACGATGCCGAGCGTCGGGCCGTCGCCTTCGCCGCGCAGCAGTTCGTCATACATGCGCACGTACATGTCCATTTGCCCTACGTCCTGATGCGTGATTTTGCTGGTTTTCAGGTCCAGCAGCACAAAGCATTTGAGGATGTAGTTGTAGAAGACGAGGTCAATGAAGTAGTCTTCCTTTTCGGTGCGGATGTGCTTTTGTCGCGCAACAAAAGCATAGCCCTTGCCCATTTCCAGCAGGAATTTCTGGATGTTGCTGATGATGGCGTCTTCCAGTCGCTTTCGCGCAGCGTGGCTGCAGCGCTTTCTGGAAAGCCGAGAAACTCGGCAATGACCGGGCTTTTGACAAATTCCAGCCGGTCTGCCTGATGGCTGGCGGTGAGCGCCTGCATTTCGCCCTTGACCAAATCCTTGCGCGGCGTGGCGAGCATGCGGGCGTAGTATTGCGAGCTGACGTTGCGCTGGAGGGTGCGTACGCTCCACATTTCCTGCGCGGCTTCCCGCTCGTACCATGCGCGCGCCTTGGCGTCGTCCACCTGCAGCAGCACGCGGTAGTGCGTCCAGGAGAGGAGGCGGGATTGTGGACTCGCTGAGTCCAAAATGTCTGGGAACTCGCGGTAGAAGCGCACGAATTTGTAGAGGCTGCCGAAGTCAAAGCCTTTTCCGTATTCGCGCGTCAGGTCTTGTGCGAGCTGCCGCACGATTTTTTGCCCGTAGCCAGCACGCTCGGCACCGCCCAGTTCCTCCTCGGCTATGCGCCGCCCAAGCAGCCAGTTGCGCGCGACGAGGTAGACGTTGACGCTTTGCTGCGCAGCGTGGCGGGCGGCGTCAATGATGGCGCGTGCGTCGGCGAGCAGTTCGCCACTGTGCGTGAATTGCAGCCCGCCATACTGGATGTGCTGTGGCATGGGATTTATTGTATACCTCTAGCTATTGAGTTACATCGTCGGCTTCTTGTGCCGGAGAGCACATGATACCCCGTCACTATGCACCCGCTAGAACATCATGGAAAAGCTGCCTGATTTCGGCAAGCAGCGCCTTGATTTCCTCCTCGTCATCGGGCGAAAGCGCCTTTTCTTGCGCGCCGTCGGCGTCGTCTGGCTCCAGTTCAGTGAGATAGCGGGCGTTGATTTCTTCCAAATCCATGATGAACGGGAACAGTCGTTCATACAGGGTCTTGTTTCCTATGATGCTGGCCAGTTCCTCGATGTCCGCGACGAGGTCGTTCAGCGTCGCGCTGCCTGCGGCGTAGGCAGCGAGCCGATCGTCCAGCACGGCGAGCTGGCTGGCGGCGATGTCGTTCATGCGTCGCCCTCCTTCAGCAGCCCCGCCCACTGCGCCACGCTGTCAAGTTTCTGGCGCGTCTGTTCGCCCGCGCCGTCGCCGCGCAGGGTTTTGAGGCTGACTTCACCGGCGGCGAGTTCGTCGCCCGCAAAGATGAGGGCGTGGCGCGCGCCGCTGGCGTCGGCTTTCTTGAACTGGCTTTTCAGGCTGCCCATGCCCTCGGCGTTTTCCGCGCGCGCGTGCATCTGCACGGCAACGCCCTGCGCGCGCAACTGCATGAGGCAGCGCATGGCGGCGGGCAAGGCGTCTGGCGAGCCGATGATGGCGTAGGCGTCCGGGGCGCCGGGCGCGGGGGCGCCTCCGCCCTGCTCGAGCAGCTCCAGCACGCGCTCGACGCCCATGGCCCAGCCGACGGCAGGCGCAGGTTTGCCGCCGAGTTCGGCAAAGAGGCCGTCGTAGCGCCCGCCGCCGCAGATGGTGCCTTGCGCGCCGAGGCGCTCGGTGACGAATTCAAAAACGGTGAGGTTGTAGTAGTCCAGCCCGCGCACGAGGCGCGTGTTGATGCGCCACGGCACGCCAGCGGCGTCCAGCATTTGCTGCACGGCGCGCAGGTGCGCCTGCGATGCCTCGCCCAGATGGTCCATGAGGCGCGGGGCGGCTTCCACCAGCGGCTGCATGGCGGGGTTTTTGGTGTCCAGAATGCGCAGCGGGTTGGTGTAGAGGCGGCGCGTGGCGTCTTCGTCCAGCTCGCTTTTGTGCGCCTCAAAGTAGGCGATGAGGGCGGCGCGGTGCTCGCGGCGCTCCTCGGGCTGGCCAAGGCTGCCGAGTTCCAGATGCCAGTCGCTGATGCCGAGTTCGCGCCAGAGTTCGGCAGCCAGCAGGATGAGTTCGGCGTCCGCTTCCGGGCCGGCAAAACCCAAGGCTTCCGCGCCAATCTGGTGAAACTGCCGGTAGCGCCCGCGTTGCGGCCGCTCGCGCCGGAACATCGGCCCCATGTAGTAGAGCCGCTGCGCGCCGCTGCGTTGCAGCAGGGGGTGTTCAAGCGCGGCGCGCACGACGCCGGCGGTGTTTTCCGGGCGCAGCGTGAGGCTGTCGGCGGCGCCGGTTTTGTCGGCGCGGTCGGTGAAGGTATACATCTCTTTTTCCACCACGTCGGTGGCTTCGCCCAGCCCGCGCGCAAACAGCGCCGTGTGCTCCAGGATGGGCGTGCGGATGTTGCGGTAGGCAAAGCGGCGCATGGTGCGGCGCACGACGCCCTCCAGCCAGAGCCAGCGCTCGGAAGCGGGCGGGAGGATGTCGTTCATGCCACGGATGGCGGCAAGCTGGTGTTCTTTCTCGGCCATAGCGTTGTTCTTTCTTCGGGCGCGCGCAGTGCGCTGCAAAGCGTGTGATTATCGGCGCTGCGTGGGAAAGTGGGGCAGTTAGCGCCTATACCCATGTTTATAAAGCATCATCGCCGGCTTATGTTGCCGGCGATGTAGTAATACTCCATCAAAAAAACAGTTCACCCTATGCCGCCATCCACTTGTCCACCTGCGCGCGGGCAGCGTGCAGAGCGGCTTCGTCGGGGAAGTCAAGTTCCAGCACCTTGCGCCGGCCTGCCGCGCCGTGCAGCAGCTGCACGGCAGCGCGCGGCAGGCCAAACGCCTGCGCCGCCCACGCAATGAGGGCGGCGTTGGCCTTGCCGTCCACGGGCGGGGCGGCAAGGCGCACGCGCAGCGCGTCACCATACGCACCCGCCGCTTCCGTTTTGCGCGCGCCGGGCATGGCGGCGATGGCAAGTTTGAGGCGGTGTGCGGCGCTCATGCCGCGCCAAGCTCGGCGGGAATGTCGGCAGCCGTCAGGCGGCGCACGCCGGCGGCCTGCATGTCGCTCCACGCACGCGCCAGCGAGCCATCGGCGTCGATGGCGCGGCAGGCGTCTTCAATCACAGCGGCCTCAAAGCCGGCGGCGCGCGCGTCCACGGCGCTGGCGGCAACGCAAAAGTCAGTCGCCAGCCCGCAGAGGTACAGCCGCGTGATGCCGCGCGCGTGCAGGTAGGCGGCAAGCCCTGTGGTCGTGCGGCGGTCGGCTTCAAGGAAGGCGGAGTAGCTGTCCACCTCGCGGTGAAAGCCTTTGCGCACGATGAGCTGCGCCTGCGGCACGCGCAGGCCGTCATGCAGCGCGGCGTCGCGCGTGCCCTGCACGCAGTGCGTGGGCCAGAGCACTTGCTCGCCGTAGGGCAGCGAGATGCTTTCCATCGCCTCGCGCCCGGGGTGGTTGGCGGCAAAGGAGATGTGGTCGGCCGGGTGCCAGTCCTGCGTGAGCACCGCATTCTGAAAATGCGGCGCAAGCGCATTGATGACGGGCACGATTTCATCACCGCCCGCCACGGGCAGGCCGCCGCCGGGCATGAAACCGTATTGCACGTCCACGAGTATCAGTGCGCTGCGTTCTGCAATATCCGGCATGGCGACGCCCTCCATTATTCAAATTCAATAATGGCCTGGTCCACGGCGAGGCTTTCGCCCGGCTGCGCCTTGATTTCCTTGACCACGCCGTCCGCATTGGCGAACAAAATGTTTTCCATTTTCATCGCTTCAATGACGGCGAGGCGCTCGCCCGCCTGCACTTTCTGCCCGGGTTTCACGGAAACCTCGGTCAGCAGCCCGGGCATGGGCGAGAGCGTGAATTTGCTCATGTCCGGCGGCGCCTTGTAGGGCATGAGTTTGTGCAGTTCGGCGGTGTGCGTGCCCATGACAATGGAATCCATCTGCGTGCCGTTATGCACCACGCGGGTAATGAGCGGGTTGCGCTCGTGGCCGCGCTCCATTTGCACGGTAAATGGCTTGCCGTTGGCGGTGCCGGAAACGCGCACATCGCCAATCATTCTTTCCGTGAGCATGTGGTACGTGAAGGGGCCTTCGGGCGTATGCACGATGACGAGCATGGGCTGGTGCAGCGCCACTTCGCCAAGGTTGACGGTGTAATACTGGTTGTTGCCCTCGCGCCCGAGCACGCACACCACGAACTCGCGCTTGGGCAGGCGGATGAAACCCTCCCAGAACGGCCCCTGTAGACCCTGCGCGCGGTTGCGGTACCACATGTGCAGGCGCGCGGCCATGGCGACGAGAAAATACGGGTCTTTGTGCTTGACGGTGTCAGGCGCAAAACCGTCGGCGTATTCCTCGGCGATAAAGCCGGTGTTGAAATCTCCGCTGGCAAAGCGCGGATTTTCCAGCAATGCCGCCTCAAACAGCACGTTGCTTTGCACGCCGCGCACCACAAAACCGTTGAGCGCCTCGCGCATGCGGGCGATGGCGTCGTCGCGATCCTTGCCATGCACAATCAGCTTGGCAATCATGGAGTCGTAATACATGCTGATTTCGCCGCCGTCCACCACGCCGGTATCCACGCGCACGCCGTAGTCCGTGGTGGCTTGTCCGGCGAACAAATCCGCCTTGGGCGGGCTGAAACGCACCAGCCGCCCAGTGCTGGGCAGGAAGTTGCGGAACGGGTCTTCGGCGTTGATGCGGCACTCAATCGCCCAGCCCTCGCATTTCACCTCGTCCTGCGTAAAAGCGAGCGGCTCGCCGGCGGCCACACGTATCATCTGCTCCACCAAATCCAGCCCGGTGATGCACTCGGTCACGGGGTGCTCCACCTGCAGGCGCGTATTCATTTCCAGGAAGTAAAAATCCTGGTTCTTGCCCACGACAAACTCCACCGTGCCGGCGCTTTGGTAACCCACGGCCTTGGCCAGCGCCACGGCCTGCTCGCCCATGGCCTTGCGGGTTTCCGCACTGATAAAGGGCGAAGGCGCTTCTTCCAGCACTTTCTGGTGGCGGCGCTGCAGCGAGCATTCGCGCTCGTTCAGATACACCACATTGCCGTGCGCGTCGCCCAGAACCTGGATTTCAATATGGCGCGGCTGCTCGACGAATTTTTCTATGAACACGCGGTCGTCGCCAAAGCTGTTGCGCGCTTCGCTGCGGCAGAGTTCAAAACCCTCAGCCGCTTCTTTGTCGTTGTACGCCACGCGCAGCCCCTTGCCGCCACCGCCGGCGCTGGCCTTAATCATCACGGGGTAGCCGATGCCCTTGGCGATTTCCACCGCCTGTTCGGGCGTGTCAATCGGGTCGTTGTAGCCCGGAATAGTGCTCACACCAGCCTGTTGCGCCAGCTTTTTGGAGGCGATTTTGTCGCCCATGGCGGCGATGGCTTCATATTTGGGGCCGATAAAGGCGATGCCCGCTTCTTCGCAGTGGCGTGCAAAGTCCTTGTTTTCACTCAGGAAACCGTAGCCCGGATGCAGCGCCTCGGCACCCGTCTGCTTGGCGATTTCTATGATTTTGTCGCCCAGCAGGTAGGACTCACGCGAGGGCGGCGGCCCAAGGCGCACGGCTTCGTCTGCCATTTGCACAAACAGGGCTTCTGCGTCGGCGTCGGAATAGACGGCAACGGTGGCAATGCCCATTCTTTTGGCCGTGGCAATCACGCGGCAGGCGATTTCGCCCCGGTTGGCGATGATGATTTTCTTGAACATGGGTGATATTCCTTGAAAAATACTTGACTGCTGCGTTTCACAGGGGGATGTTGCCGTGCTTGCGCCAGGGGTTTTCCAGCTTCTTGTCTTTCAACATCGCCAGACTGCGGCAGATGCGCTTGCGCGTCTCGTGCGGCTGAATCACGTCGTCAATATAGCCGCGCGCACCCGCAACAAAGGGGTTGGCAAAACGCGCCTTGTATTCGGCTTCGCGCGCGGCGAGGCGTTCGGGGTCGTTCTTGTCGTCGCGGAAAATGATTTCCACCGCGCCCTTGGCGCCCATGACGGCAATTTCCGCATTCGGCCAGGCGAAGTTCACGTCGCCGCGCAGATGTTTGGAGGCCATCACGTCATACGCGCCGCCATACGCCTTGCGCGTAATGACGGTGATTTTGGGCACGGTACATTCCGCATAGGCATACAACAGCTTGGCGCCGTGCTTGATGATGCCGCCATATTCCTGCGCCGTGCCGGGCATGAAGCCGGGCACGTCCACATAGGTAATCACGGGGATATTGAAGGCGTCACAGAAGCGCACAAAACGCGCGCCCTTGATGCTGCTCTTGATGTCCAGGCAGCCTGCGAGCACCAGCGGCTGATTGGCGACGATGCCCACGACGTTGCCGTCCATGCGCCCGAAACCGATGATAATGTTGCAGGCATATTCGGGCTGCAGTTCAAAAAACTCACCGTCGTCCACGGTCTTGAGAATCAACTCCTTCATGTCATACGACTTGTTGGGGTTGTCGGGCACGAGCGTGTCCAGGCTCATTTCGGCGCGGTCGGCGGGGTCTTGCGTGGGCAGGAAAGGCGGCTTTTCGCGGTTACTGGCGGGCAGGTAGCTGAAAAAGCGCCGCAGCATGAGCAGCGCCTCCACGTCGTTGTCAAAGGCGCGGTCGGCCACACCGCTCTTGGTGGAGTGCGTGACGGCGCCGCCAAGCTCCTCGGCGGTGACTTCTTCGTGCGTCACGGTTTTCACCACGTCCGGGCCGGTGACGAACATGTAGCTGCTGTCCTTGACCATAAAGACAAAATCGGTGATGGACGGCGAATACACCGCCCCGCCCGCGCACGGCCCCATAATCATGCTGATTTGCGGAATCACGCCGCTGGCGAGCGTATTGCGCTGGAACACCTCGGCATAACCGGCAAGCGAGGCCACGCCCTCCTGAATGCGCGCGCCGCCGGAGTCGTTCAAGCCAATGACGGGGGCGCCCACTTTCATCGCCTGGTCCATGAGGCGGCAGATTTTCTCGGCGTGCGCTTCCGAGAGCGCGCCGCCAAACACGGTGAAGTCCTGGCTGAACACAAAGACCAGCCGCCGGTTAATGGTGCCGTAGCCAATCACGACGCCGTCGCCCGGAATATGTTTGTCGCCCATGCCGAATTCATTGCAGCGGTGCTCCATGAACATATCCCATTCTTCAAAGCTGCCATAGTCCAGCAGCACTTCAAGGCGCTCGCGCGCGGTGAGCTTGCCTTTTTTGTGCTGCGCTTCAATGCGCTTTGGCCCGCCGCCCAGACGGGCGGCTTCGCGTTTTTTCTCGAGTTGCTCAAGAATGCTTTTCATGGTGTGTTTTCCAAAAGTTTCAACAAAATGGTTTTCAAATCCGGTTGCGCCGCAGCCAGCGGTGCGCGGCAGCGGCGGCAGACTGCAAAGCGATGGTGTCGCGCCCCCAGCGACGGTGTTTCGGCATGCGGCGCAGCCAGGCAAGGCGGCAGCAGGCGTGTGCGAAGCGCCGCTGCACGGCGGGCGGCTCTGCGGCAATCCATGCGTCCAGGCTGGCATCAGTTTCATCCTGCGGCAATGGCGCCCACAGTGTGCTGTGTATGAAATCAAGCCAGTTGCGCGTCTGCGCGTCGGACACACCCATGACGCGCACGGGGTCGTCTTCAAAATCAATCATGCCACCAAGCCGCCCGTTTTCGCCCACGATGATGTTGCGCGCAAAGGCTTGGCTGAGGTATTGCCCGGCAGCGTGCACGCGCAGCAGCTCATCGCCGGCTTCGCACCAAAGCGCCAGTGCCCCTTGCGCACCGCGCTGCAGCACGTCAGCCAACTGCTCGCGCCCAAGCCACTGCATGACGAAATAGCCCTTCTGCCCGTCTACATGCAGCACCTGCGGCACGCGCACACCGGCGGCGTGCAGTGCGCGCAGGCGCCCCACTTCCAGTGCTTGCCCGGCTGGGCCGCCAAGTCGTGGCGCAGTTTTCAGATATGGCACATCAAGCAGCCAGGCGAGCGCGTTCAGCATTCGGTAGAGCACGGCGCTGCGCGGCGCGCGCTGCCCCTTGACGACGATGCGCCCGGCGTCGGGCGCGTCCAGCACCTCCACGCCGCCTTCACGCCAGTGCCGTGCGGCTTCAATGCACTGCACATCACGCGCCGTCAAGGAGGAAGATGTGTTCATGCCGCCTGCTCCACAGCCAGCGCCAGCAGGCGGCGCGCGGCGGTAGAGGGCGCAAGGCGCCCTTGCTCCACGTCCTGCGTGACCTGTGGCAATGCGCCGCGCACCTCGGTGTGCGCGCGGAACGCGGCTTTCAGCCCGGCGTCAATGCGCTCCCACATCCAGGCGAGCGCCTGGCGCTGGCGGCGCACTTCAAGGCTGCCGTTGGCGCGCTGCATGGCGTAAAACTCGCCCACAGCCTGCCAGAACTCGTCCAGCCCTTGCGCATTGCGGCTGCTCAAACGCATGGCGCGCGGCTGCCACTGCGCAGGCGCGCCCGGTGCAGGGGCGGGACCCGCCAGCAGGTGCAGCGCCGACTGAATCTGCGCCTGCGCGCGCGTGGCGGCGTTTTCGTCAATATCGGCCTTGTTCACCACGACCAAATCGGCGAGTTCCATCACGCCTTTTTTAATCGCCTGCAAATCGTCGCCTGCGTTGGGCAGCTGCAGCAGCACGAACATGTCCGTCATGCCGGACACAGCCGTTTCCGACTGCCCCACGCCCACGGTTTCCACCAGCACCACGTCGTAGCCGGCAGCTTCGCACACCAGCATGGCTTCGCGCGTTTTTTCCGCCACGCCGCCCAGTGTGCCGCTGCTGGGGCTGGGGCGGATGTAGGCGGCCTCCATGCTGGAGAGCCGCTCCATGCGCGTCTTGTCGCCCAGAATGGAGCCGCCAGAGACGCTGCTCGACGGATCCACCGCCAGCACCGCCACGCGGTGCCCTTGTTCTATGAGGTAGACGCCCAGCGCCTCAATGAAGGTGCTTTTGCCCACGCCAGGCACGCCGCTGATGCCCAGCCGCATGGCGCGCCCGGTGTGCGGCAGCAGCGCGGTGAGCAGCTCGTCGCCGCGCGCGCGGTGGTCGGCGCGCGTGGATTCGAGCAGCGTAATGGTTTTGGCGATGGCGCGCCGGCGGCGCTGCGCATCGCCTTCCAAAATGTCGTGGAGCCAGTCCATGTCGTCAGCCGTGGCGCGCTTTCCTGATTTGCTCCAGCACGTCCTTGGCGCTGACCGGGATGGGCGTGCCCGGCCCGTAAATGCCTTTCACGCCCGCCTCATACAGGAAGTCATAATCCTGCCGTGGAATCACGCCGCCGACAAAAACAATAATGTCGTCTGCGCCCTGTTCGTGCAGCGCCTTGATAATCGCCGGCACCAGCGTTTTGTGGCCAGCGGCGAGCGAACTCACGCCCACGGCGTGCACGTCGTTTTCAATCGCCTGCCGCGCGCATTCCTCGGGCGTCTGGAAGAGGCTGCCAATATCCACGTCAAAACCAAGGTCGGCAAAGGCGGTGGACACCACCTTGGCGCCCCGGTCGTGCCCGTCTTGCCCAAGTTTGGCAATCATCAGGCGCGGGCGGCGGCCTTCTTTTTCGGCAAATTCGTCGATTTCCGCTTTCAGTTTGTCCCAGCCCTCGGCGCTGTCGTAGGCGGCGGCATACACGCCTGTGACGCGCTGTGTTTCCGCGCGGTGGCGGCCAAAAACTTTTTCCATGGCGTCGCTGATTTCGCCCACGGTGGCGCGGGCGCGTGTGGCTTCAATGGAGGCGGCGAGCAGGTTGCCCTCGCCTGTTTCCGCGATTTTTGTAATGGCATCCAGCGCCTGCTGCACGCGCGCATTGTCGCGGCTGGCTTTGATGGCATTCAGGCGCGCGATTTGCGCTTCGCGCACTTTCATGTTGTCCACTTCCAGAATATCAACGGCATCTTCTTGGGCGAGTTTGTATTTGTTCACGCCCACAATCACGTCTTTGCCGCTGTCAATGCGCGCCTGTTTTGCGGTGGCGGCGGCCTCGATTTTCAGCTTCGCCCAGCCGCTGTCCACGGCCTTGGTCATGCCGCCCATCGCTTCCACTTCTTCAATCAGCGCCCAGGCGGCATCGGCCATCTGCTGCGTGAGCGTTTCCATCATGTAGCTGCCCGCCCAGGGGTCAACAACGCTGGTGATGTGCGTTTCCTCCTGAATGATGAGCTGCGTGTTGCGCGCAATGCGCGCGGAAAACTCGGTGGGCAGCGCAATGGCTTCGTCCAGCGCATTGGTGTGCAGGCTTTGCGTGCCGCCAAAGACGGCCGCCATCGCTTCAATGGCGGTGCGCACGACATTGTTGTAGGGGTCTTGCTCGGTGAGCGACCAGCCGGAGGTCTGGCAGTGCGTACGCAGTTTCAGGCTCTTGGGGTTTTTCGGGTTGAACTCTTTCATAATGCGGCACCAGAGCAGGCGCGCGGCGCGCATTTTGGCAATTTCCAGATAGAAATTCATGCCGATGGCCCAGAAAAACGAGAGCCGCCCGGCGAAGGCGTCCACGTCCATGCCTTTGGCCAGCGCGGTTTTCACATATTCTTTGCCGTCGGCCAGCGTAAAGGCGAGTTCCAGCGCCTGGTTTGCGCCCGCTTCCTGAATGTGGTAGCCGCTGATGGATATGGAGTTGAAGCGCGGCATGTTTTTGGCGGTGTATTCAATGATGTCGCCAATAATCCGCATGGATGGTTCGGGCGGATAAATATAGGTGTTGCGCACCATGAACTCTTTGAGAATATCGTTCTGTATGGTGCCCGCCAATTGGTCCTGACGCACGCCCTGCTCCTCGGCGGCGACGACGTAGCCCGCAAGCACGGGCAGCACGGCGCCGTTCATGGTCATGGAGACGCTCACCTTGTCCAGCGGGATACCGTCAAAGAGGATTTTCATGTCCTCCACGCTGTCAATGGCCACGCCCGCCTTGCCCACGTCGCCCGTGACGCGCGGGTGGTCGCTGTCGTAGCCGCGATGCGTGGCAAGGTCAAACGCCACGGACACGCCCTGCCCGCCTGCGGCCAGCGCCTTGCGGTAGAAGGCGTTGGACTCCTCGGCGGTGGAGAAGCCCGCGTATTGCCGAATCGTCCACGGGCGCACGGCGTACATGGTCGCCTGCGGGCCGCGCAGGAAGGGTTCAAAGCCGGGCAGCGTGTCGGTGTACGGGAGGT
>JAFRYL010000033.1 GCA_017437605.1 Ottowia sp. | reverse complement strand
AGGATCAAACTCTATAGTTTGAGCTTGAGATTTATACTCTCGCGAGTTGACTCATTCAAACGGAATTGAAGTGAACTTCACTTCTGTTGCATGAGCTTTTGATAGTCTGAAAGACTTGTGCAGTCCACCATCAAACGCCCACGCTTATCGGCTGTATCTTGTTAAAGAAACCTGCGCCAAGTTGCCTTGCGCGCCGCTTCCGCTGCGATCAGCGAAAGATCGTAAGTATACGACAGTTCAAAAAGACCTGTCAACCCCTGTGGTTTTTGGCAGCCTGCGGCTGCTGCGTCCACTTGGGGTTCCTCCATTCGCCGGAGGAAAGCCTTGCATTATGCATCTTTTCAGAAGTCCTTGTCAAGGCTAGGGGCTTTTGTCTTTTTGCCCCGTTCCGCTGCACGGCGTGTCGCCGAAACGAGCGGAAGCTGCGAACTATAACACCGCTTTTGCGGCACGAGCAAGCCCCCGCGCAAAAAATTTTCTGCACGCGTCGTCCCTATGATGGGCGCATGGCACTTCTCACCTTGATGGACGCGCGGTTGGCGTTCGGGCATCTTCCTCTGCTTGATGGCGTGGATTTCTCCCTGGAAAGCGGGGAGCGCGTGGGGCTGATTGGGCGCAACGGCGAGGGCAAATCCTCGCTGCTCAGCATCCTTGCCGGACTGCAGCTCCCCGATGACGGGCGCGTGCAAAAACAGCAAGGGCTACGCGTTGCTTATGTGCAACAAGAGCCGGTGTTTGACGCAGCACACACGGTGGAGGACGCCATTGCCGCTGCGTTTGCGCCGCTGCGCGCCCTGATTGACGAACACGCGCGCGGCGCGGGTGACTTGGATGTGTTGCAGGCGCGCATCGAAATGATGGGTGGTTGGCACTGGCAGCAGCACGTGGATGAGGTGATGGAGCGCCTGCGGCTGCCAGCGGCTGTTGCTTTGGGGCAACTTTCAGGCGGTGTGCGCAAGCGCGTGGCGCTGGCGCAGGCGCTGGTAACGCGCCCGGATGTGCTGCTGCTCGATGAGCCGACGAACCACCTTGATTTGGACGCCATCGCCTGGCTGCAGGAGCTGCTGCGCGCCTTTCGCGGCGCGGCTGTTGTGGTCACGCACGACCGCGCTTTTCTGGACGCCGTGGCCACGCGCATCGTGGAACTGGACCGGGGGCGGCTGCTGTCGTATCCGGGCAACTTCTCGCGCTACCAGCAACTTAAGGAAGAGCAGGTGCAGCAGGAGGCCGCCATTGCCGCGCGCGCCGACCGTCTGCTGGCGCAGGAAGAAGTGTGGATACGCCAGGGCGTGGAAGCGCGGCGCACGCGCGCGCAAAGCCGCATCAAGCGCCTGCATGCCCTGCGCGCCGAGCACGCCGCGCGCCGCCAGGCCGCCGGGCGCGTGCGGCTGGATGTTGACGCCGACGTTGCGGGCTACCAAGGGCGCCTGCTCGCCGTGCTTGATGGTGTGCGCCTGTCGCTGGGCGACACGCTCATTGCCGATGGACTGGACTGCACCATCGTGCGCGGCGCGCGGCTTGGGCTGGTCGCCCCCAACGGCGCGGGCAAAACCTCACTGCTGCGGCTCATCCTTGGGGAAATTGAGCCAGATGGCGGGCGCATCTGGCGCAGCCGCAGCCCGCAGGTGGCGTACTTTGAACAGATGCGCGCCGCACTCGACCCGGACGCCGCGCTGCAAGACTTCATCAGCCCCGGCAGCGAGTGGATAGAAATCGGCGCGCGCCGCCAGCATGTGCGCAGCTACCTGGCGGACTTCCTCTTTGCCCCCGAGCGCGCCGCTGCGCCCGTGCGCACCCTCAGTGGCGGCGAACGCAGCCGCCTCATGCTCGCGCGCCTGTTTGCGCGCCCGGCCAACGTGCTTGTGCTTGACGAACCGACCAACGACCTAGACATCGCCACGCTGGAACTGCTGGAAGAAATGCTGCTGGACTTTGACGGCACCGTGCTCCTTGCCAGCCACGACCGCGCCTTCATGGAGCGCGTCGCCACCAGCACCCTCGTGTGGGAAGCACCCGGCGTGTGGCGCGAACACGCTGGCACGCCCGACTGGGCCGCGTGCAGCACGCGCTGGCAGGAACTGCGACAGGCCGCCGCGCCGCAGAAAGAACCACAAAAAACACCCAAACCCGCCGCGCCACCGCCGGCGAAGAAAAAACTCTCCTACAAGGAGCAGCGCGAACTTGACACCCTCCCCGCGCGCATTGAAGCGCTGGAAGCCGAACAGGCCGCGCTACGCGCCGAACTCGCTGACGGCAGCCTCTGGCAACGCGACCGCCAGCGCGCCATTGACGCACAGGCGCGCGACACCTCAATAGAAGAAGAACTCATGCTGTTGCTGGAGCGCTGGGAGCAGCTTGCAAACTGAATGTCCGCTACTGCTTGATGCCCCAAAAGCGCGCAAATGTGCCAAACTCGCCACACCTTGCGTAAGGCTGCGCCCGCGCCCCAAAAAAGGCGACTGCAGCGCGGCCCCTGCCCCACCTCCACACAAGGAAAGTGACCCCCGCACATGTCTGCTTTTGCCGTTTTCGTCCTGCTTCTTCTCGTCGCCGCTGCTGCTGCCGGCTTCTTTTTCTGGCAGCTCAAGCGACAGGAAGACATTGCCAGCCTCAAAGACAACACCTACACGCTCAAGGAAGCCATCTCCCCGGCGCAAAAGGAGTTGCTGTTCTACCTTGAACAGGCTTTCCAGGGGCGCGCCGTGCTGTTCCGCCCCACGCTTGCGCAACTCGTGCAGATTCAGCAGACCTCCGACCGCATCCGCTCGCAGACGCTGCTTGACACCATTCATGTGGACTACGTCGTCTGTGACGACGACGGCAAGGTGCGCTACGCCTTTGACGTGCGCCAGCGCGGCGCCGCCGCCGACGACCCCACGAACAAGAAAATCAGCTCTGTGAAGCAGCGCGTGCTGCGCTCGGTGGGCATCAAGCTCATGGGCATCCAGCGTTCTGTCTCCAAAATGCCACCTGTGGCGAAATTCGCGCGCCAGCTTGGCATGGCGCTGGGCGAGCCCGCCTTGGTCTCGCGCGACAGCACCCTGCGCCCGGCCTTCCGTGAAGCGCCCGCCGCACAACAGCCACCCATGCCCAAACTGGACCCCTACACGCCGCCGCCCGACGCAGGAGCGAGCGAAATGGCCATGCTCACCGACATCATGGGGCTGTCACCCGAAGACGCCGAAGACCCCACCAGCAAAAACTGACGCGCCGCGCGCACCAAGCCCCGCCGTTGCGCGGGGCTTCTTTTTCTCTGCGTGGCGTGCAAACCTATGGGTATCGCACAATCGCCGGCTTCATAAGCCGTCAATCAGGAATGTTGTTGCATGGTATACAAACAACAAACGCCCTGCATATCCATACAAAACAACAGGTATAACTTGCTCGCCGGCTTCATAAGCCGGCGATGCAATACCTGTATGACAGGTATGTGGATTTTTCAGCCTTTTTTCGGGCGCTGCCAGCCTTCGCGCGCCTGTTGCGGGGCGCGGCGCAGGGCAAGCGCGCCGGCGGGCACATCGCGCGTGATGGCGCTGCCCGCGCCCACTGTTGCGCCGGCACCGATGCACACGGGCGCGACCAGCGTGCTGTTGCTGCCGACATGCACATCGTCGCCAATGGTGGTGCGGTGCTTGTGCGCGCCGTCGTAGTTGGCGGTGATGCAGCCAGCGCCGTAGTTCACGCGCTCGCCCACGCTGGCGTCGCCAAGGTAGGCGAGGTGGTTCGCCTTGGCACCCGCCGCAAGCTGGCTGTTTTTCACTTCCACGAAGTTGCCGATGTGGACTTCGGCGCCAAGCTGCGCGCCGGGGCGCAGGCGCGCGAAAGGCCCAACCTGCGCGCGCTCGCCCACCTCAATCGTCACGCCCGCCGTGCCACCGTCAATGTGCGTGAAGGGCGCGATGCGCGCGCCAGCGGCAATGCGCGCGCTGGCAATGCAGCAGTGCGCGCCGATGCGCACATCGTCGCCAAGATGCACCTCGCCTTCAAACACGCAACCCACGTCAATCTCCACGTCCTGCCCGCAGCGCAGCGCACCGCGCACGTCCAGCCGCGCGGGGTCGGCGAGGCGCACGCCCTGCGCCATCAGCGCCTCGGCATTGCGGCGCTGCCAGAGGCGCTCCAGCGCCGCAAGCTGCGCCGGCGTGTTCACGCCCTCAGCCTGCGCTGCGTCAGCAATGCAGAGCGCCTGCACCTGCGCGCCCAGCGTGCGCGCGTGGCGCACCACGTCGGTCAGATACAGCTCGTGCTGCGCGTTGTTGTCGTCGAGCATGGCCAGGCAGCGCGCAAGCAGCGCCACGGGCGCGGCGAGCACGCCGCTGTACCACTCGGTGCAGGCGAGTTCTGCTTCCGACGCATCACGCGCCTCTCGAATGGCGCGCACGCTTCCATCTTCCTCGCGCAACACGCGCCCATACGCCCCCGCATGGGCGCCTGTATCAACCGTGAGCAGCGCCAGCGCCTCGCCCCCGCTGCGCTCCAGCAGGGCGCGCAGCGTGTCCGTTGCCAGCATGGGGCCGTCGCCATTGAGGACGAGCACCATGCCGCCTGCGCCCAGGTGCGGCGCGGCCTGCTGCACGGCGTGCCCGGTGCCGCGCTGCGGCTGCTGCAGCACGACGCGCAGCGGCGCCGCCTGCGGGTGCGCCATGCGCCATGCGTCGCAAAACGCATGCACTTGAGCGGCTTCGTGCCCGGCAATGACGGTGATGGAGCGCGCCGCCAGCGGCACCACTGCGGCCAGCACATGCGCCAGCAGCGGCTGGCCGGCAAGCGGCTGCAGCACCTTGGCGCGGCGGCTTTTCATGCGCGTGCCTTGGCCGGCGGCCATGATGACGATGTCAAGCGGGAGCATGTCGGGCATGGGCGTGTCTCCTTGGTTTGAAAGCAATACCCCTGTTTTATATATCACATCGCCGGCTTATGTTGCCGGCGATGTATAGATACCCTGGCATTTGAGTGCCGGAATAGGGTTGGTGTTTACAGCAGCTCGGGCATTTCGCCGCGCTCGTAAATCATGTGCGCGCGCCCGACGATGAGGGGGTCAATCTTGCCGATTTGCTGCACGTCGCGCCCGGCGTAGGGCAGCTTCATCAGCACGTAGCGCATGGCGTTCAGGCGCGCGCGCTTCTTGCAGTCGCTTTTCACCACGGTCCAGGGGCAGTCGGCGGTGTCGGTTTCAAAGAACATGGCTTCCTTGGCGCGCGTGTAGTCGTCCCATTTGTCCAGGCTGGCGCGGTCAATGGGGCTGAGCTTCCACTGCTTGAGCGGGTGGTTTTCGCGCTCCTTGAAGCGGCGGCGCTGCTCGGCGCGGCTGACGCTGAACCAGAACTTGATGAGGTGAATGCCGCTGCTGACCAGATGGCGCTCAAATTCGGGCGCCTGATGCACGAAGTCCTGATATTCCTTGTCCGTGCAAAAGCCCATCACGCGCTCCACGCCGGCGCGGTTGTACCAGCTGCGGTCAAAGAGCACGATTTCCCCGCGCGAGGGCAGGTGCTTCGCGTAACGCTGGAAGTACCACTGGCCGGCCTCAATTTCCGTGGGCTTTTCCAGCGCCACCACGCGCGCGCCGCGCGGATTCAGGTGCTCCATGAAGCGTTTGATGGTGCCGCCCTTGCCGGCGGCGTCGCGCCCTTCAAAAAGAATGAGCAGGCGCTGGCCGGTCTCTTTCACCCAGCTTTGGAGTTTCAGCAGCTCCACCTGCAGCTTGAACTTTTCGCGCTCATACACCGAGCGGCGCATCAGGTTTTTGTAGGGATAGCCACCTTCGCGCCAATCGGCGGCAAGCTCCTCGTCCGGGTTGGCGCGCGCCGTCTTCACGCCCGCCGAGCGCAGCGCGCGGCGCAGCGCCTTGCGGTCATCGGGCGAAGCGCCTTCCAGCAGCGCACGCAGCCCACGGGCGCGCTCGGCCACAGTGCCGGCGCTTTCATCTTCCAGCAGGCGGCGCACGGCAACAAGCTGCGTGTCCTGCGAAGCCACCGTGGCACGGCGCGCAACGTAAGTTTCAATGTCGGCGGCGTTGAGATTCGGGGGCGTGTCGCCCTCCGCCACCGGGCGCACGTCTTCGTTGATGTCCAGCATGGCGCGGCTTTCGGCGCGCTCTTCGCTGATGCGCGCCTTGGTGCTGGTGGCGGGTTTGGCTTTTTTCCTGCTTGCGGGCTTGCTTGTGCTTGCTTCTGGCATGTCGTATCCGTCTGAAAAGTGTTGAAAAAACAAAGCTAAAGACGCGCTTGCGGCCAGCGCAGACCGTCATCGGTGAGGACAGCGTCCAGCCTCTGGTCATGCGGCAGTGCAGCAAACGCGGCGACAAACCCGATGCTAAATCCCAAACCGAGTGCAAACGGGCGCGGATGCAACACCGCCAGCGCCCGGTCGTAAAAACCGCCGCCGTAGCCCAGCCGCGCGCCACCCTCGCCAAAGCCCACGCAGGGCACCAGCAGCAGCGCGGGCGCCATCTCTTCGCCCGCCGCCGGAATGGGAATGCCGTAATCGTCCGCCGCCATCGCGCCCCCCGGCTGCCAGCGCACAAAGCGCATGGTGTGCGTCCGTTTGTCTGACACCGGCAGCGCCGCGCGCCGGCGCGCATCCCCAGCCAGCCACGGCTGCACGGCGGGCAGCGGGTCAAACTCGCCGCGAATCGGCCAATACGCGCCAAGCGTCACCTCCGCGCGCTGCGCCAGCCACGCCAGCAATTTTTGTTGCAGCGCCGCACTGCGGCGCGCGCGCTCTTCGCTGCTCATGGCCGCACGTTCGCGCAGCAGGCGCTGGCGCAATACTGTTCTGTCTTCCGGCATGGTCATAATGAATTGATGAATTTCACACGCATTCTCCCTTCCCTGCTGCTCGCGCTTGCTCTTGGCTGCGCCAGCGCCCAGGACGTTCCTGAAGCCGACACGCCCTCCATCACCCCCGAAGCCGCGCTGCTGGACATGAAAAGCGCCGCACAGCGCCGCGACAGCGCGCGCCTGCAGGCGCTGCTGCCACTGGTGCAGGGGCACCCGCTGCAGGTGTGGGGTGAATACTGGGCGCTGAAAGCGCGCCTTGATGACGCCAGCCCCAGCGAAGTGCGCGCCTTCCTGCAGCGTTGGGCGGGCAGCTATCAGGAAGACCGCCTGCGCGCCGACTGGCTGCTGCTCGCCGGCAAACGCAGCGACTGGGACGAATTTGCCGCCCACTATCCCCATTTCCGCATGCGCGACGACGCCAACCTGCGCTGCTGGGACATCGTGCGCCTGCTGGACGCTGGCAGCGCCCCCACGGGGGACGCCATCGCCCAGTTCCAGCGCGACTGGAACGCACAGCGCAAGGAAAGCACCGCCTGCTCCACCGCCGCCAGCCGCCTGCGCGCCGCCCGCCTGCTTGCCGACGCCGCCATCTGGGACAAGGCGCAAGCCGCCGTGCAGGACGGCAAACCGCAACTCGCGCGCAGTGCCGCCGCCCTCATTGCCCCCGCCACTGGCAGCGAACTCGCCGCCGCACTGAACAAGCCCGAAAGCTGGCTCACGCAGCGCGCCGATGCCGTTGTAAACAACGAGATTGCCGCCCTCGCCCTGCTGCGCCTTGCCACGCGCGAGCCGCAAAGCGCCGCCGCCCTCATGCGTGATGGCTGGGCCGCGCGCCTGCCCGCCGCACAGCGCGCGCTCACCTGGGCGCGCATCGGCAAGTGGAGCGCCATGCGCCACAGCGCGCAGCCGGGCATTGCTGCGGCTGCCTTCGCGCAGGTGCCAGCCGGCACGCCGCTGCCCGATGACTTGCTCGCCTGGCGTGCGCGCAGCGCCGTGCGGCGCGGCGACTGGGCGGACGCACTCGCCGCCACGCGCGCCATGCAAAACCCGGGGGCTGGCGACGGTGCCTGGGCGTACTGGCGCGCGCGCGCCCAGCTCGCCCTGATGGACGACGTGGACGGCGCACTGCAGCAACTGCAGGCACTCGCCACACGCGGCGAAGGCTTTTACGAGCGCCTCGCGCAGGAAGACCTGGGCATCCCCGCACCCCTGAACGCTGAACCCGCCGCCACCATCAAACAAAGCGCCGTCTGGCGCGACACCTACAACCACAACGGCCTGCGCCGCGCCCTGCTTGCCATGATGAACGGGCTGCGCAGCGAAGGCACGCGCGAATGGAACTACTGGACGCGCCTGCACACCCCGGGCGGCATGAACGACGAGCAGCTTTACGCCGCAGCACAGCTTGCATGCGAACACCACATCTGGGACCGCTGCATCGCCGCCGCCGAGCGCATCAAAGGCTTTTCCAGCGCCGCGCTGCGCTGGCCGCTTGCCTATCAAGCCGAAATCCAGCGCGCCGCCAGCGACAGCGGCCTGCCCCCTGCGCTGCTGCACGGCCTCATTCATCAGGAAAGCCGCTACGTGCCCGATGCCGGCTCAAGCGCTGGCGCACGCGGCCTCATGCAGCTCATGCCCGCCACCGCGCGCAGCGTCGCGCGCCAGCTTGGGCTGGAAGGCTACAGCAAGGCGCTCATCACCGACATCAGCACCAACCTCACCCTCGGCAGCACCTACCTGCGCCAGCAACTCGAGCGTTTTGACACCTCATTCCCGCTCGCCACCGCCGCCTACAACGCCGGCCCCGGCCGCCCGCGCGACTGGCGCGGCAGCACCACACTGGAAGGCGCCGCCTGGGCCGAATCCATCCCCTTCACCGAAACCCGCGCCTACGTCAAGCGCGTGCTCCACGCCACGCTGCACTACAGCGGCAGGCTGGGCGGGCAGGCCACCGACCTGCACGCGCTGCTGGGCACCATCACCCCGCCGCCGCCCGAGCCGGAACCCGAACCCGAGCCAGAACCGCAGCCCGCCAGCGAGGAATAACAATGGGTATACCTTTGTCGCCAGCACAACAAGCCGGCGATGAAGCAAAAATCTTGCAGGTATTGTAGGGGCGCCCCTTGTGGGTGCCCGCTTCGGCTCGCAGACGTGCAAAGGGCAAGCACACGGCTTGCCCATACATACAGTTGCCACATTCACGCCATCGCCGGCAACTTACGCCGGCGGCCATTTGATACCCATCATTTTTGCCCAAAAACGCAAAAACACTTGCACGCGCGGCAACACCTCATTACACTCGCGCCCACGCTCCGCCGGCAGGCTGTATCAGCCGGCGGCTCTTTCCCAACCCCTTCCATCACCTCAAGGAGAATCTCGCATGAACAAGGCTTCGCATACCATACTGCCCCCCCCCCGCGCACTCTAGGCGCGCGGCGCACTTCCTGAAACCCCTACCCATCGCCGCGCTTGCCGCCCTGCTCGCCGCGCCAGCAGCCTGGGCTGCCTGCGGCGTGAGCCCGCGTCCGGCCTCTGCGCTGGCAACGGTGCGCCGAGCACGGTCACTGTAACCAGCGACTACGCTGCAGCCTACGGCGGCGTTTCCGACAATTCAGGCAGCACCCCTGCAGGTTTCGACACCTCCGGCCAGGCGATAGGCAACAGCCTGACCATTGAAAGCGGCGCGGTGCGCGAGGCCTGGGGGGGCTATGCCGCTGGCTCCTCCACGCTTGCCGAGCGCAACACTTTGACCGTCAAGGGCGGCACAGTGTCCACCGCCATTGGCGGACAGAGCGAAGACGGGCCTGCCACGGGCAATTTCGTGACTATTGACGGCGGCACTGTGTATGGGGTGACAGGCGGCAGTGCTGGCAATGGCGACGCCACGGGCAACACCGTCACCCTCATCAGTGGCAAGGTCGAGCGCTACTCTGTGTATGGCGGCGACTGCTTCGGCCCGGGGTGCAACGAGGTGAGCAACATCCTCGCCGTGCAGGGCAAAGACTTTCAGGTGGGCGGCTATGTGCGGAACTTTGACACCCTCAACTTCACCCTGCCCGCTGGCATTGCGCCGAACGACACCATGCTCAAGGTTGGCCGGTCTGCGTGGTTCCCCTCCGACACCTCCACCGCCCCCACCACGGTCACGATTGCCATGGCCGACGGCGCAAAGCTGGAAATAGGCAAAAGCGTTACGCTCATTGAAACAGCCACCACCGAAGAACTGAAAATCACGCTGGCGGACACCACCGTCACCACGGCGGATGGTTATGAATTCACGCTGGAAAAAGTCGGCACCACCAAGCTCGTGGCCACCGTCATCAAGGAGCCTGACCCGACGCCGACGCCGACACCTGACCCCGACCCGACGCCGACGCCGACACCTGACCCCGACCCGACGCCGACACCCAGCGGCGGCGGCAATTCCTCCTCGCCCACGATGGGCGAACTGGGGCTGCTGCTTTCTGGTCTCGCACTCGCAGGCGCTGCCGCGCCCGCCCTGCGCCGGCGTGAAAAACAGGGCAAAAAGGCGGATACCCGTCAATAATTGATTGGGTTGCCGGCTTCTTACGCCGGCAAA
This sequence comes from Ottowia sp., assembly GCA_017437605.1. Classification (GTDB taxonomy): domain Bacteria; phylum Pseudomonadota; class Gammaproteobacteria; order Burkholderiales; family Burkholderiaceae_C; genus Ottowia. Next base: position 72 of record JAFRYL010000033.1, on the reverse strand, counting down.
CAATCAATACCAATCAAAAAGGCAACCTCCGGGTTGCCTTTTCATTTCTTGGCTTCGCCGAAACCAGAGGTT
>JAFRYL010000032.1 GCA_017437605.1 Ottowia sp. | reverse complement strand
GGCGTGGACATCAGCGCCCGCATCGAGCAATGGTTTGATGGCACCAATGCTGCCAAACATCCGGGCTGCGTGCATGAGCGCAGTTGTGCTGTCATTGTCACGGGCGTTGACATCAGCGCCTGCCTCAATCAAGGACTGGAGGCTTGTTGCAGGTTGGGTCAAGGGGGAAGTTGCGTGCATGAGTGCAGTTTTTCCATCGCCGTCGCGGGCGTTGATGCCACGCTCCAGCAGGGGGCTGAGCCGCTCACTGGTGCGCTGTTCCAGCTTTGTGCGGAGGTAGTTCAGGGTTTCTTCGGCAGTCATCCAGCGTTCCTTTTCTGTGCGGTCGGCTGTTTCGGCTGCGTTTTCTTTTTTGCTGGATTCCAAGGCTTTCTTGGCGCCGTATGCAGCGGCAGCGCCGGCGACAGCACCGGCGATAATGGGGACGATTGGCAGAGGCATGGTGAGGCTCCTTTGGTTCAGCTATGTCAGGCACGCAATGTAGGAAGCGGGTGCGACAGCTTGTGTCGCCGCGAGTCGGTGATACGCTTTTTTACAAAATGGCGCGCGCAGGTTGGCGTGGCGGCTGCTGCGCGAAAGGCTTGCATGGCGCACCGGCACAATGTGCGGTAAAGTCCCGTACATCAGGAGCCAGCCATGCACACCGCACCCATCCCCTCCACCCGCATTGACTTGCGACTTGCCTGCCACGACAAAGACCGCTTGGCGAAAGCGGCTGCCATACGCGGGATGCCGCTGTCTGCCTTCGTTCGTGATGCGGCGCTGCGCGAAGCCGGCGCTACTATTTCCGAAGCAGAAACCATCACACTCTCTGCGGAAGAAACGCGCCGTTTTCTTGCCGCCCTGGACGAGCCATTCCGCCCCAACAAACATCTGGCTGAAGCACTGGCGCTCGCAGCCCAAGTGGAACTGCGCTAATGCCCTTGGTCTTCATGCTGCTGGACAAGCGCCAGCACGACCGCGAGGCTTTCACCTGTGGCGATGCAGCCTTGGACAGCTATCTGCGCCGCAGCGCAAGCCAACACATGCGCGACGGCATAGCAACAACCCACGTGCTCATTGATGATGCAGCGCCGGCCACAATCCTTGGCTACTGCTCGCTTGCTGCGGCGGGAATGCAGCTGCACGAAATGCACGAGGAAGACCGCAAACGCATGCCCCTGTATCCCGTGCCCGCCATTCGCGTCGGCAGGCTGGCTGTTGCAAAGGCTGAACACGGGAAAAAGCACGGCAAGCGGCTTTTGGGGCACGCACTCCGGCTGGCGCAAACCCTGCGCCAATCCATAGGTGTGCGCGTGCTCGTGGTTGACGCGAAAGATGAAGCGGCAGCAAGGTTCTACGAGAAATTTGGCTTCCGCCGTACCAAAAGCGCTGCCTTGACCTTGTATCTGCCAGTCGTCAAATAGCACGCTTACAAAAAACACCCTCTCGCCCTTGCGTACCATGTAGGGGAAAATAATCATTTGCCCACGAGTATCAATCAGTCGCCGGCAAAGATTGCCGGCTATGAAATGCAAACAATGCAGGTATGCAGAAAAAAGGCGCTGTTGCTACCTATCCCACACTCGCCACTCATCGGCGCCGATGGACTTTTTGGCAACATCCCTCAACTGCCGCAGGGAAATGCAGGGCACGCCATCGTCCCCCGTCAGGCAGCCGATGCAGAAGCGGTGGCAATTGTCCGTGAGCACGTTGTATTTGCGGCGGCTGCCCACCTTGCTCAACGCCCGCCGCGCCACCTCCCTTGAACCCATGCCGTGCCCGCCGTGGCTGGAAACGTAGATGCTGATGGCCGTCATCTTCAGCGAGCCATCACTCAGAAAACGGGAGGCAGGTACCTTGCGCACGCGTCCATCCCCGCCAAGCTCCACCACCTCGCCATTGCCCACATAAATGCCGGAATGCTCGGCAGCGCCCAAAAACATGTCCACATACAGCACCGAGCCGATGCGCGGCTGCACCTTGCCGCGCAGGTAATTGTCAATGAGCGATGTAGCGGCGTTGCGCGCAAGGGCAACGCCAGCAGTCCTGGCGAGGTTCTTGGCGACGGTCTTTGCCGTCACACTTCCCACCGCACTCGCCAAGGTGACTGGAAATGTCATGGTGCCCTCCTTTTGGTGCTAATGTAACGGATAACGCTCGCGCAGCGTGACGCAGGCGCGCAGGTTCATGGCGCAAAACGCCTCCCAAGACATTGAGCGTTGAAAGTGTGTGACATATTGCAAATCAACACGGCAAATGTCTGGACGCTGCTCATAGATGCGGCAAAGCTGCGTGGTGCGGTCAAGGTGCCGGCAGGCGCCATCTTCTGCCGCAAGGTGCGCCGTCAGCGGAGAGTCTGCAACCGCGCGGCAGCACGCGCCGCAGCGGTTGCAGGGGAAGGGTGGTGTGCATTCCGATTTGTTATGCACTCTCGGATTACAAGTCTTCAAGTTGCTGGATATTTGGGTTATGCATGTCTTGCCAAAGATTTACTCCGCTTGCTACTATGTCGGATGACTGTTTCAATGTGCCCAAAACTCCGGAAAAGGATGCTTGCAGGGCTTCGCTATTGCCGCTTTCGCAGGCTTTAGAAAACTCTTGGAGAAAAACATCAAGAGCTTTGTCTGCTTGTGAAAACAGCCGATCAGAGTTGCGGCGATGTGCCTTAATGGCACCTTTTATTGCAGCAAGAGCCTTTTCTTTGTCTGCCTGAATTGCATCTCGTTTGGTTTGTTGGACTTCACAGGTGGTTTTGTAGTCTTGATATGCAGACATGAGCGCTTGAACACATGCAGTGGGGTCAACTTTTTCCTGCATGACCTGCAGAAATGCTTGCCCCGCCTTGTCTGCAAACTGGCTAACGGCTGAATCAAGAATATTGGGGACAATTTCGGTGGATGTTTTGCGTGCTGACATGATGGTGCTTTCTCGCGTGTTCAACGATATTCTATAAAACCAGAGCTTCTCATGTGGAGAGCATACTTTTCATCAAGCCCTTCTACTGCGGTGCCATCAACATTGATAATCGGGGTGTCAAGCACTTTCTTGAGCGCTGTTCCGACATCACAGAGCTGATGAAAATTGTCTTCTATATTGTTTATTTGCAGTTGTTCGTACATGCGGTCAAAGTCGGAAGCAATGCTTTTGATGACTTTTTCTGCTTGCTGCACATTTCTTCGCACCGCAGCAAATACATCTCTAACCAGCACGAGTTTTGCTATATCTTTGTCGCGCTCTGCTTCGTATTCTCGTGCCTTGGTGAGAGCTTCTTCTGCTTTGGCGGCCATTTTCCAAGTGGTCACTGCAAGCGCAGGAGCTATTGTGACACCATTCCAAGCCCAGAAGCCAAGAGCCATGCCTCCGCCGCCTGTGGCTATGGAGCCTCCGCCAAGCGCGGCAAGTGTGGCTCGCTGAAGCGCGGCGCCTTTAAGCGAACTGATGGCAGTGCCGGTTGAGGCCAGAGCAAACCTCTGAACACCAGAAACGGCAGCCTTCCTCGCCGCCATGCCGAATGCGGCGCCGGAGAGCAGTCCGCTTCCCAAAGCAGCCCAAGTTTCGCTGTTTATCTCTCCTGCATCGGGTAGGTTCAAATCATCAATACACGATTCAAAGTCTTTAAGTTTGGCGCCGATAATTTTTCTCTTTTTTATTTCATCAACCAGCTTTGCAATCTGGTCGTGGAATATGTCCATTTTCATCCGCCCAAGTTTCTGAAGGGCTGTATTGGTCATTTCTCTGGCATCCTTGGTTATTTGAATAGCGTATTCATGGCGCTGTTGCGCCCTTTTGCCAATCTCATTGGCTTTTTTGTTGTTAGAATAGGCATCTAAGCCTTTTTTACCGGCAACAGCGGCACTTCCAGCGGTAATGACACCAGCAACAATAGGAATAAGGGGAAGTGGCATGATATGTTTCCTTTCAGCAGGACGGTTGAGGGAGGGTGAAAAAATCGTTCGGTGCAGGCGTTATTTGCCAGCCAGTTTTCCAAGCTGGCCGAAGGCGTGGGTGATGGCGTCGTGGGCGCTTTTGAGTTCGTCCAGTGCGGTGGGCGAGCGCGTTTGTAGTGCGCCGCCGCATTGCGGGCATTCACTGAAATGGTCGCCGGGTCGGAGGACATCGGAAACCGGGTGAGTGGTGCGCTGCCAGCCGCATGCGCTGCAGCAGTAGGTGTGTGGGCGTGGTTTGATGGGCATGGCGCTTTCCTTTCGGTGCTTTTGCTGGAATCCATGTGGCGCGGGCGCCGCAGGGGGTGTAGAGGTGCTACTCAGTCTTTTGCTCCGGCAGTACGCAAGACTGCGGCGACATCATCCCCCCCGCTTTCTTGCGCCAGCGCGAGCGCAGTTTTGCCTTCGTTGTCGGCGGCGTTGACATCAGCGCCGGCATCAAGCAAGAGTTTGATATTCATTTCTGCCAATCCCAGTGCCGCGCTTGCGCCGGATTGGTCGCTGGTCTGGTCAATGATGGTTGGAATCTTTACGTGCATCAAGGCGGTTTTGCCATCATTGTCGCGTGCATTGGCATCAGCGCCTGCGGCAATTAATAGCTCGACAGCGGGTATATAACTGTCGGAAACTGCGTGCATCAAGGCTGTTTTTCCGTTGTTGTCAGCAGCATTGACTTCGGCGCCTGCAGCAATCAGTGGGTTGACCGCATCGATTTTTCCCCAAGGAGAAACTGCATGCATCAGGGCTGTTTTACCTTCCTTGTCGGCGGCGTTTGGATTGGCGCCGTCCATAAGCAGCCGCTCGATTCTTTTAGAGCTGCTGCCAAAATCGGAGACAGCTTTTATTAATTTGCTATTAATATCAGCTCGCATGACGTGTTTCCTTTCTGTGTGGCTGATGGAGTGGTTCCAAAAGTCGTTGTTCAGGTGCTTTTTTTGCCGGCGAGTTTGAGGAGGGTGTCGAGCGCGAGTGCGCCGGCGGCGAGGGCGGCGGCAAGGGGCAGTGCGCCGAGCGCGTGGTCAAACGGGCTGGCGATGCGGCTCGTGGTTGTGGTGGGGCTGCCGCAGAGGGGGCAGTGGTCGTAGCTAGTGACGATGGGCAGGGTGTCGCCATGTGTGACGGAGCGGCGCCAGAAGCATTTGCTGCATTTGAAGGTGGTGGTTTGGGCGAAGGCCATGATGCTTGCTCCTGTGTTTGCTGAGGTTTCAGTGGCGGGCAGTGGCGGCAGGTGTGGGCAGGCGCAGTTGTGGCGCGGGGTGCGGTGCGGTGTGTGGCTGGATGCGGTTTTGCTCGTCCCTGTATGCGGCGATGGCGCCGGCTGCGATGAGCCAGAGCACGATGCTGTAGGGCAGCAGGGTGGTGGTGAGCCAGACGAGGATGATGGCGAGGCTGGCGGCAGTGATGAAGTGGATGAGCAGGGGCAGGAGGGCGCGCAGGGCGCCAAAGGCGAGCACGCCGATGACGGCGGCGGTGAGCAGGGCGGCGAGGATGTGCATGGCGGTTTCTCCTTTGGTCATGTGTTGCGGTTGGCGCTCAATGTATGAAAGGAGTGCGACAGCTTGTGTCGCGATGCGCGGGCGACACACTTTTTTTGCAAAAGGCTGGGCGGGCTGGTTTTGCAAGCCTTTTGCTGCGTGGCGGGCGCTGCACATGAATCGCACCTCTACTGCGGCGGGGCGAGGGGAAAGAATTGCGGCAGGCGCAAGGGCATAGGTGTGGAGGTTGTCCTGCATCACGCGCGTTCCCCGTTACTTCTTGCCTTTGGCGCGCTTGGGGGGCGGGGGTTTCTTCGCCGGTTGTTCGGGCGGTTCTGCGGCGCCCCACGCCCGCAGGGTTTGGCGCAGTTCTTCAATCAGTGTCTGTTCCCATTCGCGCGGCTCAATGATGCGCACATGCGGCATCCAGAAGCGCACGACGGGCAGCAGCTGCGTGGGGTGGTTGATGCGGGTGGTGACGATGAGGCTGCCGCCTGAGCTTTCCTGTGTGGTTTGCTGCGGCAGGAGGTCGCGCTGCCGGAAGTAGTGCGCCGCAGGTGCGGCAACGCGCAGCGTGGCGCGGGTGGTGCTTTGGGTGAGCCAGATGTCACTTTGGCGGTTCAGGTAGTCCAGGTGGCGCAGTTCGGGCTGGAAGGTGGCGTTTTCGTCTACGCGCAGCGCCTTGATGCGGGTGAGGCTGAAGGCTTTTGGGTGGTCAAGGTTGGCGCTAGGCTCAAAGGCGGCAAGGTACCAGGTGCCATGCTGGTGTATGAGACGGTAGGGCTGCACTTCGCGCGCTTTGCCGCTATATGAAAAGTAGCATATGTGGTGCTGCTGCACTGCGGTTTGCAGGGCGTCAAAGTGCTGGGGGGTGATGTCTTCTTCTGGCACGGGCTGCACCTGCAGGCCGCGTTTTTGGGCGGGGGTTTTGAGTTGCTTGAGGCGCCAAGGCAGGGTGCGGTCAGGGAAGAGTTGCCGCACGCCGGCCATGTCCGCGTAGTCATCAAGGAGCCTGGCGGAGATGAATCTGCTGGCGTGGTCGGCAAGCTGCCATTTGCCGTCTTGGGTGCGCTCGACGTAGTTGGCGAGGCGCACGCAGAGGTCGCGCTCTATGGTGCGGACACCAACGCCAAACTGCGCGGCAAGTTCGTGCTTGTCAAGGCAGGCGCCTTGGTGCAGGAGGCCGAAGATGTCGCAGATGCGCTGCGCGAGTTTTTCCCCTTTGGCGGCAGCGTCGGCAGACCGACTTCGCTTTGGTGGTGGCGAAACAGCATGTTTTTTGGTGGAAGTCATGTGCTGGAAGGCCGTTTAAGTTGCAGGAGTTGGGCGCAGTCTACGGGGCAGGTGCGTCATCCTGTGTCGCAGCGAGCGGGCGATACATTCTTTTTCAAGAATGCGGCGCGTGTGTAGCGTCCGGCATTGTGCATCAGTGGCGGGGGCGAGGGGATGTTTTTTGTGGCGGCCTTTTCCTGCGCGAACGGGCGCGTACACCGTACACTGCGCCCCGCGTTTTTTTCGTGCAAAAAAAGCAGCAGGGGCGTTTTCACCACCTTCCGTGAAAGGAGCACAGCCATGGCGGAACAGAAACTCACCATTCCGGACATCACCGCGCGCAAGGGCGGCAAGCCGCTTTCCATGCTCACGGCCTACGACTGGGCGTGGGCGCGCATACAGGACAAGGCGGGCATTGACATGCTGCTGGTGGGCGACAGCCTGGGCATGACCATGCTCGGCTACACCAGCACCGTGCCCGTGACGATGGACGTGATGGTGCATCACACGGCTGCTGTGGCGCGCGGTGCCGAGCGGGCGCTGGTCGTTGCCGACATGCCGTTTGGCTCCATCAACGGCGAGCAGATTTCCATCACCAACGCCACGCGCCTCATACAAGAGGGCGGCGCGGACGCGGTGAAGATTGAAGGCGGCGTGGACAACGCCGACATCGTGCGCGCCATCGTGCGCTCCGGCATTCCCGTGGTGGGGCACGTGGGGCTGACGCCGCAAACCGCCGTGAACCTTGGCGGCTTCAAGGTGCAGGGCAAGAGCGCGCAGGCCGCGCGCAAGGTGTTTGACGACGCGCTGGCGCTGGCGGCGGCCGGGTGCTTCTGTATCGTGCTGGAAGCCGTGCCTACGCCGCTGGCGCGGGAAATCACGCGGCGCCTGAGCATTCCCACGATTGGCATCGGCGCGGGCAATGTTTGCGACGGGCAGGTGCTCGTCATGCACGACATGCTTGGGATGTTTGACCGCTTCACGCCCAAGTTCGTGCGCCAGTACGCCAAGCTGGGCGAAGTGGCGACCGAGGCCATCAAGGGCTACATCGCCGATGTGGGTTCGCGTGCCTTCCCCGCGCCGGAAAACAGTTTTGACATGAAGCCCGAGGAGCTGCAGGCGCTGCTTGATGGGCTGAACGACAAGGGCTGACGCGCCTCGCGCCATGACGCACAAAAGCCTGCTGCAAAGCAGGCTTTTTTGTTGCGATACTTCTGTCTATTATGTTTGTTTGCCGGCTTTATAAGCCGGCGGAACATATATACCCTACGGCAACAGCGGTTCAAGGTGTGGCCAGATGTTGTCCAGAATGATGGGATGCGCGGCAGCCAGCGGGTGCAGGCCGTCGCTCTGGAACAGGCGCAGAGGCTCGGCGCTGTCCGCCACACCTTTGAGGAAAAAGGGCACGAGTGCGGCGCCTTCCGCTTTTGCCACTTCGCCAAACAGCGCGGCAAAGCGCGCGGCGTAGTCCTCGCCATAGTTGGGCGGCATTTGCTGGCCGGTGAGCAGCACGCGCGCGCCTGCTGCCTTGCCCGCCTGCACGATTGATGCGAGGTTGGCGCGCGTGGTGTCCAGTGGCGTGCCTTGCAGCGCGTCGTTGCTGCCAAGCTCCACGACGAGCACCGCCGGCTTGTGGCGCGCGAGCAGCGCCGCCAGCCGCCTGCGCCCGCCGCTGGTGGTGTCGCCGCTGATGCTGGCGTTGACGATGCGCACGGCGCGCCCCTTCTCCGCCAGCCGCCGCTCCAGCAGCGCCACCCAGCCGCTGCCGCGCGCGATGCCGTATTCAGCCGAAAGCGAATCGCCCAGCACGAGCAGCACAGGCGGCGTGGCCTCCGCGCCCTCCGTGCCGTGTGCCGCTGCCGCCGCACCCGCGAGCGTCATGCAGATAAAGTTGCGCCGTTGCATAGTTTTCTTTCGGAGTTTTTCCATGAGTGAACACGAGCCGCCGCTGCTGGAAGTGCAGGGAGTGTGCAAATCCGTGTCCGATGCAGGCGGCGAACTGGAGATTGTGCGCGGCATCAGCTTTGCCGTGCCCGCGCGCCAGAGTGTGGCGATTGTGGGCGCGTCGGGGTCGGGCAAAAGCACGCTGCTTACCATCATGGCCGGGCTGGACGCGCCCACGCGCGGCACGGTGCGGCTGGCGGGGCAGGACATTTTTGCGCTGGACGAAGACGCGCGCGCCGCGCTGCGCGCGCAGCGCATGGGCTTTGTGTTCCAGAGTTTCCAGCTCATGCCGCGCCTCACTGCGCTGGAAAACGTCATGCTGCCGCTGGAATTGGCAGGGCGGCGCGACGCAAAAAACGCCGCGCGCCACATGCTGGAGCGCGTGGGGCTGGGAGAGCGCCTTGGCCACCTGCCTCGGCTGCTTTCAGGCGGCGAACAGCAGCGCGTGGCGCTGGCGCGCGCCTTTGTGGTGCAGCCCGCGCTGCTGCTCGCTGACGAGCCGACCGGGAGTCTCGACGCCGCCAGCAGCGCGCGCGTGATGGAGCTGATGTTTGCCCTCAACAGCGAGCAGGGCACCACGCTTATCCTCGTCACACACGACGCTGGCATCGCCGCGCGCTGCCAGCGGCGGCTGCATATGGAAGCCGGGCGCATCACCGAGTAGGCGCGGGCGCGGGAAACAATCACGCGGCGGCATGCAGTCTTACTTTTGCGCATACTGCTGAAATATTGCTTTCATTTCCGGCAATGTTTACTGGCGACCACAAGATACCCAATGAATTTGCGGCAAACATGCAAAAAAGACAACCCCTCGGCCTCGCGTGCGCGGAGCGCACAGACGGGGGAGAGGGGCAGGGGTGAGGGGGCGCGCCCGCGCAGCAGGCGCGAACAAAGCATACCCATTGCAGACACATCACATCGCCAGCAATGTTTACCGGCAGCCGCAGGATACCCCATGAATTTTCCGCAAATGCAAAAAAACTTGCGCGAAATGCGTCACATGTGGTAACGTCGCGCCGCCTGCCCACACGCGGCGCAGGCGGCGTTTTTTTTCTTCACCCCACATTTCAGGAGCATTTATGATGGCGAGAAAATCCCGGCATTCTCCGGCATTCTCCGGCATTCTCCGGCATTCTCCGGCATTCTCCGGCATTCTCCGGCATTCTCCGGCATTCTCCGGCATTCTCCGGCATTCTCCGGCATTCTCCGGCATTCTCCGGCATTCTC
>JAFRYL010000031.1 GCA_017437605.1 Ottowia sp. | reverse complement strand
TCGAAACGCGGGGCTGAACCACCGGTACAGCCCCGTTTTGTTTCTCGCATGCAGGGGATTGCGTAAATGACAGGCGCACAGCTTTTCCAAAAAGTGCTGGCAGGGGCGGCGCTGGCAGCGGCGCTGGCGGCGCAGGCCGCATCGGTGGGCCTGGCGCGGGCGGTTCGCAGGCGTATGAAGCGCCACTGCCCGCAGGGCTGGAAACGGCCAAGGACATGTGCGAGCTGCTGCCTTGCGCGGACGTGATGCCGGGTGCGGTGTCATTTTCCGAGCGCAAGGGGCAGCCACCGTATGTGGAAGCCTACAGCGACGCAGAAGGCAAGCAAAAAATCGGCTACGTCATGCTGTCCACCGACATTACGGACACGCCAGCCTATTCCGGTAAGCCGGTGGTGACGCTTATCGGCTTGGACACGGAAGGAAAATATACCGGCGTCAAGGTCATCAAGCACTCCGAGCCGATTTTGTTGCTGGGTATTCCGGAATCAAAACTGCTGGATTTCAATAACCAGTACGTTGGCCTGTCGGTCAAGGACAAGATTGAAGTTGGCCAGTCGCGCCCGGATGAAGGCGTGATTGGCGTGGATGCCATCTCGGGCGCCACCGTGACGGTGATTGCACAAAACCAGGTGATTACCACATCGGGCGCGGCGGTGGCGCGGCAGGTGGGCATTGTCGAGCCGGTGGTGCGCGAGCCGGTGAACTATGTGCAGCCAGCAGCGGGCGCGGCGCTGCCGGACTGGGAGGTGTTGGTGAAACAGGGCGCCGTCAGCCGCCTTGTGGTGCGCACCGATGAAGTGGGGCTGCCAGCGAGCGATGTGCCGTTCATTGAGCTGTGGTTCGGCACGCTCAACTCGCCCGTGGTGGGGCGGGCGCTGCTTGGCGAAGGCAACTGGAAAAACCTGATGGGGCGGCTGCGCGAGGGTGAAAACGCCATTTTCATCATCCGCACGGCGGGCAATGAATCATTCAAAGGCTCCGGATTTGTGCGCGGCGGCATTTATGACCGCGTGCAGATTCGCCAGGAAAACGATATTTTCACCTTCCGTGACAGCGACGCCGTGAACCTCTATTCCATCGCCGCCAAGGGTGCGCCGAAATTCACCGAGTCCAGCATTTTTATTGTGCGTTCCCCGGCGTTTTCGGCAGCGTATCCGTGGAAGCTCATGTTCCTTGGCAACAAGCGCGACGCTGCCACCGGCCAGCGCGTGTTCACAGCGTTTGACCGCGAGCACTGGCTGCCGGGCGAATATCTCGTGGGCGGGCGCCCGAAAATCGTGCAGCCGGAGGCGACCTGGGTGAAAGTGTGGCGCCAGCGCGCGGGCGGCGCCACGCTGTTTGCCCTGCTGCTGGCGGCAGTGACGCTGGTGTATGCCCTGCGTGACCGCCTCACGCGCCGCGCCACGCACAAGAACAAGTGGTCAGTCAATGCCTTCAAATATGCGTTCTGGCTGCTGTTCATTTTCTGGATAGGCTTTGGTATGCTGGCGCAGCCCTCGGTCACGCAGGTGCTCACCTGGATGCACTCCATGCTGTTCAAGTGGGAATGGAGCCTGTTCTTGAGCGACCCTTTCCTGTTCCTGTACTGGATTTTCATCTTCATCACCATCTTTCTGTTCGGGCGCGGCCTGTTCTGCGGCTGGACCTGTCCCTTCGGTGCCATGCAGGAGGGGCTGTTCAAGCTCGCCGGCGCGCTTGGGCTGAAAAAGCGCCAGTTCGCCGTGCTGCGCCACTGGCACGAGCGCCTGAAATGGGTGAAATATGGCGTGTTTTTCTTCCTGTTGGTGGTGTCGCTGTATTCCATGGGGCTGGCGGAAAAGCTGGCGGAAATTGAGCCGTTCAAAACCACCTTCCTGGTGGGCATCCGCAACCGGAGCTGGCCGTTTGGCGCGTTTGTGCTTGTCATTCTGGCGGTTGCTGTCTTCACCGAGCGGCCGTACTGCAAATACATCTGTCCGCTTGGTGCAGCGCTTGCCATTCCCAGCACGTTCCGCTGGTTTGGCCTGCGGCGCAAGGCAGATTGCAACACCTGCAAGGCGTGCGGCAAGGGCTGCGAGGCGCAGGCCATTGATGCCGACGGGCGTATTGACCAGCGCGAGTGCCTGCTGTGCATGGATTGCATGATTCTCTACACCGACCCGGTGGGCTGCCCGCCGCTGGCCAAAGAGCGCAAGGCGCGCGAGCGCGCCGGAGAGGCGCTTCCCGCCATCGGCAAGGAGGGCTACTTCATTCCCATCGTGCCCGTGGAAGCCGAACGCCAGCAAAAGCTGCTGGAAACCCGGCCCGACCCGCGCTGGCCGACGGAGCGTATGCACCCTGCGGTGGAGGGCAAGCGCGGCATGGCGCGCCTTTGGGCCGAAGCGGCGGAGCACCTCTGGCCATTTGGCCGCGAGAGCTGGCAGGCCAGCCACCTGCTGACTTCGCTGGCGGTGGCCGCAGCGCTGGCGGCGACGCTGGTGTGGCTGCTGGCGGCGGGCGGCAGCGCTTCGCCTATGATGGTGATTGCCGTGTGGTTTGGCTGGAGTGTGTTTGAAGTGCTGCTGCGACTGAAAGGAAAACGCTACGTCAAGGACGGCCCGTGGTGGGGCAGCGCCTGGCGGCGCGCGGGCGTGGCGGACATGCTCAGCTACGTGGCGTTCAAGAACCTGCTCATCGGCGCAGCGCTGTTCTGGCTGCTGGCGCGCACTGGCGCGTGGGTGGTTGCGTAAATGGGCGCAGCGGGAGGGCGTCTGGCATGGCTGCTGGCTGCGGCTGCCGCTGCACACGGCGCGGCGGCGGCAGCCACGCTCAGCGTGGCGCCCGGCCAGTCCATTCAGGCGGCCATTGACCGCGCGGCGCCGGGCGATATTGTTGAAGTGCAGCGCGCGCGCTATATGGAAAACCTGCGCATTGAAAAAACGCTGACGCTGCGCGGCATTGAACGCCCCACGGTGGACGGCGGCGGCAAGGGCAACACCATTCTCGTCACCGCGCCGGATGTGACGATTGAAGGCATAATCGTCGCCAATTCCGGCGACGACCGCGTGGCGCAGAACGCCGGCATTTATATCTACCCCGGCGCGCACCGCGCGAAAGTACAGCATTGCTATTTGAGCTACAACCTGTTCGGGCTGTGGATTGAAAAAGCCGACGACGTGCAGATTCTGCACAACAACATCACCGGCAAGCGCGATTATGACAGCCCGCGGCGTGGCAATGGCGTACAGCTTTACAACACGAAAGGCGCGCGCATTATCGGCAACGAAGTCAGTTTTGTGCGCGACGCGCTCTACATTGACGTGTCGCACCATGCCGAATTCCGCCAGAACAACATGCACCACAGCCGTTATGGAACGCATTACATGAATTCCTACTACAACGTGTGGGAGGACAACGACACCTGGAAAAACCAGGCGGGGCTGGCGCTGATGGAGGTGCGCGACCAGGTGATACGCAACAACCGCGCCTGGAGCAACCTTGACCACGGCATCATGCTGCGCACCGTGCAGGACGCCGTGATTGAAAACAATATCGTCATGGACAACAAGCGCGGCTTTTTTGTCTATGACCTTGAATATGCCGAGCTGCGCGGCAACGTAATTGCTGGCAACCAGACGGGCGTGCACCTTGCGGGCGCAGCGAAAAATGTCTGGGACGGCAATGACCTGATTGGCAACCGCCTGCAGGTGCGCTACGTGCTCACGCGCGACCAGGACTGGGGCGGGGAGCAGGGCAATTACTGGAGCAACTATCGCGGTTGGGACCGCGACCGCGACGGGCGCGGCGATATTCCCTATGAAGCCAACGATATTGTGGACCGCCTGAGCTGGCGCTATCCGGCGGTGCAGATGCTGATGGCCAGCCCTGCGGTGCAGGCGTTGCGGCTGGTGGGGCAGCAGTTTCCCGTGCTTCGCGTGCCCAGTGTGGTGGAGGTGCGCCCGCGCATGATGCCGCGCTCAACCGAGTGGGCGCAGTGGCGCGCCCGCGTGCAAAAGAAAAGTCCAAATGTCCGATAAACACATGCAAGCCGGCACTGCCGACGCGGATGAGGCCGCCGTGATACGGCTGCGCGGCGTCACGCGGCGCTTTGGGCGTTTCACTGCCGTGGACGACGTTTCCTTTGATATTTTTCCGGGCGAGGTGTTTGGCCTGATTGGGCACAACGGCGCGGGCAAAAGCACGCTGTTCAAAATGATGCTCGGGCTGCTGCCTGTCAGCACTGGCGCCATTGAAATTGCTGGGCAGCCGGTCTACGGCGGCGCAGCGCGCCGCGTGCGCGCCACCATCGGCTATCTGCCGGAAAATGTTGCGCTCTGGGACAATTTGAGCGGGCTGGAAACGCTGCGCTTTTTTGCACGCCTCAAACGTGTGGACGCCGACGATTGCGCTGCGCTGCTGGAGCGCGTGGGCTTGGGCGGCGCCGGCAGCCGGCCAGTGCGCGCGTATTCCAAGGGGATGCGCCAGCGCCTCGGCTTTGCCCAGGCGCTGCTTGGGCAGCCGCGCGTGCTGTTTCTGGACGAGCCGACAACGGGGCTGGACCCGCACGCCATCCACTTTTTCTGGAACACGCTCGCCAGCCTGCGCGCGCAGGGGCTGACTATCGTGCTCAGCTCGCATATTCTGGCGGAATTGCAACACCGCGTGGACCGGGTGGCGGTGATGGCCAATGGAAAAGTGCAGGCGATGGGTACGCTGCCCGAATTGCGCGCCATTTTCAATGTGCCGTTTTCCGTGCAGTTTGAAATGTGCGATGGTGCGCACGCGCCAGATTTTCTGGCGGCGCTGCCGCCAGCGCTGGCGGCGCTGCCGCACGATATTGACGGCGGCGCCGTCACGGTGCGCGTGCCCGAGGCACAGAAAATGGAGCTGCTGCGCCATTTGCTCGCGGCTCCGCAAGTGCGCGACGTGCAGTTGAATGCGCCGTCGCTGGAAGACATGTTTTTCAGCGACGGCGGCGCGGGCATGGATGCCCGCCTGCAGCAGGCGCCGCCGCAGCAGGAGGGGGCATGATGGATTTCAGGCAGGTTTTCACGCTGGCATTCAAGGAGTTCCGCGACCGCCTGCGCAACCGCTGGGTGCTGGCCGTGGCGCTGGTGTTTGCCGTGTTTTCGCTGGTTATCGCCTATGCGGGCGGCGCGCAGCAGGGCGCGGTGGGGCTGCGCTCGCTGGAGTTCACCGTGACCAGCCTGGTGAGCCTGGTGATTTATCTGGTGCCGCTCATTGCGCTGCTGCTCGGGTTTGACGCCATCGTGGGCGAGCGCGAGCGCGGCTCACTTGATTTGCTGTTGGCGTACCCCATCACGCGCAGCGAGCTGCTGCTCGGCAAATATCTTGGGCTGGCGTTGGCGCTGGCGCTGGCGATGCTCGCCGGGCTGGCCACGGTGGGCGTGGTGCTGGTGGGGCAGTTCGGCAGCCGCGCGCTGTTTCACTATGGAGGTTTTGTCATCAGTGCGCTGCTCATGGGGCTGACGTTTTTGAGCCTGGCGGTGCTCGTGTCGGTGCTGGCGCGCGACCGCACGCGCGCCTCCGGCGCGGCTATCGTCATCTGGTTTTTCTTTGTGCTGGTGTTTGACTTGGCGCTGCTGGGCGTGCTGGTGGGCACGGCGGGGCGCTATGGCGGGGAGATGTTCCCGTATTTTCTGCTGCTCAATCCCACGGACGTGTTTCGCATTCTCAATGTCTTTTCTGCCGAGGATGTGCGCAGCGCCTATGGGTTGGTAAGCGTGGTGCCGCCGGTGCTGCTGCGACTGGATGTCTTGACCGCCGTCATGCTGGCGTGGATAGGCGCGCCGCTGCTGATTGCCAAATGGAGGTTCAAATGAAAAATGCACACATGCGCTGCGCCTGCTGCGGGCGGCGCGGCGCCCTGAAAATGCTGACAGCGCTGGCGTTGGCACCGCTGGCCGCGTGCGACAGCGCGTCCCAAAAAGACGCCGGGTTTGCGCCGGTGGAAATCGGCCCCGCCACCTCGTGCATGCTCGACGGCATGCTGCTCGCCGATTATCCCGGCCCCAAGGGGCAGATTCATTATGCCGGCGAAGCTGAACCCTGGTTTTACTGCGACACCATTGAAGTGATGAACACCCTGCTCATGCCCGAGCAGGTGCGCAAAGTCAACGCCGTGTATGTGCAGGACATGGGAAAAGCCGACTGGGACAACCCCAAAGGCGCGTGGATTGACGCGCACACCGCCCTGTTTGTGCAGGGCAGCCGGCGCAAGGGCGCGATGGGCGCGACGCTGGCGACCTTCAGCAGCGAGGCGGACGCCAGAAAATTCATTGAGGAATGGGGCGGCAAACTGCTGCGCATGAATGAAATCACGCCCACCATGCTTGATTTGCGCGGCGGCGCGAACACGGATTCCAGCATGTAAATCAAATTGAAAAAGGAGAGAGCATCATGAGGAATGTGAAAAGTGTTTTCCGGCGGCTTTGCCTGAAACTGGCAATGGCGGCGCTGGCGGTGTGCGCAGCGCCCGCCTGGGCGCAGGCGGATGGGAGCGCTGCTGCGCCGCAGGCGGTGCCAGCCGAGGCACGCTGTCCGGTGTGCGGCATGTATCCCGCGCGCTATCCCAAGTGGGCAGCGCAACTGCGCTACAGCGACGGCGAGCGGCGCTACTTTGACTCGCCTGTGGAAATGCTGCGTTTTCTGGCCGACGTGCCGCGCTACGACAAGGCGCACACAGCCGCTGATGTGCAAGGGCGGTGGCTGAGCGACGCCAGCGGCAGCGGGCAGTGGATTGCCTTTGAAAATGCCTGGGTGGTGTATGGCTCGGGCGTGTCAGGGCCGATGCACGCCTCCGAACTGCCCGCCTTTGCCAGCGAAGAAGCCGCGCAGCAATTCGCCAGGGAGCACGGCGGCCACGCCGTGAAAGCCGTCGAACTGCCGCCCGAAGTGCAGCACAGCCTGATAAACCAGGGCGGTGGGCGCAAGCACGGGCACGCCAGCGCGCCCGCGCATGAACACGGACACGCACACAACAAGCCATGAAAAAAGCAGTTGTCGGCGCCTCGCGCCCGCTTTCAAAGGCCGCCAGCGGTGCCGCCGGGCACGAGAGCCTGTTTTTCAGCTACGACGGCATGGGGCGGCAGACCAACCCCGTCATCCGCGCCGCCTGGCTTGCGCCGCGTAAAGTGCCCGATGCCGCCCGCGCCGTGCAGCCCATGTGCGGCATGGAATGCGTCAGCCTGCTTTGGCAGGGTGCTCTGCGCGTGCGCGACAGCGCCGGGCTGCACGCGCAGCTTGCCGCCGGCGACGCGCTCTGGCACGGCACGGGCAGCGGCGTGCTGCGCGAGGAGAGCCTGCAGGCTGGCGCGTTTGAAGCCTGCCACCTCTGGCTGAACCTGCCCGCGCAGCACAAGCTCGCTGCGCCCTACAGCCAGCACATTGCCAGCGCTGACATTCCGCGCGTGGCGCTGCCTGGCGATGCAGGTCACATACGCCTGCTCGCTGGCGAGTGGCAAGGGCAGCTCGGCCCGGCACAAACCGTGCTACCGCTGCAGCTCTGGGACATCACCCTTGCCCCCGGCGCGCGCGTGGAGCTGCCGCTGCCGCACGGCTGGTATGTGGAAGTGCTGGCGCTGCAAGGGCAAATGGGCGCAGACTATTGGCGCGACCCCGTGCGCGCGCCGCAAATGGTGCTGTTTGACGCCTTTGGCGAAGAAGTCGGCCTGAGCGTGAGCGCCAGCAGCGAGCCGGCGCGCCTTGTGCTCATTGCCAGCCAGCCGCTGAACGAGCCAATCAGCGGCGACGGCGCGCTGGTGATGAACACGCCCGAGCAGCTCGACCAGATGCGTCAGCAGCTTGCGCAGGGCGCTTTCAGGGCGTTGCCGGACGAGGCTTGATGGAACATATACCCATTGATATGTTCCGTGGCTGCCGGAAACATAAGCCGGCGATGACGTTCAATACTGTTGAGTATTTTGTATTGATTGTATACTCAATCATATAACGCATCATTACCGGCTTTATAAGCCGGTAATGAGTGTATACCAAATGATAGTATTTAGATGCTCTCCTGCCCGGCGCTGGCCGGCGGTTCCTTGAGCGGCGGCAGTTCGGCGTTGCAGCAGCCGCCTTCGCGCCCGCAGGTGCAGGTGTGGTCAATGCCGAGCTTGGCGGCCAGCCCACCGCAGGAGCCGGCGATGGGTTTGCGTCCGGCCATGACGCCGACGGCCATGCCCGCAAAGACGAGCAGCATGAGGATGAGGGCGAGAAGCCAGGTCATGGTGTTTTTCCTTGGTTGGCTTGGGAGGGAAACGCCTTTTCAAACGCGGGCGTGGCGCGCAGGATGAAGCCGCCATTTTCTCCGCCATCGGCGGGTATGACGAAGAGGGCGGCGATGTCCTTTTCAGTGGCCCAGGCAAAGCCTTGCGTTTCGCCCAGCGCCATGAGCAGGGTGGAGAGGCCGTCGGCGTGCATGGCAAGCGGCGCGGCCACAGTCACAGATGCGAGGCGGTGCTGCACGGGGGTGAGGGTGCGCGCGTCAAGAATGTGGCTGCGGCGCTGGCCGTCAGCGGTGGCGCGCCAGTTGCGGTAGCTGCCGGAGGTGGAGAGCGCCATGCCGGAAAGGGGCACGATGCGCTGCGCCTGTCGCGCGCCGTCCAGCGGCGCTTCTATGCCCACGCGCCACGGCGTGCCGTCGGGTCGCATGCCGCTGCCACGGATTTCGCCCGTGACTTCAATGAGGTGGTCACGCACGCCAAGTTGCTCAAAGCGCGCGGCGATGCGGTCGATGGCGTAGCCGGCGGCGATGGCGTTGAATTCCACATGAATGGGCGCGTCCTTGCACAGCTGCTGCCCCTGCACGCGCAGGTGTGTCATGCCGGTGCGCTGGCGCAGTTCGGCAAGTTGCGCCTCATCTGGCGCGGAGGCGGGCAGGGCAGGGGCTTTGCTGTGCCCAAAGCCCCACGCCTGCAGCGCGGGCAGCAGGGTGGTGTCAAAGGCACCGCCGCTTTGCTGCGAAAGCGTGAGGGCGTACTGCGCCAAATCGATGGCGGCCTGCGGCATGTCCATGCAGGTGCTGGCGGGCGCGGCGTTGAAGCGCGCCAGCGCGCTGTCGCTGCGGTAGGTGGAGACGGCGGTGTCCACCTCGTCCAGAATGGCCTGCACTTCGCGTTGCATCTGCGCGGCATCGGGCGCGCCCTTGCCGTGGTAGCTGATGGCGTAGGTGCTGCCCATGGTGGGGCCGGTGATGTGCGTAGGCTGCAGCGGCGCCGCCGGGCGCGTGAACCACACAAGAAGAAAAGCCGCCGCTGCGATGAGCGCGGCGGCGGCGATGCGGCGGGCAAACATGGGCGTCAGCCGCCGAAGTCGTCCAGGAAGATGCTTTCGCGCTCAACACCCAAGTCGAGCAGCATCTTGATGACGGCGGCGTTCATCACGGGTGGGCCGCACATGTAGAACTCGCAGTCCTCAGGCGCGGGGTGCATCTTCATGTAGTTCTCGTAGAGCACGTTGTGGATGAAGCCCGTGGGACCCGTCCAGTTGTCTTCGGGCAGCGGCTCGGAGAGCGCCAGATGCCAGGTGAAGTTGGGGTTTTCTTCCGCCAGCTTGTTGAACTCGTCCACGTAGAAGGCTTCGCGCAGCGAGCGCGCGCCATACCAGAAGGAGATTTTGCGCTTGCTGTGGATGCGCTTGAGCTGGTCAAAGATGTGCGAACGCATGGGCGCCATGCCCGCGCCGCCGCCGATGAAGACCATTTCGGCGTCGGTTTCCTTGGCGAAGAATTCGCCAAACGGGCCATACACCGTGACCTTGTCGCCGGGTTTGAGGCTGAACACCCAGGACGACATTTTGCCGGGAGGCGCATCGGGCGCATTGCCGGGCGGCGAAGCGACGCGGATATTGAACTTGACCAGCCCCTTTTCTTCCGGGTAATTCGCCATGGAATAGGCGCGGACGGTGGTTTCATCAACCTTGGAGACGTAGCGCCAGAGGTTGTATTTGTCCCAGTCGCCGCGATATTCCTCGGGAATATCAAAATCCTTGTAGGCGACGGTGTGCGGCGGGCATTCAAGCTGCACGTAGCCACCGGCGCGGAAGTTGACGTTTTCGCCTTCGGGCAGTTTCAGCGTCAATTCCTTGATGAAGGTGGCGACGTTGGGGTTGGACACAACGGTGCATTCCCATTTCTTCACGCCAAACACTTCTTCGGGCACCTGGATTTCCATGTCCTGCTTCACAGCAGTCTGGCACGACAGGCGCCAGCCTTCAGCCGCTTCGCGGCGCGTGAAGTGGGGTTCCTCGGTGGGCAGCATTTCACCGCCGCCGGACTTGACGATGCACTTGCACTGCGCGCAGGTGCCGCCGCCGCCGCAGGCCGAGGACAGAAAGATATTCTGCGCGGCCAGCGTCTGCAGCAGTTTGCCGCCGGCGGGCGTGGTAATGGTGCGCTCGCCGTTGATTTTGATATTGACATCGCCGCTGGAAACCAGCTTGGAGCGCGCGAACAAAATGATGCCCACGAGCGCCAGCACGATGGCGGTGAACATCACCACGCTCAGCAGGATGGAACCAATCATAGCTGCACTCCCGAAAATGACATGAAGCCCAGCGCCATCAGGCCGATGGCGATGAAGGTAATGCCCAGGCCGCGCAGGCCGGCGGGCACGTCGCTGTATTTGAGTTTTTCACGGATGGCGGCCAGCGCCATGATGGCCAGCGCCCACGACAGGCCGGAGCCGATGCCATACACCACGCTTTCCGGGAAGTTGTAGTCGCGCTCCACCATGAAGAGCGAGCCACCCATGATGGCGCAGTTCACGGTAATGAGCGGCAGGAACACGCCCAGCGCGTTGTAGAGGCTGGGCACGTATTTGTCGAGCAGCATTTCCAGAATCTGCACGATGGCGGCAATCACACCGATATAGGACAGCAGACCGAGGAAGCTCAAGTCCACTTCCGGCAGCCCAATCCAGGACAGCGCGCCTTCTTTGAGCAGGCAGCGGTAAATCAGGTTGTTGGCGGGCACCGTGATGGCTTGCACCACAATCACGGCAATGCCAAGGCCGATGGCCGTCTGCACTTTCTTGGAAATGGCGATAAAGGTACACATCCCAAGAAAGAACGCCAGCGCCATGTTCTCAACGAACACCGCGCGGAAAAACAGGCTCAGGTAATGTTCCATGTTCAGGCTCCTTCGCGCGGCGAGGTTTGCGGCGCCATGCTGCGTTCAGCCGGCTCCACCTGGTCTTTCTTCCATGTGCGCAGCGCCCAGATGAGCAGGCCAATCAGGAAGAAGGCCGAAGGCGGCAGCAGCAGCAGGCCGTTGGGGGCGTACCAGCCACCGTCGTTGATGACGGGCAGCACGGAGATGCCGAACAGCTTGCCCGCGCCAAACAACTCGCGGATAAAGCCGAGTATCAGCAGCATGGCGCTGTAGCCCAGCCCGTTGCCGATGCCGTCGGCAAACGAGAGCAGCGGCGGGTTTTGCATGGCAAAGGCTTCTGCGCGCCCCATGACGATGCAGTTCGTGATAATCAGCCCGACAAACACCGAAAGCTGTTTCGAGAGTTCGTAGGCAAAGGCTTTGAGAATCTGGTCCACCACAATCACCAGCGAGGCGATGATGACCATTTGCACAATCATGCGGATGGAGGCCGGAATCTGTTTGCGAATCAGTGAAACAAACAGGTTGGAAAAGGCCGTAACCAGCGTCAGCGCCACGGACATCACAAGCGCGGTTTTCAGGTTTGAGGTGACCGCCAGCGCCGAGCAGATGCCCAGGATTTGCAGGGTAATCGGGTTGTTTTGGAAAACAGGCTCGAGCAGCACCTGTTTGACAGTCTGTTTTGCCATTTAGATTTCCTCGCTTTCCTGTTGGGGCTGCGGCTGTTCTTCAGTGCCGGGTTGCGCTGCTTCGGGTTGCACTTCCGGCTGCACCGCTTCGGGCTGTGCTTCCGGCTGCGCCACTTCGGGCTGCGCTTCCGGCTGCACCACTTCGGGCTGTGCTTCCGGCTGCACCACTTCGGGCTGTGCTTCCGGCTGCACTGCTTCGGGCTGCGCTTCCGGCTGCACTGCTTCAGGCTGCACCTGCGGTGCGGCTTCGGGCTGCGGCGCCGGTTCCTGCGGCACTTCGGGTTGCGCCGCTTCGGGTTGCGCTTCAGGTTGAGCCTGCGGCGCGGCCTCCGGCTGCGGCGCGGCTTCGGGCTGCTGCACGGCTGGCTCCTGCGGCGCTTCAGGCTGCACCTCCGGCTGCGGAGCCGGGGCGGGCTGTTCTGCTTGCGCGACGGGCAGCGCCTGTCCAGCACTCTGGCGCAGGTTGTTCAGGAAGGGGCCAAAGCCGTTTGGCCCCAGCCAGAAGTCCAGCAGGTGCTGCACGCCCTTGCTGGTGAGCGTGGCGCCGGCCAGCCCGTCCACCTGATGCGCGGCGTTGGGGTTGCTGGCGTCCACATTGCCCTTGATGACGTGGATGTCCGGCTCGCCAGCGGCGTTGAACGCCAGCTTGCCCGGCCAGAGCGCCTTCCAGCGCGGGTTGTCCACTTCACCGCCAAGGCCAGCGGTTTCTGCCTGCTGGTAGAAGCCCAGGCCAGCGATGGTCTGCAGGTCGCTCTTCAGGGCGATGAAGCCGTAGAGCGTGGACCAGAGGCCGTAGCCGCGCACGGGCAGGATGAGGGTTTTGAGCGCGCCGCCTTCTTCCACGGTGTAGACGGTGGCGTAGCGCTCGCGGCGGTGGATGGAGGCGATGTCCTCCTCGGCGGTGAGGTCGCGCGAGAGGGCGTTGTCCTGCAGCGCCTTGGCCACGTCGTAGGTGGCGGGGTCTTGCGCGTCGCTGAACTGGCCTTCGTCCAGGTCAACGATGCGCGCCTGAATGCGCTCCTTGAACAGGCGCTGCACTTCGGCATTCGGCGTGCTTTCAGGCGCTTCGGCCGCGATGCTCAAAATGCTGCGCTGCTTGTTGAGCTGGCTGTTGACAATCTGCGCGGGTTTGAGGCCGAGTGCCGCGCCCGCCACCACGAGCGAGCACGCCAGGCACACCAGAAACGCCACGCGCAGCGTGTGCAGCATGGATTCTTTGTTTGTGTCAGACATGGCGAGCCATCCTCCGCTTGATGTTGGCGCGCACCACAAAGTAGTCAATGAGCGGCGCAATCAGGTTGCCGAACAAAATGGCGAGCATCATCCCTTCGGGGAAGGCGGGGTTGATGACGCGCACCATCACCACCATCACGCCGATGAGCACGCCGTAAATCCACTTGCCCGTGTCCGTCATGGCGGCGGACACCGGGTCGGTGGCCATGAACATCATGCCGAAGGCAAAGCCGCCGAGCACCAGATGCCAGTACCACGGCATGGCAAACATGTGGTTGCTGTCCGAGCCGATGATGTTGAACAGCGTGCTGAACGCCACCATGCCCAGCATCACGCCGGCGACGATGCGCCACGAGGCAATGCCCATCACCATGAGCGCGATGCCGCCCAGCAGAATGAGCAGGGTGCTGGTTTCGCCCACAGCGCCGGGCATGACGCCGATGAAGGCCTGCCACCAGCTCAGGGTGCCGGAGAGCGCCTGCATGCCGCCATCGGGCACCAGGCCGAGCGCCGTGGCGCCGGAGAAGCCGTCCACGGCGGTCCACACCTTGTCGCCCGAAATCCATGCGGGGTAGGCGAAGAACAGGAAGGCGCGACCTGCCAGCGCGGGGTTGACGAAGTTCTTGCCCGTGCCGCCGAACACTTCCTTGGCCAGCACCACGCCGAAGCTGATGCCCAGCGCCACCTGCCAGAGCGGAATGGTGGGCGGCAGTGTGAGCGAGAACAGGATAGAGGTGACGAAGAAGCCCTCGTTGACTTCATGTCCGCGCACCATGGCGAACAACACTTCCCAGATGCCGCCCACGGCGAAGGTGACGGCGTAGATGGGCAGCACCCAGATGGCGCCGGCCACCAGGCAGTCCCAGAGGCTGCCGGGGTTGTGGCTGGTGAGCAGATTGATGATGGCGTAGTGCCAGTCCGTCTGCTGCGCGAGCAGGTCAGGGTTGGCGGCCAGCGCCGTGTTCGCCTGCCAGCCCACGTTCCACATGCCGAAGAACAGGATGGGCAGCGCGCAGAGCCACACCAGAATCATCATGCGTTTCAGGTCCAAGCTGTCGCGCACATGCGCCGTGGTCTGCGTGACGCTGGGGGGCGAGTAGAGGAAGGTGTCCACCGCCTCAAACAGCGCGCGCCACTTCTCAAAGCGCCCGCCTTTTTCAAACGCCGGAGCCATGCGCTCCAGCAGTGTGAGCAAGTTCATTGCTTAGCCCTCCTTCTCAATGCGGGTGAGGTTGTCGCGCAGAATGGGGCCGTATTCGTACTTGCCCGCGCACACGTAGGTGCAGAGCGCCAGGTCTTCCTCGTCCAGTTCCAGGCAGCCCAGGTTCTGCGCCATTTCCGTGTCGCCCACGATGAGGTAGCGCAGCAGTTGCGTGGGCAGAATGTCCAGCGGCATCACCGCTTCGTAGTTGCCGATGGGCACCATGGCACGCGGGCTGCCCTGCGTGGAGGTGGTCATGTCCATTTCGCGCCGCCCCAGCAGGCTGGAGAGGAAGGCGCGCGTGACCGAGTGCTTGTTCGCGCCAAGGCGCATGTAGGCGAGCAGCTCGCGCTTTGTGCCTTCTTGCAGGCAGCTCACCTGCACGTGGTAGCGCCCCAGATAGGCGTAGGGGCCTGCCGCCGTGCGCCCGCCCAGCACTGAGCCGGAGACGATGCGGTTGCCATCGCCCTCCAGTTCCTTGGCGGTGAGTTCCTGCAGGTTGGCGCCCAGGCGCGTGCGCAGCAGGCGCGGCTGTTTCACCACCGGGCCGCCCAGCGCCACGATGCGCTGCGTCCAAAGGCGCCCTGTGGCCATCAGCTTGCCCACGGCAATCACGTCCTGATAGCCGATGTGCCAGACGACATGCTCGGTGTTCACCGGGTGCAGGAAGTGAATGTGCGTGCCGACCAGCCCGGCGGGGTGCGGCCCCTTGAACTTCGCCACGCGCACGCCGGGCAGGTCTTCGCCCGGAATGCGCGTGCCGCTGGCGCGGCACAGGTTCACGGGCGCCAGACGCGCGAGCACCTGCAGCCCGCGCTTGAAGTCCTCGGCATAGCCCTTGAGGACGACGGCGGGGTCAGCCGAGAGCGGGTGCGTGTCCATCGCCGTCACGAAGATGGCTTCCGGCGTGGCATCGGCAGCGGGCACGCGGCTGAACGGGCGCGTACGCAGCGCCGCCCACAGGCCGCTGCGCTGCAGATTGGCGCGCACAAGCTGCGCGTCCAGCGCGGCAAGCTGCGCGTCGTCGTAGCGCTCGAACTCCAGCCCCTCGTCGGCGTCGTCCACGTCAATGACGACGGACTGCAGCACACGGCGCTCGCCCCGGTTGATGGCGCTCACCGTGCCCGAAGCGGGTGCTGTGATGTTGATGCCCGGGCGCGTTTTGTCGGCAAAGAGCGGCTGCCCCGCCTTGACCTTGTCGCCCACCTGCACGGCCATGCTCGGTTTGAGGCCGTGGTAATCAGCGCCGATGACTGCGACGCTGCGCACGGGGGCGGCGTCCTCAATCTCCTGGCGCGGGACGCCCGCTATCGGCAAATCCAGACCGCGCTTTATCTCAATGTGCTCCGGCGCAGAGCCGGTGCTGGCGCGGCCACGGATGGCGTCCTGACCATCTTCTTTTGTGCTCATCTCATTGGCCTGAGTTATCGTGGTGAAACAAAAACTGGCGATTCTAAAAAATCCTGACGCCCGGTGGCGTCTTTTTTGCTGCACTGCGTCACGCCGCACGCGCTTTGTTGGAAGTGCTCTGGACGTGTGCGCCGAATCAGCATGCACCTGTTGCCAGGCAAGGCATACGTGCTACATAAAAGTCTGTGGAAAAAAGGGGAGGGCGCATGCTCTTGACCCCCTCGGAAGGGAAAAATTGTTGCAATGCGACAACTCGCCGCCGCCCCCGCCCCGCTGCCGCTGCGCGCTACGATGGCAGCTTTTGTCAACGACGCACTCTTGCAAGGAGAGCCACCATGTCCAAACGCCTGCTTGCCCTGTCAGCCGTGCTGGCAGCCCCCTTGACCGCTGCTGCCGCCGGTGGCGGCGGTCTTGACGCCCCCGACATCTCGCGCGTGACCGCCGTAAAGCTCTACCCCGGCAGCGCCACCGTGGAGCGCGTGCTCAACGTCGCCGCCGGTGCGCGGCAGGCCGTCTTTGCCTGCCTGCCCGCCGCGCTTGATGTCGCCAGCCTGCGCGTGGACGCCGACGCCGGCATCCGCGTGGGCGACATGTCCACGCGCCAAGTGGCGCGCGAACTACTCGGCGCCGCCTGCGCCAGCCCGCTGGACGAGCGCATCCGCGCGCTGGAAGACCGCCTCGCCGCGCTGCAGGCCGAAGACGGCGGCATCGAGACCGCTGTGGGCTACCTCAACAGCTTCCAGCGCCCGGCAGAAAAAGAAGGGCAGGGCGCCGCCGCCCCCGGCATGGGCGACCCCGGCCAGATTGCCGCCACCGCGCAGGCGCTTACCCAATCCATGCACACCGCGCTGCAGCGCCGCCACGAACTGCTGCGCCAGCAACAGGCTATAGAAGAAGAACTCAAGCCCCTGCTGGCCGAGCGCAAGCGCATTGGCGGGGGCGACGCCAAAGTGAGCGTCGTCAGCGTCACGCTCGCTGCCGAGCGCGCCGGGCAACTGCGCCTCACCTATCAGGTGCGCGGCCCCGGCTGGCAGCCCGGCTACCGCGCCACGCTTGATAGCGCCAGCAAAAAAGTGCTGCTGCAGCGCCAGGCGCTCGTGGCGCAAAACACTGGGGAAGACTGGAACGGCGTGCGCCTGACCCTTTCCACCGGCCAGCCCGGCGGCGCCACTGAGGGGCCACTGCCGCGCCCGTGGCGCGTGACCCTGCGCCCGCCGATGCAGAAAAACGCCCGCGCCGCAGGCATGGCGATGGAATCGGCTGCGATGGCGCCCAGGATGGCGGCGGCACGCGCCACCGCTGATGAAGACGGCGCTGTGCCCGAAGAGGAACCCATGCCCAGCTTTGACGTGGAGAGCATCGACAGCGCCTACGCCACCGAATTTGCTGTGCCGCAGCCCATCACCGTGCCTTCCAGCGGGCAGCGCGTCTCGCTCACCCTGGGCGAGCAGCAGTTGGACGCCAAGCTGCGCGTGCGCACCAGCCCCGCGCAGGAAGAAGCCGCCTACCTCATCGCCGAAGTTGCCGCGCCAGAAGGCGTCTGGCCCGGCGGCCCGCTCGACCTCTACCGCGATTCGGCCTACGTCGGCAAAGGCCGCTTTGACGTGGACGCGCTTGCGCGCAGCGGCCTCGCCTTCGGGCGCGACGAAAACGTGCGCGTGCGCGCCGAAATGCCCAAGCGCGGCGCGGGTTCTGCCGGCTTCATCGGCAGCCGGCGCGAGCAGAGCATCGCGCGTACCTACACCATTGAAAACCGCCACAAGGACGCCATCGAACTCCAGGTGCTCGACGCCGCCCCCGTCTCCGAGCACGAAGATGTGCGCGTGCAATCCAGCTACCAGCCAAACCCCACCAGCACCGAATGGCGCCAGCAACCCGGCACCGTGCTCTGGGAACACAAACTCGCCGCTGGCGCCACGCAGAAATTCAGCGCCAGCCACACCATCACCTGGCCCAAGGACCAGAACCTCAGCGATAGGCATTGAGAACTGCCTTCCCCTCGCCCCCCGTGCCGCGCAGCGGCACAGAGGGGGAGAGGGCAAGGGTGAGGGGGCTGCGCTGCGTCAGCAGCGCAAACATTCGCATACCATAAACAAACACATTACATCGCCGGCTTATCAAGCTGGCGACCAACGAATACCCGCACATTTCAATATAAAGCCATGCCCACCGCCGCTACCGAAAACGCCGTGCATCAACTCGCCCACGCCCTGCGTGCGCGGCGCTGGCGCTTTGCCGTGGCGGAAAGCTGCACCGGCGGGCTGATAGCCGCCGCCTGCACCGACGTGGCCGGCAGCAGCGCATGGTTTGAATGCGGCTACGTCACCTACACCCCAGCCGCCAAAGAGCGCACCCTCGGCGTGCCCGCCGCCCTCATCGCGCGCTGCGGCGTCGTCAGCGAAGCCGTGGCGCGGGAAATGGCGCGCGGCGCACTCGCCGCCAGCGGTGCACACTGCGCCGTCTCAACAACCGGCATCGCCGGCCCCACCGGCGGCAGCGCCGTGCAGCCTGTGGGCACCGTCTGCTTTGGCTGGTGCAGCGCCGACGGCAACGCCGGCGCTGAAACACGCCACTTCACCGGCGACCGCGCCGCCGTGCGCCAGCAGGCCACGCGCTACGCCCTTGCGCTGGCGCTGCAACTGGTGCAGACGCACGAATGAAAAAAAGAACATTCCCTCTCCTTCGCCGCGCGCGCCAGCGCGCGGACGGAGGGGGAGGGTAGGGTGGGGGTGGCCGCAATGCGGCAGCAATGCGGCGGGTGGGGGGTGCACGGGCCTTGCAACGCTCAAAACGCAGACGCCAATCC
>JAFRYL010000002.1 GCA_017437605.1 Ottowia sp. | reverse complement strand
TAGAGATTTCCATCACCTGGCAAGAAGCGACCGTACACATCGTGGGCCTTGGCTTTGACCCGGACAACGAAGAACTGCGCGCCGGGCTGGACGCCATCCGCGCCAGCCGCGAGCCGCGCGCGCGCGAAATGGCCAGCCGCATCGAGCGCGAAACCGGCGTGCAAGGCGCCTACGAAGGCGCGCTCAGACACGCCAGCAACAAGAACCTGGTTGCGCGCCCGCACTTCGCGCGCCTGCTCGTGGAGCGCGGCATCTGCCGCAACACCGCCGAGGCGTTCAAACGCTATCTCGGCACTAGGTGCCCGTGCTTTGTGCCGCACAAGTGGGCGACGATGGAGCAAACCGTCGGCTGGATACGCGCCGCTGGCGGCATGGCAGTGGTGGCGCACCCGGGCGATTACTCATCGTTCAGCAGCTCACAGGTGCTGACCATGCTCAAGCACTTCAAGTCACTCGGCGGCGAAGGCGTGGAAGTGGTGCATGGCTCGCACTCCCCCGAGCAAATGCGCCTCTACGCCACCGTGGCGCAGAAGATGGGGCTGCTCGCCTCGCGCGGCAGCGACTTCCACTGCCCCAAGGAAAGCCGCATCAACCTCGGCTCCCTGCCCCCGCACCCCGAAGGACTACCCGGCGTGTGGGAAAAACTGGGCGAGCGCATCATCCGCTGAGCGCTGTTTCTGCGCATAAAAAAACGCCCCTTCACGGGGGCGTTTTTTGCTGTGCGCGTTTTATGCGTAATCGGCCAGCGCCGCGCGCATTTTCTTGATGGCGGCGGCTTCAATCTGGCGGATGCGTTCGGCGCTCACGCCATATTCGCTTGCCAGCTCCTGCAGCGTCATGCCGCCGCTGCCGTCGTCATTCACGTTCAGCCAGCGCTGCGTGACGATGCGGCGGCTGCGCTCGTCGAGCGCGTCCAGCGCGTGCGCCAGCCCCTGTGTAGCGAGGCGCTGGCGTTCGGCCTCTTCCAGCATGGCGGAGGGTTCGTCGGCGTCGTTGTGCAGCCAGTCGCCGGGGCCAAAAGCCTTGTCCTCATCGGCGCCGTCGGCGGGCGTGGGGTCAAAGAGCACATCGGCGCCCGCCATGCGCTCTTCCATTTCGCGCACTTCTTCGGGCTTGACGCTCAGGCGCGCGGCCACGTCCAGCACCTGCTCGCTGCTGAGCGTCTCGCGCGGCGTGCCTTCTTCCTGCGCGCGCAGGCTGTTTTTGAGCGAGCGCAGGTTGAAAAACAGCTTGCGCTGCGCCTTGGTGGTCGCCACCTTGACCATGCGCCAGTTTTTGAGAATGTATTCGTGGATTTCCGCGCGAATCCAGTGCAGCGCGTAGCTGACGAGGCGCACGCCCTGCGCCGGGTCAAAGCGGCGCACGGCCTTCATCAGCCCCACGTTGCCCTCCTGAATCAGGTCGGCGTGCGGCAACCCGTAGCCGAGATACTGCCGCGCCGTGGCGACGACCAGGCGCAAGTGCGAGAGCACGAGGCGGCTGGCGGCCTCCAGGCTGCCCTCCTCGCGCAGTTCGCGCGCATAGCGTTGCTCTTCCTCCAGGGTGAGCATGGGCATGGCGTTCACGGCGCTGATGTAGGCGTCCAGATTGCCCAGCGGCGGCAACAGCGCCCACGGGTTGGCGGGCGCAAGCGCGGCGGCGCGCGGGGCGGCGAGTGCGGTGCTTGTCATGGCGTGTGCCTGAAATTTGCAAAACTGGCGAATGTAACGCAGCGGCGCCGTGCTTGCTGCGCACAGGCGCCGTGTGCGGTGTGCAAGAGCGGCTGCAGCGCGAAAAGTTCCGCAGTGCAACATAGGCGCGAAATTCAATAGGTATCACTGCATCGTCGGCATAACAAGCCGGCAATCAGCTATATTCTGCAATAGTATTGCAACACCATCACTATACTACTGAAAATTATCTTTCGCTGCCGGCTTCATAAGCCGGCAGACATAACATACCCATGCAATGCTGCGACGCTGGCGCAGCGCGCACAATCGCCCCATGCCACGCACCTTTGACCTCATCTGTTTTGACTGGGACGGCACCCTGTTCGATTCCACCGCCGCCATCGTGCGCGCCATCCAATGTGCCGTGCGCGATGTGGGCGGCACGCCGCCGGACGCCGCCACCGCCGCGTGGGTCATCGGCATGGCGCTCGTTCCGGCGCTGGCACGCGCCGCGCCCGACGTGCCGCCGGAAAAATATCCGCAGCTTGCCGACCGCTACCGCCACCACTACGCGCAGCTTTCCGCGCAGGTGCTGCTGTTTGACGGCGTGCGCGACATGCTCCATGAGCTGCGCGAGCGCGGGCACCTGCTGGCCATTGCCACGGGCAAAAGCCGCGCCGGGCTGCGCGAGGCGCTGCGCCAGTCGCAGCTTGAAACGAGCTTTGACGCCAGCCGCACCGCCGAAGAGTGCGCCGGCAAGCCCAACCCGCAAATGCTGTTTGAGCTGATGGAGGAGCTGGGCGCCGTCGCCACGCGCACGCTGATGATTGGCGACACCTCGCACGACGTGGAAATGGCGCGGCGTGCCGGCTGCGCAAGCGTCGCCGTGAGCTACGGCGCGCACGAAGCGGGCGGGCTGCGCTCCTTTGCGCCGCGCTTTGTGGCGCCTTCCGTGGCGGCGCTGCGCCAGTGGCTGCGCGAATACGCCTGAGCGCGCCCCTACAATTGCCCCCCCTTTTTTCCCGACCTCCGCCGAGCATGCAACACACCGCCGCCATCCCCTGGGAACGTGAAACCCTGGAAAAACTCCTCCTTGCCGAACTGCGCGAGCGCCGCGCCGCGCGCCGCTGGCGCATTCTGCTCGGGCTGCTGTTCATCGCTGCCCTGCTCGTCCCCTTCCTACTGGACAGGATGGACAGATCCATCAGCGGCGGCGGCACGCCGCACACCGCGATGGTGCGCATTCACGGCGTCATCATGGACGGCGAAGACGCCAGCGCCGAGTACGTCCTGCCCGCGCTGCGCGACGCGCTGGAAAACAAGAGCAGCAAGGCGCTCATGCTCCACATCAACTCCCCCGGCGGCAGCGCCGTGCAGGCCGGCATGATTGTGGACGAGCTGCGGCGGCTGAAAAAGCTGCACAAAAAACCCATTCACGCCGTGGTGGAAGACACCTGCGCCTCCGCCGCCTACTACATCGCGTCGGCGGCGGACAACATCTACGTGGACAAGGCCAGCCTGGTCGGCAGCATCGGCGTGCTCATAGACAGCTTCGGCTTCACCGGCGCGATGGACAAGCTCGGCGTCGAGCGGCGCCTCATCACCGCCGGCGACAACAAAGGCTTTCTTGACCCCTTCAGCCCCATGAGCGAGACGCAGCTTGCCTACGCGCAGCAACTCACCGGGCAAATCCACCAGCAATTCATCAAAGTCGTGCGCGAAGGGCGCGGCGAGCGCCTCAAAGAAACGCCCGACATGTACAGCGGCATCATTTGGACGGGCGAGCAATCGCTTGCCCTTGGCCTTGCCGACGCCTACGGCAGCATGGAATCCGTGGCGCGCGACATCGTCAAGGCCGAAGACATCGTGGACTACACCCACAAGATTGACTTCGCCGAACGCTTCGCGCGCCAGCTCGCCGGCGCCATCAGCCGCACCACCATCGGCACCGCCCTGCGCGCGCCGCAGGTGCGGTGAAAAAAACCGCTGCCATATTTCTTCTCCTGTGCTGTTGTGTTGCCGGGATTTTCCTGCTCGAACGCTGGCGTAACCCGGAAACCTACAAGGAAAGAATTCTTTTAAAAGCGTTCGTTCTCGTTCGGGAAGCCGAGAACTTGATGATGGCTGTTGAAGAAAAAATTTTCCCGGCCGCACCCGTCACCAAATATGCCGAAATGCACTCCGGCTACCGCGACCCTGACGGCGCGCGCATGGAAGCCTTTTTGCACTGCTGGAAACAGCAAACAGTCGCTTGGGTAGCAGCCAACGCCGCCGAAATGCAGGACGCCGCCGCTGCGCTAGCCGGGCGCTACCAGACACAGGACGCGCTGGACGCCCTCCCGCCTTCGGCGCAAAACTTCTGGCGTGCAGCAGGAAAAATAGACTGGCTGAACACATATGACGTGATTGAAGAAAAATTCAGGAAACCAGAACAAAAAGAATGCCAGAACGCCCCATTTTGCCCGCGCCCTGCCCCAATGCTGGAAGGCGATGGTCGCCTCGTCCTGGAGCCGTCAAAAATCAAACCACTGAAGAAATTTGACCCGCTGTGGCCGGACTTTCTGAAAGCAGAGGCACCCCCGCGCGCCTCCGACAGGGAATACTACCGCTACAACTCAAGCCAGGATTGGGACTTGCGCCTGTCCGATTTTGATGACCTTCTCGTCTACGGTTTCAGCAGCGGCGATGAAACAACGTACGGGGAAATCCACAACGAGAAATCACTGGACGGCGAATATCAATTCCTTTTCCACAGTCTGGAAGGCGTCATATTCAGGGTCAAATCTTTTGCGCACCTGCTGGTGGATTTCTATCTGGCTGAATACTGGGATGCCAAGAGTGGCGGCGATGGCACGCCCGCAGACTGGCATATTTACAGTTTTAGCGGCGACTGGAACAAAACCTGCGTACCCCTGCTCTTTGACGCCGACGAAATCGCAAGCTGGCAGGCTGGGCGCCGTCCGGCGTCCAGCTTTGGCGACATTGAAAAATAAGAGCGCCCACATCAAAAACGATGGGTATCACACCACCGCCGGCATGATACACCAGCAACCAATGGTATTTGCTACAGGTATACAAAACAAACCTCGTAGGGGCGAATAATTATTCGCCCCTACCGGGGTGAAAGCGCCAACAGCGCGCCACATGCGGCAAAAGTTTCTTTTTTCAATTCATCCAGCGTGCCGCCGGTGACGACCAATCCGTCAAGGTCAGGGCTGCTTACCCAGTAGCTGCCGTTTTCCCTGTCGTGATGCACTTCCACGCGCACGGGTGCTGACACATCACCCTGTCTGACGGTCAGCACCCAATTTGGCAAATCTGCAGCTTTCATCTCCACCCTACCCCTCCGCCAGCAGCGACGCGGGGTTGTCGCTGGCGAGCACGGCGTCGGCCCAGTCTTCAAGCTCTTCGGTGTCGGCGGCGAGCACTTCCTGCTTGACCGCCAGCAGCCGCGAGGGGTGCATGGAAAAGTGCCGCAACCCCATGCCCAGCAGCAGGCGCGTCATGGCGGCGTCGCCGGCCATTTCGCCGCAGATGCTCACGGGTTTGCCCTGCGCCCACCCTTCGGCAATCACGTCTGCTATCAGGCGCAGCACGGCGGGGTGCAGCGGGTCGTAGAGGTGCGCCACAGCCTCATCGGTGCGGTCAATGGCGAGCGTGTATTGCACGAGGTCGTTGGTGCCGATGGACAAAAAGTCAAAGTGCTGCGCGAACTGCTGCACCATGAGCGCGGCGGCGGGCACTTCAATCATGGCGCCCACGCGCACCGGCCCGTGCGCCACGCCGCGCGCGTCAAGCTGGGCGCGCGCTCGTGAGATGAGTTCAAAGGTCTGGCGCACTTCGCCCAGTTGCGCGAGCATAGGAATGAGCATCTGCACGGCGCCGTGCGCGGCGGCGCGCAGGATGGCGCGCACTTGCGTGAGGAAAATCTCCGGCTCCGCGAGGCTCCAGCGAATGGCGCGCAGGCCAAGCGCGGGGTTGAGGTGGCGCAGCGGGGCGTGGACGTCCAGCGGCTTGTCGGCGCCGATGTCGGCGGTGCGTATGGTCACGGGCATGCCCTGCATGCCTTCCACGGCGCGGCGGTAGGCGGCGTATTGCTCGTCTTCGCCGGGCAGCTTGCCTTCGCGCCCCATGAAGAGGAATTCGCTCCT
Organism: Ottowia sp.; assembly: GCA_017437605.1. Classification (GTDB taxonomy): domain Bacteria; phylum Pseudomonadota; class Gammaproteobacteria; order Burkholderiales; family Burkholderiaceae_C; genus Ottowia. Next base: position 15,788 of record JAFRYL010000002.1, on the reverse strand, counting down.
CAGCAGCCCCACGCCCACAGCGCCCATGTCCACGGCGCCGGCGGCGTCTGACGGGCGCTCGATGTTCGCCAGCAGGGTGATGTGCTGCCCATCGAGCGTGACGGCCGGGGTGTTCTTGATGTGCGCCAGCCGCTCGGCCTCCTGACGGCTCTGGCGCTGCTTGAAGCGGTATTCGCTCAACTCGGCAGGCGTGGGATTAATGATGACCACGCCCGCATCACCGTCAATGATGAGCCAGTCGCCCGCCTGCGCCGCTGCACTGGCGCTGCGTGTGCCCACCACAGCCGGAATGCCCAGGTTGCGCGCCACGATGGCCGTGTGGCTGGTCTTGCCTCCCACGTCCGTGACGAAGCCGGCAAACATGCCACGGCGAAACTGCAGCGTGTCCACGGGAGAAAGGTCGCGCGCCACCAGCACCTGCAGCGCGCCCGCCTCGGGTGCAGCGCCCTCGCCCTCGTGCGGCTCGCGCGGCTCCTCCGCCTGCAGCCTGCGCAGCATGTGCTCGGCGATTTGCTCCATGTCCGCCTTGCGCTCGCGCAGGTAGTCGTCGCGCATCCCGTCAAACAGTTGCACCACCTCGTCCAGATAGCTCACGATGGCCCATTCGGCGTTGTAGAGCCGCTCGCGCACCCAGCGCTCCACCCCGCGCGCGTTGACCTCGTCGCCCAGCAGCATCAGGTGTACGTCCAGCACGGCGCCAACCTCCGCGGGCATGTCGGGCGGCAGCTCGGCGCGCATCTGCTGCAGGCGCTCCTCCACCGCCTGCCGCGCGCGGCGCAGGCGCAGCACCTCGGCGTCCACGCCAGCGGCGTCAATCAGGTAATGCGGCACATCGCGCCGACGGCTGCGCACCAGCGCCACGCGCCCAATGGCAATGCCGCCCGCCACGGCGATGCCGTGCAAAGTCTGACTCATCGTCTCAGTGTCTCCTCGTTTTGCTGCCGACTATACCGCCATCACATGCCGGCAACTTATACCCAGTGGAAATATGCCTGTTCGCCGTGGTTAAAAGCCTGTTTCAGACATATACAACAATCACTTTTCAAACCGCCACGCAATCTCGGCAACACTCAAATCCTCCCTCTCGCGCGCGCCAAATACCCATTCAATGCCGAGCGTTGATATATTCGCACTGCCATCTGCGCCGCAGTATTCCACGCTCTCCCCATCGCCTGAAACAGCGGCAATCCTGCCGATGTTGGAATATATGAGCCAGCCGCCATGCCCCGGAGTTGGCCACGTCGGAATGGGCCAGGTATTGCCGTTTCCCCCGCGCAAAAGCACGCCCACCAGTTCGGCCAGCGTGGCACCGTCAGGCATTTCTACTGTGGCAATTTCTGCTGCGCGCATCATCAGCCAGGCATACAGCGCGGCGGGTGTACTTTATTGTTGTCACATCGTTCTCCATGTCAAAGAAAAACCGCTGGTATCAATTCATTGCCCGCATGACACGCCGGCAACCATAGGTAATTGTGGTGGGTATGCGGCGCAAACCTCTCAGTCCGCGCGCGCGTGCTGCGCCGCCTGCAAGTCCGCGTGGTAGCTGCTGCGCACCAGCGGGGCGATGGCAGCGCTGGTGAAGCCCATGTCGCGCGCCGTGCGTTCCAGCGCGGCAAATTCTTCCGGCGTAGCGTAACGGCGCACAGGCAGGTGCGCGCTGCTGGGCGCAAGGTATTGCCCGATGGTGAGCATCTGCACGCCAGCGGCGCGCAAGTCGCGCATCACGGCGATGATTTCCTCGTCCGTCTCGCCCAGCCCCAGCATCAGCCCGCTCTTGGTGGGAATCTGCGGCCAGCGCCGGCCGCACTCCGCCAGCAACTGCAGGCTGCCCTCATAATCCGCGCCCGGGCGCGCGGCGCGATACAGGCGCGGCACCGTCTCAAGGTTGTGGTTCATCACATCAGGCAGCGCCGCCTCCAGCGCCCCCAGCGCGCGCGGCACGCGCCCGCGAAAGTCGGGCGTGAGAATCTCGATGCGCGTGGCGGGCGAGGTCTGCCTGATTTCCCGGATGCACGCCGCAAAATGCCCCGCGCCGCCATCTTTCAAATCGTCCCGGTCCACGCTGGTAATCACCACATACTGCAGCTTCATGCGCGCCACCGCCTGCGCCAGACGCTGCGGCTCGGTTTCGTCCAGCGGGTCAGGCTTGCCGTGCCCCACATCGCAAAACGGGCAGCGGCGCGTGCACTTGTCGCCCATGATGATGAAAGAGGCCGTGCCGCGCCCGTAGCACTCGCCGATGTTGGGGCACGACGCCTCCTCGCACACCGTCGCCAGCCCGCTGGCGCGCAGCGCCGCGCGCACCTCGGAAAACTGGCTGCCCGCCCCGCCCACGCGCACGCGAATCCACGCCGGCTTGGGCAGCGGCGGGCCGTCATGCACCACCTTCACCGGAATGCGCGCCAGCTTTGCCGCACCCTTTTTCTTGGCGCGCGGGTCAAGATGCTCGCCCTCTTTGGGCGCTTCCGTAATCACTGGAATATCGTTCGTCATTGCAAAAAACCTTGTTCAGCGCGCCAGCAGGCTTTGAATGTGCCCCGCCAGAAGCTGCGCCGCGTCAGCCCAAGCAAGCTGCACACCAAACGAGGCCAAATCCACCACCTGCAGCCCGGCGTAGCCGCAGGGATTGATGCGCGCAAACGGCTCCAGGTTCATCGCCACATTCAGCGCCACTCCGTGCCACGCGCGCGCGCCGCTCACCTTCAAGCCGATGGAGGCAATTTTCCCCACACCCGTGAAATCCGGCGGCGGCGGGCTTTCGCCCGGCACAAGGCGCTGCGGGCGCTGCGGCAGCAGCGCGTGCCCCGTCGGGTCGGCCAGGCGCACATACACCCCGGGCGCCCCCGCCACGCGGTGCCCCGTCACGCCCACATCGGCCAGCGTGCGAATGATGGCCTCCTCCAGCCGGTAGACATATTCCTTGACAAAAAACCCTCTGGCGCGCAGGTCAATGAGCGGATACGCCACCACCTGCCCCGAGCCGTGATACGTCACCTGCCCGCCCCGGTCTGTGGCCACCAGCGGAATGTCACCCGGCGCCAGCACATGCTCGCGCCGCCCCGCCGCGCCAAGCGTGAACACCGGCGGGTGCTCGCAGAGCCACAGCTCCTCGCCCGCCTCCGGCGCGCGTGAAAACGCCTGCATCTTTGCCAGCGTTTCCGCATAGTCAACAGTTCCCAGAAAATGCACCTGCATGAAAAATCCTCAAAAAACCTCATGCGGCACCGGGGCACATTTGCCAAATGCCATTACGCGGCGCTGGCACATGGCGCAGCAAGTTTTCCACATGCCCGCTTTCGCCAAACACAAACACGCCATGCTCTTCGCCATAAGGGTCGTCAGACCAATCCACCCAGCACAGCACCGCGCAGCCTGCAAACACAGCCGCCTGCAAAAACGCTCCATCACTCCACTGCCACCCGCTCCACGGGTGCGCCAGCAGCGCCTGAATATCACCCACGCTGCAGTCAGCGCGCGGGAACAAGGCATATATTCCATGCGCCTGCGGCATGGTGATGAAAGAAAAATCAAAATCCCCCGCTTCAAAACCGCCATAAAATGCGCCAACTGAACCGGTTGCATCGCCTGCAACATAGACTTCTTCCGTTTTCCGCGCCTCGGGCGGCACAGGGAAGCCCTCGCGCGCCAAACTGCGCCACAGCCCGCTATAGCGCGTGACGCGGCTCTGTTCCCCTACCAGCGCACGAACCATCAGCCACGGCTGCTGCGGCGCGCACGCCACTGCCAGCAGGCGCACCACTTCCGCCGCCAGCGCGCCGAGGTGCTCATATCCCACCCACTGCTGCTCCACCCACGGCGTCAGCACAAACGCCGCTGCCGCCACTTTCCTGCCCGCACACACAGCATCCGGCACACCAAGGCTGGCATCGTCCTGCTGCACGTCAGCGCAAAAATATGTCCGCACTTCAATCATCACACCCCCTTCCCCGCCCCGCCATAGGGAGTGATGGCGCTGGTGTTTTCGTCCACCTCCAGGGGGCGCACGGCGAAGGGGAAGGCGCGCTGCGTGCAGTCGGTGCGCTCACACACGCGGCAGCCCATGCCGATGGGCGTGGCGGCGGCAGGGTCTTTCAGGTCCAGCCCGCGCGCATAGACCAGCCGCCCAGCGTGGCGCACGTCGCAGCCAAGTCCGATGGAGAACTGCTGGGGCGTCTGCCCCCAGCCTGGGTGTCCGTGCGTGACGCTGCGCGCTATCCAGAGGTAGCGCCTGCCGTCGGGCATGCCAGCGTGTTGCACGAGGATGCGCCCGCGCTGCTCGAAGGCTTCATACACAATCCAGAGCGGGCAGGCGCCGCCGGTGCGCGAGAAGTGGAAGTGCGTGGCCGATTGCCGCTTGGAGATGTTGCCCGCGCGGTCCACGCGCACAAAAAAGAAGGGCACGCCGGGGGCATCTGTCCGCTGCAAGGTGCTCAGGCGGTGGCAGACGGTCTCAAACCCCACGCCAAAGTACTGGCCGAGCAGCTCGATGTCGTGCCGCATGCCCTCGGCGTTGCGCTGGAATTCGCCATAGGGCAGCAGCAGGGCGCCGTCGGCGTAGTTCGCCAGCCCGATGCGCGCCAGGCGCCTGGCCTGCGCGTCGGCGAGTTCGAGGGCGCGGACAAGTTCGTCAATCTGCCCATTCATCTCCAGCAGCGCCAGTTGCGTCGCCATCTGAAACGCCTGCTGCCCCTCGGAGAGGCGCGCAGAGAGCGTGAGGCGGCGCGCGTCGGGGTCGTAGCGGCGCTTGTCCGGTGGCGAGCTGCCGTCCACACGCTCAACGTGCACGCTGTGGCGCGCAAGCCGCTGTTCCAGCCAGGGAGCCAGCGCCGCGCCGCTGGCGTTCGCCTCGCTCGCCAATTCCTCGGCGGCGCGGTCGAGGCTGTCAAAGTAGTTCTGGTGGGCAAAGAAAAAGTCGCGCACCACTTCATAGGGCGCCGCGTGTGGCGGGCGCGGTGCACTGGCGTCGCGCGTGCCTTCCACGCATTGCGTCAGCTCCTCAATGCGCTGCGTGAGCTGCATGTTGCGCCGGTGCAGCGCCAGCACCGCCTTGGTGAGCACGGGCATTTGCGCCGCCACTTCCTGCAGCTCGGGCAATGCCACCGCTTCGGGCGCATCGGCAAGCGCCTCCTGCAGCGCAGCGGCCTGGCGCGTGTCTTCGTCGTCGGAGAACTGCTGCACGTCCACGTCCATGAATTTCGCCAGACGCACCAGCACATGGGAGGTGAGCGTGCGCTTGCCCTGCTCAATCTGGTTGACGTAGCTCGGCGACAGACCCAGCGCCTGCGCCAGCGCGCTTTGCGACATGCCGCGCTGCGTGCGCAGCCGCCGCAGGCGCATACCCATGGGAATCATCTTGCTCATCGCGGACTTCCCCTACACCCAAAATGGATATTCACAAAATTTACAAAATCGACGGATTGTCTTCACTTTTCATCGCTACTGTATGTCACAACATGTAAAAGAAATCTGTGTACAATGCCAAACATGGACGAGACAAACAACATTGACGGGCTACACGAACCTGTATTTTCCGCCGAGGGAACACGCCTCGGCGGACAGTGTGCCGGGCGCGGCCTGCAGCTTATGGCAAAGCCTGCCGCCACGCGCCCACTGGCGTCCACCTGAATCACAACACGCCACACCCCTGCTTTTCCTTTTCCACGGAGTTTCTTGATGTCTGCACCTTTGGCTGCCAATGCAGCGCCCGCTTCCGCGCCCCGCATCATCCACCTGCCCGAAGCCGTCATCAAACGCGGCGGCGAGCGCGTCGCCTTTGACGCGCAGCGCATCCGCAGCGCGCTGGCCAAGGCGGGGGCGGCCACGGGCGAGTTTGGCGAGGAAGAAGCCGCGCTGCTCACCGCACAGGCGGTGAAGGTGCTGGCGTTCCGCTGGCCGGGCGGGGCGCCGGAGATTGAGCAGATTCAGGACGTGGTGGAGCAGACGCTGATTTCCGCCAACCACATCGCCACAGCGCGCGCCTACATGGCCTACCGCCACCGCCACGCCACGCTGCGCGCCGACCGCAAGACGCTGGTGGAGGTGGAAAGCAGCATCAACGAATACCTCACGCGCGCCGACTGGCGCGTGAACGCCAACGCCAACCAGGGCTATTCGCTGGGCGGGCTGATTCTCAATGTGTCGGGCAAGGTGACGGCGAACTACTGGCTCTCGCACGTCTACTCACCCGAAATCGGGCAGGCGCACCGCGACGGCGACATTCACATTCACGACCTTGACATGTTGAGTGGCTATTGCGCGGGCTGGTCGCTGCGCACCCTGCTGCGCGAAGGGCTGAACGGCGTGCCGGGCAAGGTGGAAGCGGGCGCGCCCAGCCACATGTCGTCCGCCGTGGGGCAAATCGTCAACTTCCTCGGTACGCTGCAAAACGAATGGGCGGGGGCGCAGGCGTTTTCCTCGTTTGACACCTACATGGCGCCCTTCGTGCGCAAGGACAACATGGACTACGCCGCCGTGCGCCAGTGCATCCAGGAGATGATTTACAACCTGAACGTGCCCTCGCGCTGGGGCACGCAGACGCCGTTCACCAACCTGACCTTTGACTGGGTGTGCCCGGAAGACCTGCGCGGCGAAGTGCCCGTGATTGGCGGCGAGGAAATGCCCTTCACCTACGGCGAGCTGCAAGCCGAGATGGACATGATTAACCGCGCCTACATCGACGTGATGAGCACGGGCGATGCCAAGGGGCGCGTGTTTACCTTCCCGATTCCCACCTACAACATCACCGAAGACTTCCCGTGGGAGAGCGAGAACGCCGCGCTGCTCTTTGAAATGACGGCGAAGTACGGCCTGCCCTACTTCCAGAACTTCATCAACTCATCGCTCAAGCCCAACATGGTGCGCTCCATGTGCTGCCGCCTGCAGCTTGACCTGCGCGAGCTGCTCGCGCGCGGCAACGGGCTGTTCGGCAGCGCCGAGCAGACGGGCAGCATCGGCGTGGTCACGGTGAACTGCGCGCGCCTTGGCTACCTGCACGCGGGCGACGAAAAAGCCATGTTTGATGTGCTGGAGCGCCTGCTGGAACTCGGCTGCGAAAGCCTGGAAGTCAAGCGCAAACTCATACAGCGCCTCATGGATCAGGGGCTGTTCCCCTACACCAAGCGCTATCTGGGCACGCTGCGCAACCACTTCTCCACGCTCGGCCTCAACGGCATCAACGAAATGGTGCGCAACTTCACGGGGGACGAGCACGACATCACCGACGAATGGGGGCACGCCTTTGCGCTGCGCGTGCTGGATTTCGTGCGCGCGCGCATCACAGCGTTTCAGGAGCGCACCGGCCACCTCTACAACCTGGAAGCCACGCCCGCCGAAGGCACCACCTACCGCTTTGCGCGCGAAGACAAGAAGCGCTACCCCAACATCCTGCAGGCTGGCACGCCGGACAAGCCCTACTACACCAACTCCTCGCAGTTGCCCGTGGGCTTCACCGACGACCCGTTCGAGGCGCTCTCGCGCCAGCAGGAGCTGCAATCCAAATACACCGGCGGCACCGTGCTGCACCTCTACATGGGCGAGCGCATCTCCGACGGCGCCGCGTGCCGCAACCTCGTGCGCCGCGCACTCACCAACTTCCGCCTGCCCTACATCACCATCACGCCCACCTTCTCGGTGTGCCCCGTGCATGGCTATCTGGCGGGCGAGCACAAGTTCTGCCCGAAGTGCGACGAAGAAAAGCTGGCGGAAAAACGCCGCCGCCTGCTTCGGCACTGATTTTTTCTCCCAACCAAAAAAGGACCGCGAACTATGAGCGACAACCCGAACATCAACGACATCAGGCTTGACGACAGCGAACGGCAACCCTGCGAAGTGTGGACGCGCGTCATGGGCTACCACCGCCCCGTGGCCAGCTTCAACACCGGCAAGAAGGGCGAACATGCCGAGCGGCGCTTCTTTGCCGAGCCGCACGCCGCCTGCTGCCGTGAAGCCTTCCACTGAAGTGCAGGAGCTGCGTCTGGGCGGCATGACGCCCATGACCAGCATCGACTTCCCCGGGCGGCTTGCCGCAGTGCTCTACTGCCAGGGCTGCCCGTGGCGCTGCGGCTACTGCCACAACCCGCAGCTCCTTTCCGCCAGCGCGCCCCCCAGCCTCACATGGGACAACGCGCTGGCGTTTTTGCGCTCGCGCGTCGGGCTGCTGGACGGCGCCGTCTTCTCCGGCGGCGAGCCGCTGCTGCAGTCCGCCCTGCCTGATGCCGTCGCCCAAGTGCGCGCGCTTGGCTTTCAAACTGCGTTGCACACCGGCGGCATGTACCCGGAGCGCCTCGCCGCGCTGCTGCCACAGCTTGACTGGGTCGGGCTGGACATCAAGGCGCTGCCCGCGCGCTACGACGCCATCACCACCGCCCCCGGCAGCGGCCCGCGCGCCTACGCCAGCCTGCGCTGCCTTGCCGAAAGCAACACGGACTACGAATGCCGCACCACCTGGCACGCGGGGCTGTTCCCCGTGGAGGAACTCTTTGAACTCGCCGCCAACCTGCGCGAGCTTGGCGTGCGCCACTGGGCGCTGCAGGAGTGCCGCGCCCCCGACGCCCCCGCATGGACGCTGGACAAGGAACAGACCGCGCAACTTGGCGCCGGCTTTGCCAGCTTCACCCTGCGCCGCGCATGAACATATTGATTGGGTATACATCCATCGCCGGCTTATAAAGCCGGCGACAGCATAAAACCATGCGATGTATGTAGGGGCGACCCTTGTGGTCGCCCGTTTCCCTGTATCAACGGCAGCGGGCGGGCACAAGACCCGCCCCTACATACCGATTCACTCAACATTTCATTGCCGGCTTATGAAGCCGGCAATGAACATATACCCATGCTTTTGCCGCCGCCGCATACTTGGCGCATGTCTTCCCCTGCCCTTCCACACCTCACCGCCTGCCTGTTTGACCTGGACGGCACGCTGGTCGATACGCTGGGCGATTTTGAGGCGGCGCTGGGCGCCATGCTGGAAGCGCACGGGCGCCGGCACGTCTCGCGCGCGCAGATTGCGCGCATGGTCGGGCGCGGCACGCCGGCGCTGATTGCGGCGGCGTTGGCGCTGGAGCCGGATGCCCCGCCGCTGGACGCAGAGGCGGCGCAGGCACTGTATTTGCAGCATTACTTCCGCATCAATGGCACGCATGCGCGCGTGTATGCGGGCGCAGCCGAGGCGCTGGCGGCGCTGCACGCGCTGGGGGTGCCGCTGGCGTGCGTGACGAACAAGCCGCAGGCCGCCGCGCGTGCGCTGCTGGCGCAAAAGGGGCTGGCGCCGTTTTTCGCGCACATCTTCGGCGGCGAGAGCTTCGCGCGCCGCAAGCCCGACCCGCTGCCCCTCATAGAAGCCTGCCGCGCACTGGGCAGTGCGCCGGCTCACACGCTGATGGTGGGCGACTCCGCCTTTGACGCGCAGGCGGCTGCCGCCGCTGGCTGCCCCTTTGCGCTGGTGGCGGGCGGCTACGCGGGCGATGCGCCGGCGGGCGCGATTGCCGCCGACTGGCATCTGGACAATCTCGCACAACTCAAAGGGATTTTCTGCTCTCTACAATGAGCCGCTTCACGCGCCCTCCCACGTTTTTCCTCCCACGCTCCCATGCGCATTCTCATTGCCGAAGACGATACGGTGCTGGCCAACGGTCTCTCGCGCGGTTTGCGCGCCAGCGGCGCCGTTGTTGATTGCGTGTCCAGTGGCACCGAGGCCGACGCCGCACTGCGCACCAATTCCGAATTTGACCTGCTCATCCTTGACCTCGGCCTGCCCAAAATGAACGGGCTGGAGGTGCTGCGTCTGCTGCGCGCACGCGGACAGACGCTGCCGGTGCTCATTCTCACCGCCGCCGACGGCGTGGAGGAAAAAGTCAAGGGGCTGGATTTGGGCGCCGACGACTACATGGCCAAGCCTTTTGCTTTCAACGAGCTGGAAGCGCGCGTGCGTGCGCTCACGCGCCGCAGCGCGGGCGTGGCGAGCACCGTGGTGCGCCACGGGCCGCTGGAATTTGACCTCACCGGGCGCGTCGCCAGCATTGACGGGCGTATGGTGGACTTGTCCGCGCGCGAGCTGGCGCTGCTGGAAGTGCTGCTGCACCGCAGCGGGCGCCTCGTGAGCAAGGAGCAGATGGTCGCGCGCCTGTGCGAGTGGGGCGACGAGGTGAGCATCAACGCCATTGAGGTCTACATCCACCGCCTGCGCAAAAAGATTGAAAAAGGCCCTATCCGCATTGCCACCGTGCGCGGGCTGGGCTACTGTCTGGAAAAAATCCCCGCCTCCGCACCCGCCGCCCCCTCCGCTGCACCGCCGCACTGAGGCCGCCTGCCATGCCGCGCTTTGCTGCACGCGCGCATTCGCTGTTTGGCGAAATCCTGGACTGGGTGCTCGCCCCCCTGCTGCTGCTCTGGCCCATTTCGCTCGCACTCACCTGGCTGGTGGCGCAGGAACTGGCCGCGCGCCCCTTTGACCGCGCGCTGGCGCACAACGCGCAGGTGCTGGCGCAATTCATCGACGCCGCCCCCGGGCGCCCGCTGCGCTTTTCCCTGCCGCAGCCCGTGGGCGAGCTGCTGCGCTCCGACGACGGCGACCTCGTGTATTACCAGGTGCTCGACGACGCCGGGCAACTCATCTCCGGCGAAGCACGCCTGCCCCCGCCGCCGCAGGCAGGCGCCACCACCCCTTCCGCCCAACCGCGCCTGCGCGACGCCGAATTCCTCGGCCTGCCCATGCGCATGGCGTGGCTGCATGTGGCCACCGGCGCCGGGCGCCACGCCCTCGTGCAAGTGGCCGAAGCGCGCGACAAGCGCCGCGTGCTCGCCGCCGAAATCATCAAGGGCGTCATGCTGCCGCAGCTCATCATCCTGCCGTTGGCGCTGCTGCTCGTGTGGCTGGCGCTCACGCGCGGCATCCGGCCGCTCACGCACCTGCAGGCGCGCATTCGCCAGCGCCGCCCCGACGACCTCAGCCCGCTCGACACTCTCGCCGTCCCGCAGGAAGTCACCCCCCTCGTGCTCGCCGTCAACGGCCTGCTCGCGCGCCTGGACAGCTCGATTCAGACGCAAAAGCGCTTCCTCGCCGACGCCGCGCACCAGCTCAAAACCCCGCTGGCTGGCCTGCAGATGCAGGCCGAACTCGCGCTGCGCGAAGGCGCCAGCGAGCGCGACCTCAAAACCTCACTCGAACAAATCGGCCTCGCCAGCGCGCGCGCCACCCACACCGTGCAGCAACTGCTCGCCTTGGCGCGCGCCGAAAGCGGCCTCGGCATCATGGCGCGCCAGCCCGTGGACCTCGCGCAGCTCGCGCGCGACGCCGTACAAGACGCCGTGCCCACCGCCCTTGAGCGCCACATTGACTTGGGCTACGACGGCCCTGACGCCGGCGACAAACGCCTGCTGCGCCACGGCAACCCCGTGCTGCTGAAAGAAATGCTGCGCAACCTCGTGGACAACGCCATGCGCTACGCCCCCGCCGCGCACCCGGAGGGCGGCGCGCGCGTCACCGTGCGCGTGCATGTGGCGGGCGGCATCACCATCAGCGTCAGCGACAACGGCCCCGGCATTCCTGAGAAAGAGCGCCCCCTCGTCCTCCAGCCCTTCTACCGCTCCAGCGACACCGCCGCCGAAGGCACCGGCCTGGGTCTGCCCATCGTGCAGGAAATCGCCCGCCAGCATGGCGCCACCCTTACCATCAGCGACGCCGACCCCAGCGCCACCCCGCCCGGCGCCTGCTTTGCCATCCAGTTCCAGTGAGGCGGTTTCAGCACATACCTGAGCAATTCGTACTCCATCGCCGGCAACTTACGCCGGCGATGCATAAATACTCTCGCACATCACCCGCCGCCAGCCTCGCCCCAGCGCACGTAGCCGCTGCGCTCTATGATTTCGGCGGCCTCGTCGCCCTGCAGCCAGTGCAGCAACTGCTGCGTGTGCTCGCTCTCGCGCCCTTCCACGGTGACGGCGTAAAAGGCGGACGCCAGCGCGTAGCGCCCGCTGCGTATGTTTTCGCGCGTGGGCGGCACGCCATCCACGGCGATGATTTTCACGCGCTCATCCGGGTGCAGCGTTTCCACAAAATAGCGGAATGAATAGCCGATGGCGCCGCTGCCGTGGCTGTATTCCGCCACGCGCTCAACAATGCCGCCCATGCCGGAAACCACGTTGTATTTTTGCGGCTGCATGAGTTTCTCATCGCCCATGAAGTGCTGCATGGCGCTTTGCGAGCCGGAACCCTCCGGCCTTTGAAACGCGCGCACAAGCCGCCATTTGCCCGAAAGCGTGCGCCAGGTGCGCAGCCTGCCAGCATAAATATCGCGCAGGTTTTGGCTGGAAAGGCCATCCACCGGATTGGAGCGGTGCACGAAAAACACAAACGCCTCGCGCCCAATCGGCGTCAGGCGCAGTTTCACGCCCTGTTTTTCGGCTTCCGCCATTTGCGCCGCCGAAGGCCGCGCCAGAAATGCAATGTCAATATCGCCCGCCAGCAGCGCCGCAAATGCGCCCGGCGTGTTTCTGCAGCCCACGATGGGCTGCTCCCGAGGCAAGAAGCCACTGCACGGCGCATCTGCCTCCGCTGCCTTGCCGTACAGCGCGCTGGCAATGGCGGCATACACCGGATACAGCGCCTTGGCGCCGTCCATGCGCGGAAAATCCTGGGTGAATGTCAGCGATGGCGCCTGCGGCAGCCGCGCCAGCAGGGGCGATGATGGCGGTGCATATTTTTGATAAAACTCTTCGTCAAATCTGTCTTCGCTGAAATACTGCTGTTCCTGCCAGCGCGCATTCTGCCAGTGGACAAAAACCGTGAGCGCAAGCAGCACCGCGCCGCAGCCAAGCCAGATTTTCCTGAACATGCCCCGCTTTTTCGCCGTGCGCGCCGCGCCAAACAGGGCGCGCCCCTTGCACCAGACAAAGCGGCTGATTTCAAACCACACAAAGCCCCATGCCGGTGCCGCCCACTCTGGGCGCGGACTGCCCAGCGCCACAAAAAGCAGCCCCATCAGCAGCAGCCACACGCTGGCGGCGGCAAACACCAGCGCAAGCAGCGCACCAAAAATCACGCGGGAATTGAGCTGCATCCTGTTCGCACTCACACGGTTGTTTCAGCGCACGCCGGCGGACATGCCCAACGGTCTGAGCAGCGGGCGGCGCCAGGTGTAGAGGTGCTGCGCCAGCAGCGCTGTGAACACGCCGCCCGCCAGCACATGCGCGCCTTTGGCGCCCGTGACCGCTGCCAGCAGCGAGGTACCCAGCGACAGCGCCATGCCGTACTGCACCGCTGCGTTCACGCGGCGGCGGCGCACGGCCAATGCGCGGCGGCGCGTGTGCGGCGTATCAAGGGCGCGCAGCGGCGTCGCATTGGCGGCAGCGGGCGGCAGCGCCTGCGCCAGCCGTGCCAGCAATTCGCCCTGCGGCAGGCGCTGCGGCTCATAGCGCAGCAGCACACTGCCCACGCGCGCATTGGCGCGGCACTCCAGCACACCCTCGCACTGCGCCGCCGCGCACACGCGCGCCAGCACTTTGGCGCTGCGCAGCGCCACACCGCGCAGGCGCACGCGCCCTGGCACGCTGGACGCCACCAGCGCCCGCACCGCCTTCAAATCTGCTTCCTGTTGCATGCGTGTTCCCCTGTAAAAATGCCCGCTACATCGCCGCCAGCCCCTTGCGCAGCATGTAGATGGCGAGCGCGTAGAGCATGATGGCAAACGCGCGTTTCAACTGCTTCACTGGCAGCGCGTGCGCCGCGCGTGCGCCCAGCGGCGCTGTAAGCACGCTGCACACCGCCACCGCCGCCAGTGCGGGCACCCACACATAACCGATGGAATATGGCGGCAAGCCTTCCACGCCCTGCCCTGAAACCATAAAGCCGAGCGTATTGGCCAATGCAATGGGGAAACCCAGCCCCGCACTCGTCGCCACGGCATTGTGAATTGGCACGCTGCACCACGTCATAAATGGCACGGAAATAAATCCGCCGCCCGCGCCCACCAGCCCGGACAAAAACCCTATCACCCCGCCCGCGCCCAGCAGCCCCGCTGTGCCCGGCAACTGCCGCGTGCCCGCCACCTGCCGCGCCAGCAGCATGCGCGTGCCGGAAAATGCCACAAACAGCGCAAACAGAAAATACAGCCAGCCGCCGCGTATGCGCGAAAACACCCCCATGCTCGCCGCCAGCGCCCCGAGCACGATGCCCGGCGCCAGCCGCGCCACCAAATCCCAGCGCACTGCGCCCTTGCGGTGATGCGCGCGCACGCTGCTCATGGAGGTAAACACGATGGTCGCCATGGAGGTGGCAATCGCCACTTTCAGCGCCAGCGCCGGCTCCAGCCCGCTTTGTGTGGCAAAGGCCGCCATGAACGGCACCAGAATCAGCCCGCCACCCACGCCGAGCAGCCCCGCCCAGAAACCGGCAAACAACCCGAGCAGCGCAAGCTGCAAGACAATCATCGGAGCAATCGGCATGGCGCAAATCCGTGGTGGCAAAGCGCGCATTGTAGCGCCGCGCACCCGTCATGCCGCGCGATAAATCTTCCGCACGCCGCATTTTTGCAAGGCGGCGTGCTCATTTTTTTCAATCAGGAGAACACTCTATGCAACGTCCTTTCAAAGTCCTCGGCATCCAGCAAATCGCCATCGGCGGCGCCGACAAACAGCGCCTGCGCCGCCTCTGGGCGGACATGTTCGGGCTGGAAGTCACCGGCAACTTCCGCAGCGAGCGCGAAAACGTGGACGAAGACATCTGCGCCATCGGCAGCGGCGCGCTGCGCGTGGAAGTGGACCTGATGCAGCCGCTTGACCCGGACAAAAAACCCGCCGTCCACGCCACGCCGCTCAACCATGTGGGTCTGTGGATTGACGACCTGCCCCGCGCCGTGGAATGGCTCACGGCGCAAGGCGTGCGCTTTGCCCCCGGCGGCATCCGCCGGGGCGCCGCTGGCTACAACATCTGCTTCCTGCACCCCAAGGGCAACGACGAATTTCCCATCAGCGGCGAAGGCGTGCTCATTGAACTCGTGCAGGCGCCGCCCGAAGTGGTGCAGGCGTTTGAAAAGCTGACGCAGTAAGGCTGTAAAAAAAAGCCCCGCAAGGCGGGGCGCTGGTGTTACATTTGCAAGAGTATTCATTGCTCGCCGGCTTGATAAGCCGGCGACCGAATACTCAAACAACGGGTATACAAATCAACCCGCCTTATTTACTGCCTCTGCCTGCCCAATCTTGGCGTGCATGCTCTGCAGCGTGGCGACGCTGAGCTTGTCCATGAACTTCATGCCTTCCACCACAGCTTCGGCGCCGGCGATGGTGGTGAAGGTGGTCAGGCGCGCGAGCAGCGCGTTGGTGCGGATGGCGCGGCTGTCAGCGATGGCGTTGCGGCGCTCTTCCACGGTGTTGATAACCATGCTGATGCTGCCGCTCTTAATCAGGTCCACGACGTGCGGGCGGCCTTCGGCCATTTTGTTGACGACTTCGCACGGCAGGCCGGCCTCGCGGATGGCGCTGGCGGTGCCGCGCGTGGCGACAAGTTCAAAGCCCATTTCGTGCAAATCGCGCGCGATATTCACCGCCGCCGGGCGGTCGCTGCTTTTCACCGTCAAAAACACTTTGCCCGCCTTGCTGCCGTCGCTCGCCGGGCGCGGCAGAGGTTCGCCAGCAGCAATCTGCGCTTTCAGGTAGGCTTCGCCAAAGGTTTTGCCCAAGCCCATGACTTCGCCGGTGGATTTCATTTCCGGCCCCAAAATGGGGTCCACGCCGGGGAATTTGACGAACGGAAACACCGCTTCTTTCACGCTGAAATAGGGCGGCACGATTTCAGC
>JAFRYL010000006.1 GCA_017437605.1 Ottowia sp. | reverse complement strand
CCTCAATAAATACATCTGCCTGCCGGCTTATCAAGCCGGCAAACAATCATCATTACTGTCAGTATATTACAAAACGATGATACTATTCATATGTATCAACACATCGCCGGCTTATAAAGCCGGCAACCACACGCAGCAACATCAGGTATAAAACCCGCCTCCAAGCAGCGACAATCCCGCCCCATGTCTGCACCGCTCACCCGCCGCCGCGCCACCCTGCACCTTGCAGGCGCGCTCCTTGCGCCCATCCTGCCCGCCGCAGCCCGCGCGCAAAGCGGCGCCCTGCCCTACGCCGAGCGCGACGACGTGCAGCAATGGGCCGCGCGCACCGCCGCCAGCCATGCCCTGCCCGAAGACTGGGTGCGCGCCGCCCTCGCCCAGGCACGCTTTCTGCCGCGCGTGCAGCGCCTCATGCTCCCCGCGCCCGCTGGCAGCCGCAACTGGCGCGCCTACCGCCGCCGCTTTGTCGAGCCAGTGCGCATTCGCGCCGGCGTGCGCTTCTGGCGCCGCCACGCCGCCACCCTCGCGCGCGCCGAGCGGCAATACGGCGTGCCGCCCGAAATCATCTGCGGCATCCTCGGCGTGGAAACCCTCTACGGGCGCAACATGGGCAGTTTTCGCGTGCTCGACGCGCTCGCCACCCTCACCTTTGACTTCCCGCCCTAACACCCGCGCTTTGCCGCGCGCCAGCCCTACTTTGCGGGCGAACTCGCCGCCTTCCTGCAACTTTGCCGCAGCAACGGCTACGCCCCCACGCAGCCGCTTGGCAGCTACGCCGGCGCCATGGGCATCGCGCAATTCATGCCCACAAGCTGGCAGCGCTACGCCGTGGACTTTGACGGCGACGGACGCATTGACCTCTGGCACAGCGCAGCCGACGCCATCGGGTCCGTGGCCAGCTACTTCGCCGGCTACGGCTGGAAACCCGGCGTCCCCACGCGCTGGCCCGTCTACCTCATGGAAGACGCCAAGCTGCCGCAACTGCTTGCAAACGACATCCAACCCTCCATGAGTGCGGCGCAAATGCGCGCCCTCGGTGCGCGACCACTCGGCAGCGGCGGCGACTACGGCGGCCAACTCGCCCTCATCGAACTGCCCAACGGCGAGAACAGCGCCCCCGACTACCTCGCCGGCAGCGAAAACTTTTACGTCGTCACACGCTACAACCACAGCAGCCTCTACGCCATGGCCGTACTCGAACTCGGCGAAGCCATCGCGCAGGCCGTGCGCGACGAGCAGGGCTGACGCACCGCAGCGCGCGTCACAGCGCCACGCCCGTTTCCCGCGCGAACAGCCCTTCTGCCCACTTGTTCAAACTTTGACCGGCAGCATCAGCGGCAGCGCTGATAGCGGCATGCACGCGCGGAGCGATGCGCAGCATGAGCTTCCCGCTTGCGGGCTTGTCTGGCGCCTTGCCCATTTCGGCGCACGTTTGCAGATACTCATCAACAAGGTCGCGGAAATCGCGGCGCAACTCATCGGCGTTTGTGCCCTGGAAGATGAGGCAATCACGGATACCAGCAACACTGCCAACAAACAGGCCAGCTTCATCGTCAAAGCTGATGGGCCCGGCGGTATACCCTTTGTATTCGAGGCTCATGGCGTCACTCCAACGTTTTGCAAAAAATCGCGCACCTGCCGCACCGCATCCTTGCACAACTCGTTGCCCGGGTGCGGCTCGTGCAGCATGATGGTGAAACGTTCCGCATCGTGTATGAATTTCACACGCGAGCCACGCCCCTGCTGCATTTTGAAGCCAAGAGCCTCAAGAAGACTTTTCACGAGGCTGAACTTCACGGGCTTGGTCGGCGCACGGAAAAGCGCCGCCAGCGTCGTGGCGTCTTGCTTTGGAAGCGTGTCTACACGTTTCATGCGTTCCATTGTAGCGCGTGATAGCATAGAGATAGCATATCCACTCAACAAACTAGGAAAAATGGCAGCCATCGTACACCCGGCGCAGCGCCTGTTGCCCTGCACCGTGCCACCGGCACCGCGCTGACGGAACACTTCAGGCTGCCGCGACATACGCATGCACGCGCATGCAAAAACACTTGACAACAACAATACTCAATTTTACAACCATCCGAAAGCCGGCATGTATTGCGGGCTTCACAAATATACCGCCAAACGCCGTAAACGTTTTTTAAGGGGCGTTTTTGCTTTGCAGCAACGAAAAGCTCCGCGGCGTTCCGGCCAGAGCACAAATCCCAGTGCGTTAGAATGTGGACATCATCGCCAAACGCGCCGCGAATGTTCCGGCCAGAGCACAAATCCCAGTGCGTTAGAATTCAGCCGCGACTTACTCCAAATGAGTTTGCGTTCCGGCCAGAGCACAAATCCCAGTGCGTTAGAATGAGCGGCGCGGTGATGCTTGCCTCGCGCATGTTCCGGCCAGAGCACAAATCCCAGTGCGTTAGAATCTTCTTTTGCAAATGCAGCTGTTCCGTATGTTCCGGCCAGAGCACAAATCCCAGTGCGTTAGAATTGATGGACAGCGGGCGACCCATCGAGGCCTGTTCCGGCCAGAGCACAAATCCCAGTGCGTTAGAATCTT
>JAFRYL010000030.1 GCA_017437605.1 Ottowia sp. | reverse complement strand
CCCGCCGCGCACCATCGCCAGATTCACGCAGGCACGCCCGCCCTGCACCTGCACGGCGAGAATGTCGGCGTCTTCATCGCCGCCCACGTCCACCGCCTGCTGATGCAGCACGCGCGAAAGCGCGGCAATCTGGTCACGAATATCGGCGGCTTTTTCAAACTCCAGATTTTCTGAAAACGCCATCATGCGCTGCTGCATGTCGCGCAGCACGCCGCTGGTGTGACCGCGCAGAAAATGCTCCGCCTGCGCCACGGACTCGCAATAGTCCGCATGCGAAACCGCGCGCACGCACGGCGCGCTGCAGCGCTTGATTTGATGCAGCAGGCACGGGCGCGTGCGGTGCGCAAACACATTGTCCTCGCAGGTGCGCAGGCGAAAGACCTTTTGCAAAAGCTGAATTGTGTCTTTCACCGCCCAGGCGCTGGGATACGGGCCAAAATAGCGGTGCGATTTCTCCACCGCGCCACGGTAATACGCCATGCGTGGATACGCAGCCGCGCGCGGCGGCGCATGTTCGGGCGCATCGGCCTCGCCGCCCGCGCCCGTCAATTTCAGATAGGGATAGCTTTTATCGTCGCGGAACAATATGTTGTATTTGGGCGCAAGCTGTTTTATCAGGTTATTTTCAAGGATTAATGCTTCCGCCTCGCTGCGCACCACCGTGGTTTCCAGCCGCGCAATGCGCGCCACCATGTGCCCGATGCGCGTGCCCGCGTGGTTCGCGCGGAAATAGCTGGACACGCGCCGCTTCAAATTGCCCGCCTTGCCCACATACAGCACGTTGCCCGCCGCATCAAAATAGCGGTACACGCCCGGCAGCGCCGGCAGCGCCGCCACCTGCGCGAGCAGCTCCGGGGAATGCGCGGGCGCTGCGCCTTGAGCGTTGCCCTCTGCCTTGCTTTCTGCCTTGTCCTCTGTCATAGCTGGCCGAGTGTAGGCGCCTACACGTCATGCGCCCAGACGTAGACATATTCGGCATCGTGCGAGCACGACAGCACGCAGCCGCCTTCCGGCATGATGGCGTCAAGCATGGCAGAAAATCCGGCGTCGCCGGAAAGACCGTGCGCCTCGTCCGCGCTCTCCACATCCACATACCAGTCATTGCTGCGCCATGCCTGCAGCACCTGCCCTGCGGGAGCGCGCAGACTGAAAAACACCTCCCCGCCTTTTTCTGCGCGCCGCGCCAACTGCGCCCAATCGCGCGATGCCAGCCCATACATCCGCCAATCCTTGCGCTTGCCGCTGGTTTCATGCACCGCAGCCACTTTTTCTGCGTCCACAACGTTTGCAAAAAAAGAATACAGCGGCGCACGCGCACGCTGCAAACTTTTCAGCACAAGCACCCGGTGATTTTTCTTGCTTGTTTCGCCGTTATCCCAGCACAACTGCCACACTTCATCGGCCTCCCCGGAGCATATCACCAGGCTGGCACGGTTGAGAATCCTGTAAATATCCATTGCCTCCGGATGCCCCGGATAGCCCCACACCTGCGGCACGCGCGGAAAATCCACCTTGACGCCGCACAGCAGCACCCACTCACCGGCGTCCAGCAGTTTTTTGTAGAGATGTTGCACGTCAATGAATCTTCCCAGCTCAAAAACGTCGCCACCAAAGCGCCGCGTACCCAAATGCCGTGCGCCCATCTGCTGCAAAACTTTCACCGCATTTTTATGATAACAAATCAGGCAGCATGCGCCGCAATCAACTTCCCGGCTGACAAAGAGCATTTTTTCAAAGTCCATCCCCGCCACATCAACAGCCGCTACGCGGCGCGCAAGAAACTGCACCCCGCGTCCATCCCGCATGGAAAAACTCATTATGCGCCCTGCTGTGCCTGCCCCTGTATATTCACCATCACCAACACTGGGCCAACTCAAGCTGGGCCACTCCATTGGCGCAAAAAATATCCCCAAAACCCAGGCGCAAAAGTGACTCAGCACCCATGCGAGGCCAAACCAAAGCGCCCACATGAACACAAAACAAACGCCAATTATAATCCACTCATATGAATGATTGGAAGTCGCTCGCACCGCAACAACATACACCGCAAATGCGATGGCTAAAGCCGCCAGCACAAACACCATAGTCACAGCGTCGCACAGCTTTTTGTAGTCCTTGGGTTCCAGCAGTTTTTGTTTCATCCGCTCATCCCGCCACGCTTTTTTTCGCCTTATTTACGGCGCCCCGCGCTCCACCACACACATCGCCACGGCGTAGTCGCCCTCGTCGCTAAGCGAGAGCAGCGCGCGCAGGCGCCGCGCCTCAAACCACGCCGCCAGCGCGCCGTGCAGCCGCACGCCGGGAGCGCCGCCGGGCAGGGTGATGACTTCGCAGCTTCGCCACGTCATCGGCTGGTGCATGCCAAGGCCAATGGCCTTGCTGAACGCTTCCTTGGCGGCAAAGCGCGTGGCGAGATACCGCAGCCCGCGCGCCGGCCAGCGTGCGCTGCGTTGCCGCCAGGTGGCCAGTTCACCGTCAGCGAGGATTTTTTCGGCAAAGCGCGCGCCGCGCCGCTCGAGGCTGGCGCTGATGCGCCGGATGTCGCAAATGTCGGTGCCGATGCCGTAGACCATGTGTGCCGCTCCTTAAAATCGCCGCCCTTTATTTTCCCCGCTTCTCCTCCCGTGACCTACGCCGCCGAAACCCGCCGCCGCCGCACCTTCGCCATCATCAGCCACCCGGACGCGGGCAAGACCACGCTCACGGAAAAGCTGCTGCTGTTTTCCGGCGCCATCCAGATTGCCGGCAGCGTGAAGGCGCGCAAGGCCAGCCGCCACGCCACCAGCGACTGGATGGAGATTGAAAAGCAGCGCGGCATCTCGGTGGCCTCCAGCGTGATGCAGATGCTCTACCGCGACTGCGTGGTGAACCTGCTGGACACGCCCGGCCACCGCGACTTTTCCGAAGACACCTACCGCGTGCTCACCGCCGTGGATTCCGCCCTCATGGTCATCGATGCGGCCAACGGCGTGGAAGACCAGACGCGGCGCCTGATTGAAGTCTGCCGCCAGCGCGACACGCCCATCATCACCTTCGTCAACAAGATGGACCGCGAGGTGCGCGAGCCGCTGGAGCTGCTCGACGAAGTGGAGCGCGAGCTGCACATGCCCTGAGTGCCCATGACCTGGCCCGTGGGTCAGGGCAAGAGCTTCGGCGGCATCATCAACGTGCGCACGCGCGCCATGACGGTGTTTGCCCCCGGCGGCGAGCGCCGCCCGCAGGACTTTGAAACCATCCCGCTTGACGAAGGCGACGCGCTCGCCGCGCGCTTTGGCAGCGCGTTTGAGGCGGCAATGGAAAGCATGGAGCTGGCCTGCGGCGCCTCGCCCGAATACAGCCGCGAGGCGTTTCTCGCCGGCAGGCAAACGCCCGTGTTTTTCGGCTCTGGCGTCAACAATTTTGGCGTGCTTGAAGTGCTTGACGCCTTGATTGACATGGCGCCCGCGCCGCAGCCGCGCCGCAGCACGCGCGTGGAGGGTGGCGAAAAGCGCGAAGAAACCATCACGCCGGAAAGCGAAACATTTTCCGGCGTCGTCTTCAAAGTGCAGGCGAATATGGACGCGCACCACCGCGACCGCATCGCCTTTGTGCGCGTCGCAAGTGGCCGCTACACGCCCGGCATGAAACTGCAGGTGCAGCGCACCGGCAAGGAATTGCGCCCCACCAGCGTCGTGAGTTTTTTGAGCCAGCGGCGCGAAGCCGTGGAAGAAGCCTACGCTGGCGACATCATCGGCTTCACCACGCACGGCGGCGTGCAATTGGGCGACACCATCACCGACGGCGCCAAACTGCAATACACCGGCCTGCCCTTTTTCGCGCCCGAAATGTTCATGGGCGTGGCACTGCAAAACCCGCTGCGCACCAAACAACTGCAGCAGGGTCTGGCGCAACTGGGCGAAGAAGGCGCGATTCAGGTTTTCAAACCCGACATGGGCGGCAATATGCTGCTCGGCGCCGTCGGGCAGCTGCAGTTTGAAGTGGTGCAAAACCGCCTGAAAAACGAATACGACTGCGACATACGTTTAGAGGGCTGCCCCTACACCGGCGCGCGCTGGATTACCGCCGACACACCGCAGGAGCTGCGCGAGTTTGAAAACGCCTACCCCACGCGCATGGCGCACGATGCTGCGGGCGCCTTGGCCTACCTCTGCACCAGCCCCTACGACGTGCGCCTGGCGCAGGAACGCTTCCCCAAAATCCACTTCCATCCCCTGCGCGAACACGCCGGGTTGGAGCTGCAGCAGCAGTAAAAAGAACAAGCCCTCGCCCCCGCCGTTGCGTCAGCACGGACTGGGGGAGAGGGTCAGGGAGAGGGGGCGCCATGCCGTGCAACGGCATGGCGTTTGCGTTTGAACATTGCAGTGCCTTCGCAACCCGCACCCGCCCTACCCTCCCCCTCCGCGGGGGGGGGGGGGGGGGG
>JAFRYL010000029.1 GCA_017437605.1 Ottowia sp. | reverse complement strand
GGCGCCGTTGTAGCGGCGGTGGTCCATGCGGCGCTTGAGCGCGCCGAGCACGGGCTGGCTGACCAGCGCCGCCAGCTTGGTGAGCGCGTTGCGCGTGAACTCCTCGCGCATGAACTGCGAGAGCATGGTTGCCAGCCCCTCTATGGTTTTCAGCGCCACGTTGCCCACGAAGCCGTCGCACACCACGATGTCGGCGCTGCCCCTGAAGATGTCGTTGCCTTCCACATTGCCGATGAAGTTCAGGTCGCCGCTCGCAGCGGCGGCGCGCAGCAGCTCGCCCGCGCGCTTGATGGTCTCGCCGCCCTTGATGACTTCCTCGCCGATGTTCAGCAGCCCCACGCGCGGCTGCTCCTTGCCGTCGGTGGCGGACACCAGCGCCGACCCCATCACGGCGAACTGCAGCAGGTGCGCGGCTGTGCAATCCACATTCGCGCCCAGGTCCAGCACCGTCGTCGCGCCGCCCGTGGCGTTGGGGATTTGCGTGGCGATGGCGGGGCGCTCAATGCCCTCCATCGTGCGCAGCAGGTAGCGCGCAATCGCCATCAGCGCGCCCGTGTTGCCAGCGGACACCGCCGCGTGCGCCGCGCCGTCTTTCACCTGCGCAATCGCCACGCGCATGGAGGAATCTTTCTTGCGCCGCAGCGCCACCTCCACCGCGTCGTCCATCGTCACCACCTCGCTGGCGGGGACGATGCTGGCGCGCTCGTGCGCAAAACCTGCCAGCGCCTCCGGCTGACCGGCCAGCAGCAGGCGTGCGTCGGCGTGGCGCTCAAGGAACTGGCGGCACGCCGGCAGCGTGACCGCTGGCCCCAGGTCGCCGCCCATGGCGTCAACGGCCAGAACAACGCTCATGCAGCTCTCGGAGGTGCGCGCGGGTCAGGGAAGGGGAGGGAGGCTCAGTCCTGCTCTTTTCCCGCCTTGGGCTGAATCACCTGGCGGCCACGGTAGTACCCGTTGGGGCTGATGTGGTGGCGCAGATGCACTTCGCCCGTGGTCGGCTCAATCGCCAGACCGGGCGCGGAGAGCGCGTTGTGCGAGCGGTGCATGCCGCGCTTGGAAGGGGACTTCTTGTTCTGCTGGACGGCCATGATTGGCGCTCCTTAAAAAATGTTGGGTTGCGGCGTGTCGCCGCTTTCAAAAAAGGCAAACGCCGCGTGGGTGCAGGGTTCGCCCCCGCTGCTGCGGCGCAAAAAACGCGCCATTATAAGCGGAGCGCGGCGTTTGTGGCACCAGCCGTGCGGGGAAAAGCCGACAGTGACCGGCGGCAGAAAAACACATCCCCTCTCTCTCGCGGCAGCAGAGGGGGAGGGCAGGGTGGGGGTGCGCCGCATTGCGGCAGCAATGTGGCGGGCGCAGGCTGCAAGGGTATTGCACTGGCAAAAGCGGCGGTATCAATTCATCTCCGGCAACATAAGCCGGCGATGGTGTGCATATGGCAACCGTATGTAGGGGCGACCCTCGTGGTCGCCCGTCGTTCGTTGCACACGTAAAACGAAGTTTCGGCGAAACCAAAAAGGGCGCCCACACGGGGCGCCCCTACACATGTTGGTGTGTGTTTTAATGGTGTATCACATGGTCGCCGGCGTAAGAAGCCGGCGACCACATTAATCATTGACGGGTATCCACCTTTTTGCCCTGTTTTTCACGCCGCCGCAGCGCGGGTGCAGCAGCGCCGGCGAGCGCCAGGCCGGAAAGCAGCAGCCCCAGCCCGCCCGTCGTGGGCACGGACACGGCCATGCCGCAGGCTTCGTTGTCGGCGGGGTTGGCGTCGTCTTCCGCCGCCGTCGCGCGCACGCACACCGTGGAGTCATTCAGGTCGGCGTCCTCGGCCCTGATGACGATGTCAGCGCTTGCGCCAGCGGCAATGCTGGCAATCGTGCCCGAATCCAGCACCCTGCCGCCCTTCGTCGCCACCCACGTCACGTTGCTTGCAGGTGCGTCGCTGCTGGCGTTGGTGATGGTGGCGCTGCCTTGGCGCTGCGCCTTGAAGACGAACTTGCCGTCTTCCATGCCGAGGTGCATCTGCAAATCTGGCTTGGCTTTGGCTTTAGCTTTGGTGACTTTGGCAATGAGGTTGTCCGCATCGGTGCTGACTTCAAACTCATAGTCGCCATCGGAGATGGTCGCCTCCTTGGGCGTGACGGTCAGGCCGCCAGCGGCGGTGATGAGGTTGATGGTGTCGCCCACTTCTAGCGTCGCGCCGTCGGCCATGGTGATGCTGACGGAGGTGCTGGCAGCGGGGAAGGTGGCCATGCCGCCAACGTCGAGCAGGGTGTCGCCGGCGGCAATGTCGGCGGGCAGGGTGAAGTTGAGGGTGTCGAAGTTCGTCACATCCGCACCCACCGTCACGCCTTTGGCGCCCACATTCAGCGTGTTGCCCGTCACGCAGTCCAGCCCCCAGCCGACATAGCCGCCGAGCACGGAGCCTGTCACGCTGCCGCCATTGAGGGTGATGGTGTTGTGCGTGACGCTGTGGCCAGAGGTCTCGCCGCCGTACACGTCGCCGGTCACGCTGCCGCTGTTGAGCGTGATGGTGTTGTGCGTGGCGCTGCCGTCCCAGGCATAGCCACCGTACACGTCACCGGTCACGCTGCCGCCTTCAATGATCACGCTGTTGCGCGCGGCAGAGCCGTCGCTGTTGCCGCCGAAGGCAAACGCCGTCACCGTACCCTTGATGATGAGGGTGTTGTCGTTGGTCTCGATGGAGCTGCCCATGCCCAGCGCTCTGCCTCCGGTGGCGTGCGCCACTTGGCCGTTGCTTTCAATGGTGAGCGTGTTGTTGTTGGCGCTGCCGCTGGGGTCTATGCCGGGTGGGGTGAAGTCTTTCGAGGAATAGCCGCCGTAGGCGCTGTAGCTGCCGGTGTGGAGCGTGTCAATGACAACGGCGGTGTTGCCGGAGCCGCCGTTCTTGCCGATGTAGGCATCAGCAAGAAGGCCGTCGTCTCCGCCGCTGTCCGCCCAGACCGCTGGCGCGGCGAGGAGGCAGGTCAGAGCGGCAAGCGTGCAGGTGCGCAGAAGCGTGCGGCGCGGGGGAGTGGATGAAAAGGGTTCCATGGCGCTCCTTGAAGAGGTGGGGAAACAAGCCGCCGCTGGCGGCGCGGATGCGGAAGTATAGGCAAGGGCGCGCGTGGCCACGCTGGAATGGGCAGCGACGTACTCAATTCAATACCCGCGTTTTGCATGTCACATCGCCGGCTTATAAAGCCGGCGATGCTGTAATACTCCATCAATCTGTTGCATTGTTCGTGTTGCCTTTGAGTGTTGCCAGCGCCGCGAAGGGGTGCGGCGGTGGTTCGCCAGCGGCGTCCACGGGTGTGCGGCAGTCGGCGTGGCGCGGCACGGGGGGCAGCGCCAGCAGCAGCTCATCTTCCATGAGGGTGAGCAGGTCGGCGCCGTGCAAGGGCGCGAGCACGTCGTCGTCACATTCCTCGTCAAGCTGTGCGGCGGTTTCCTCATCGGACGCAAAGATGAAGTGGCGGTCCACGTCCACGGCTTCTTCCACCGGCTGCAGGCAGCGTTGGCATTCCAGCGGCAGGCGGCACGCTAGGCGCAGGCGCAGCGCCGGGCGCGGCACGCCGTCGCCAGCGGCGCGCGTTTCACCATCAGCCTGCCAGTGCAGCGGCGCATTGCTCGCCAGTCCCACGCAGGCGGCGGCGAGGCGCGGCAGGTGGGCGAGGGCAAAGCTGCCTTCCCAATGCCCGCGTGCGTGGGCGAAGGCTTCGGCGTCAAAGGCGCGCGCCTCGGGCGGAAAGCCGAGCGGCGAGGGCAGGGGAGCGTCAGGCGTGTTCATGGGAGCAGTGTAAGAAAATCTGCCGCATGAATGACAAGGACATGCAAGGAACCGCCGCCCGCCCGCTGGTGCTGGCGTCCACGTCGCGCTACCGGCGGCAGTTGCTGGAGCGCCTGAACCTTTCTTTTGAAGCTGTGGCGCCGCAGGTGGACGAATCGCCGCAGCCGGGCGAGGCGCCAGCGGCGCTGGCCGCACGCCTGGCGCTGGCGAAGGCGCGCGAGGTGGCAGCGCGTTTTCCTGATGCGCTGGTGCTGGGCAGCGACCAGGTGGCGGAGCTTCATGGCGCGCCGCTGGGCAAGCCGGGCACGCATGAGCGCGCTGCCGCGCAACTGGCGCGCATGAGCGGGCAGACGGTGCTGTTTCACACGGCGCTGGCGCTGGTGTGCTGTGCCACGGGGCATGAGCAGAGCGATGCGGCGCTGGTGCGCGTGCGCTTCCGCCAGCTTGCGGCAGATGAAATTGAACGCTACTTGCGCGCCGAGCAGCCGTATGACTGCGCGGGCAGCGCCAAGAGCGAGGGGCTGGGCATTGCGCTGCTGGATGCGATTGAGAGCGACGACCCCACCGCCCTCATCGGGCTGCCGCTGATACGCACCGCGCGGCTGCTGCGCGCGGCTGGGTGCGTGCTGCCATGAGTGCTGCAGAAAAGGGAGCGCAGCGCGGGCGGCTTGTGCTGGTGCCCGCGCCGCTGGACCACGGCTGCGTGGCGAAGGGCGAAACGCCTGCGCCGATAACGGAAACGCTGCCGCTGGCCACGCTGCAGCAGGCGGCGGGCATCACGCACTGGATTGCGGAAAACGCGCGCTCGGCGCGCGCGCTGCTGGGGCGCATCGCGCAAGTGGCGCCGCTGGCCGTGCCCATGCAGCAGCAACACATCGTGGAATTGCCGCGCGCGGTACACAAAAAGGGCGACCACAACGCCGCCACTGCATTTGACGCGCGCCCCCTGCTCGCGCCCGCGCTGGCGGGGCACGACGTGGGGCTGTGCAGCGAAGCGGGCCTGCCCGCCGTGGCTGACCCCGGCAGCGCCGTGGTGCGCGCTGCGCACGCGCTGCATCTTGAAGTGGTGCCGCTGGCGGGGCCATCGTCGCTGCTGCTGGCGCTGGCTGCATCGGGACTGAATGGGCAGAGCTTTGCCTTCGTCGGCTACCTGCCGCAAAAGGCGGGCGAGCGCACGCAGCGCATTCTTGAATTGCAGACACTCGCGCGCCGCACGGGGCAGGCGCAGCTTTTCATCGAAGCGCCATACCGCAACGCCGCCCTGCTGCGCGCGCTGCTGGAAGCGCTGGACGGCAGCACGCGCCTGGCCGTGAGCGCCGGGCTGACGCTGGCAGGCAGCCACACGCGCAGCGCCAGCGTGAGCGAATGGCGCACACTCGCGCCCCTGCCCGACGCGGTGCTGGCGCTGCCAGCGGTGTTTGCCATTGGCGTGTGATGTTTTGATGGGTATATTGCGGTTGCCGGCATAAGAAGCTGGAAATCACTACAATAGGCGTGTGGTATCAGGCTTTTTTGCCCTGTTTTGGCGGTTGCGGCGTTTCGTCGCCGTTTGGCTCTGCCCAGTTCTCCAACTGCAGACCGTCTGCCTTGTGTTGCTGGAAATCCGCCGTGTTGTTGGTGACGAGCGTCGCACCCAAGGAGATGGCGTGCGCGGCTATCAGGCGGTCAATGTTTTTCTGGCGGCATGGCTTGCCAGCGGCGATGCGCGCAAACGTCAGCGCAGCGGCTTCGTCAAAGGGCAGCACATCAATCAAGCCTTTGACATCTGGCACCGGCAGCCCTTTTCGGAGCAGCCCGACATGGAACTCCGCCCAGACAAGGGCACTGACGGCAACGTCGCCGCGCTTGAGCGACTTGAACTTTTCTGCCACCCAGGAGGGATGGTTGGACTGGATGTAGATGAGGATATTGGTGTCCAGCATCAGTTTTGGTCGTGCCATTTTTCCTCCGGGTCGTAATCCATCTCCATACGCTCAATCTTCACCGAGCGCGGCAGTGACAGCAGCCAGTTGCCGAACGCTTCCAGAGTTTCTTCCCTGGGTTCAATGATGGTGCGCTGCCCAATCCGCGTGACGGTGAGCATGGTGTCGGGCGGGTAGGCGGCGCCCGATGACAGGCGCACGGCGTAGGAGTTGCCCGCCTTGAACTGGCGGGTGTCGTAGGTGGTGGTGGCGGCGGGTTCCATGAACGTGCTCCATGAGAGGTGGCGTGTATACGCATGTTATGACATCGCCAGCCCGTAGGCAAGCAGGCGAAGCATCGCCTTGTTTGAGGCGCAGTTGAGCCACGGTTGACATCAGTACTTCCCCTCGCCCCCGCCGCGCGCCGCGCGGACGGGGGGAGAGGGGCAGGGGTGTACAAGCCGATCTGTCCGTCTTTGCAATCCTTCAAAGGCGAGATGTCATAATTCTCTTCTTTGGCCAGGATCACATCGAAAAGATAGTCATAGTCTACG
>JAFRYL010000028.1 GCA_017437605.1 Ottowia sp. | reverse complement strand
GCGCGGCGCGTGGACGCGCGCCGCTTGCGCCTGTATGCGCTGCAAATGGCGGGGCGCGACGCCGACGCCGCGCCGGGTGAGCGCCAGTTGGCGCGCCACGGGCTGCTGCACACCGCAGCGCGAGCCGAGGCGCTGCCGCCAACCAATGCTGAAACCAACACCTGAAAGGAACACGCTATGAACTCTCGCTCCCTCGCGGCGCTGACGCTGGCTGTGGCAGCGGCGCTGGGCGTCGCCGGCTGCACCGTGACGCCCGCCAATCCGCCACAAACGCAAACGGCCGCCGCCGCGCAAATGGAACGCGACGTGGACGCCACGCTGCAGCGCCTCTGGCAGATGGTGCCCGGCTCGCAGCAACTCACCGAAAGCGCCGCCGGTGTGCTGGTGTTCCCGCGCGTGCTGCGCGGCTCCTTCGTGGTGGGCGGGGCGTATGGCAGCGGCGCGCTGCGCGAGGGCGGTCACACCACGGGCTACTACAAGACCACCGCCGGCTCCGTGGGCATGCAGGCGGGCGGGCAATCGCGCGCCGTCATCTACGTGTTCAACACCGCGCAGGCGCTGGCGCAGTTCAAGGCCAGCAAAGGCTGGACGGCGGGCGCCGACGCCACAGTTGCCGTGGGCAATGTGGGCGCCAACGGCGTCATCGACACCACCACCAGCCAGCAGGCCGTCACCAGCTTTGTGCTCACCAACGCCGGGCTGGAAGCCGGCGCCGCCGTGGGCGCAGCCAAAATCTGGCCGTCGCAGCCCTGAAGTGATTTTTTGCAGGGTATCGTGTGGTTGCCGGCAACATAAGCCGGTGATGGTGATGTGTGCTGACGGGTATTCGTGATGTTCTGAATACCGCTGCTGTTTATATCTGGTTGCCGGCTTGATAAGCCGGCGACGAGCTGATACCCTTGCAATACGCCCGCTGCGCGGGCATTCCTCCCCTCACCCTAGCCCTCTCCCCCTGCTATCGCGGGGGCGAGGGGAAAAAATGACGGCGGGCGAGGGGCATGTTCTTTTTTTGCGACGGAGGCATGCTCCTGTTTTCATGGCGTTTGTGCGCTGCCGCATTCGCCGCTATACTCGCGCGCTTCGCCTTCGGGCGGAACCAAGCACGCGCCGTGCAGTTTCAGCGCAGGCGCGCAAGTCAAACCATTTGAAACGGAACCCAACATGATTTCCAAGGACAAAAAGGCCGCAGTGGTCAAGGACAACGCCCGCAAGGAGGGCGATACCGGCAGCCCCGAAGTGCAGGTGGCGCTGCTGACGGCGCGCATCAATGAGCTGACGCCGCATTTCCAGCAACACGCCAAGGACCATCACGGCCGCCGTGGGTTGCTGCGCATGGTCAGCCGCCGTCGCAAGCTGCTTGACTACCTCAAGAGCCGGGACGCCGACCGCTATCTGGCGCTCATCCGCAAACTTGGGCTGCGCAAGTAAGGCAGCCATGACCGCAGAAAACGCCTGACGCCGCCCTCCGCGACCCAGGCGTTTTTGCGTTTTTCATTTTTCCCGGAGCGCGGCATTCCATTTGGGCGAAGCTGTGTCATTCCACAACCCAGCGCAGCCGGGGCGCGGGTTCTGGAATGGCATCGCTGCACACGCCGCCTCCACTTTTCCAGGAGCGTATTGCCATGAGCATGTTCAACAAAGTCACAAAAACCTTCCAGTGGGGCGACAAGACGGTCGTGCTGGAAACGGGCGAAATCGCGCGCCAGGCCACGGGCGCCGTGGTGGTCACCATTGACGGCACGACGGTGCTGGCGACGGTGGCCGCGAGCCGCCAGGCCAAGCCGGGGCAGGATTTTTTCCCGCTCACCGTTGATTACATTGAAAAAACCTACGCCGCCGGCAAGATTCCCGGCAGCTTTTTCAAGCGCGAAGCCAAGCCGAGCGAGCTGGAGACGCTGACCAGCCGCCTGATTGACCGCCCCATTCGCCCGCTGTTTCCGGACGGCTTTTTCAACGAAGTGCATGTGGTGGTGCATACGCTGTCGCTCAATCCGGAAGTGGACGCCGATATTGCCGCCATGATTGGCGTGAGCGCGGCGCTTGCCATCAGCGGCATTCCCTTCAACGGGCCGATTGGCGCAGCGCGCGTGGGCTACATCAACGGCGAGTATGTGCTCAACCCCGGCCCCACGGCGCGCAAGGAAAGCCAGCTCGACCTGGTGGTGGCGGGCACCGAGGAAGCGGTGCTGATGGTGGAGTCGCAGGCGAGCCAGCTCAGCGAAGAAGTGATGCTGGGCGCAGTGATGTTCGGCCACGAGCAGGGCAAGCTGGCGATTGACGCCATTCACGAGCTGGTGCGCGAGGCGGGCAAACCGCTTTGGGCCGAGGACGGCACCTGGGCGCCCGAGCCGCGCGATGAAGCCTTCATCTCCGCCGTGCGCGAGGCTGCCGAGGGCAAGCTGCGCGCGGCTTTTGACATTCGCAGCAAGCAGGCGCGCACGCAGGCGCTGCGCGAGGCGGGCGCTGCCGTGAAAGCGGAACTGGAAGAAAAAACGGGCGCGGAAGTGGACGCCACCAAGCTCGGCGAGCAGCTTTTTGCGCTGGAAGCGGAAATTGTGCGCGGGCGCATCCTGGCGGGCGAGCCGCGCATTGACGGGCGCGATACGCGCACCGTGCGCCCCATTGAAATTCGCACTTCGCTGCTGGAGCGCACGCACGGCTCGGCGCTGTTCACGCGCGGCGAAACGCAGGCGCTCGTCACCACGACGCTGGGCACGGAGCGCGATGCGCAGCGCATTGATGCGCTGGCGGGCGAATACGAAGACCACTTCCTGTTCCACTACAACATGCCGCCCTTTGCCACGGGCGAAGCCGGGCGCATGGGCAGCACGAAGCGGCGTGAAATCGGGCACGGGCGCCTGGCCAAGCGCGCGCTTATCCCGCTGCTGCCAAGCCGCGAGGAGTTTCCCTACACCATCCGCGTGGTGAGCGAAATCACCGAGTCCAACGGTTCGTCGTCGATGGCGTCGGTGTGCGGCGGGTGCCTGAGCCTGATGGACGCCGGCGTGCCCATGAAGGCGCATGTGGCGGGCGTGGCGATGGGGCTTATCAAGGAAGGCAACCGCTTCGCCGTGCTCACCGACATTCTGGGCGACGAGGACCACCTCGGCGACATGGACTTCAAGGTGGCCGGCACCACGCAGGGCGTCACGGCGCTGCAGATGGACATCAAGATTGGCGGTATCACGCGCGAAATCATGCAGGTGGCGCTGGCGCAGGCGCGGCAGGCGCGGCTGCACATCCTCGGCCTGATGCAGGAGGCGCTGGCCGAGGCCAAACCCGAAATCAGCAGCTATGCGCCCAAGCTCTACACCATGCACATCAATCCGGAAAAAATCCGCGACGTGATTGGCAAGGGCGGCGCGACGATTCGCCAGTTGACCGAGGAAACCGGCACCACGATTGACATTGCCGATGACGGCACCATCACCATCGCCAGCAACGATGCCGAGCGCGCCGAGGAAGCGCGCCGCCGCATTGAAGAAATTACCGCCGAGGCGGAAGTGGGCAAGGTGTATGAAGGGCCTATCACCAAGCTGATGGAGTTCGGCGCGCTGGTCAACATCCTGCCCGGCAAGGACGGGCTGCTGCACATCAGCCAGATTGCGCACGAGCGCGTGGAAAAGGTGGAGGACTACCTGCAGGAAGGGCAGGTGGTGCGCGTGAAGGTGCTGGAAACCGACGACAAGGGGCGCATCAAGCTCTCCATGAAGGCGCTGCTGGAACGCCCGCCGCGCGAAGAACGTGCGCCGCGTGAAGGTCGTGAACTGCGCGAAGGGCGCGAAGGACGCGGGCGCCGTCCGCGTGGCGAGCGCGCTGCGCCCGCGCCGGAAGGCGAAGGCAGCAGCGAAGGGCAGGCGCAGGAGTAAGTGCAGGACTTGTAGCTGCAGCACCGCATAACACGACGGCGACATGTCAGTTTCATCCATGAAGTGCATTGAAATCAGCGCACCCGGCGCGCCGGATGCGCTGCGCGTGGCCGAGCGCCCCGTGCCGCAGCCCGGCGCCGGGCAGGTGCTGATTCGCTGCACGGCTTCGGGCGTGAACCGCCCCGACGTGGTGCAGCGGCGGGGGCATTACCCGCCGCCGCCCGGTGCGTCTGACTTGCCCGGGCTGGAAGTGGCGGGCGTGATTGAAGCGGGCGACGCCGCTGCGATGGCGGCAAACGGCCTGGCCGTGGGGGCGCGTGTGTGTGCGCTGCTCGCTGGCGGCGGCTACGCGCAGTACTGCGTGGCGAATGCCGCGCACTGCCTGCCCGTGCCGAAAGGCTTGAGCGATGAAGAAGCTGCAGCGCTGCCCGAGACGTTCTTCACCGTGTGGAGCAATGTGGTGGACCGCGCGCGCCTGCAAAAGGGCAAAATCCTGCTGGTGCATGGCGGCACCAGCGGCATTGGCACCGCCGCCATCCAGATGGGGCGTGCGCTGGGCGCGCGCGTCATCGTCACCTGCGGCAGCGACGAGAAATGCGCGCGCGCGCTGGAGTGCGGCGCGCACTACGCCATCAACTACCGCACGAAGGACTTTGCCAAGGAAGCCAAGCGCCTGACCGACGGGCGTGGCGTGGATGTCATCCTGGACGTGGTGGCGGGCAGCTACGTGGCG
>JAFRYL010000027.1 GCA_017437605.1 Ottowia sp. | reverse complement strand
GCGCATGTGCAGCCAGGCGGCCTCGGGCGTGCCGCACGCGGTGATGGCGGGGGCGCCGTCGCTGGGCGAGAGTTCCGGGACGATGCGCGCCACCGGGCGGCCAGCGGCGTCCAGCGCCGCCAGATGGGCGCCGAGCCAGTCGCGCCGGCAGGCGGCAACCCACTGGCTGCTGCCGGCTGGCGCCGAGGAGTGCAGGGCGAAATGCACGTCCTGCGGCTCGTCGAGCAGCGCATCTTCCAGCAGACCGATGAGCGCGGCGCGCAGCTTGGGCGAGCCGCTTTTCAGACCGGGCGGCAGCGTGGCGCGCAGCCACGAAAGCTGCTGCGCGGCAGCGACGGCGACCACTTCCACGCCGCGCCCGGCAGCGGGCAGCAGGGCAGGCGCCGCCACGCCGTGCGCGGCGATGCGCTGGCCATCGTCCGAGCGCACCCAGACGTATTCACCGGGCGCGCCAGGGGGCAGGAAAACGATGAGTAGGCTCATATGGGGCGAGCATTGTAGAAATGCTGAAATGTTGCGATACTATCAAATAACATATTTGCTTGCCGGCGACTTATGCCGGCGATGAATTGATACTCCATTAAAAACAGTCCCTCTCCCTCGGCGCGCGTAGCGCGCACAGAGGGGGAGGGCAGGGTGGGGGTGCGGCGTGCTGCACCAGCAGCGCGGCGGGAGCGCGTTGCAAAGACATTGCGGCATCAAGGCGCAGCAACGCCCGCTGTTGCGGGCGCCCCCTCTCCCTCACCCTCTCCCCCTGTCCGCGCTGCGCGCGGCGGGGGCGAGGGGACAAGTTTTTGCGCGAGCGCGAAGTATTCAGCGGCGGGTACTTCCTGCGCGCGGCGCTGCATGTCAAAAGCGCCGGCGTAGCCGCGCGCGGCAAGCCAGGGTTCAAGGGTGTGGCGCAGCAATTTGCGCCGCTGGCTGAAGGCGCAGCGCAGCAGTTCAGAAAGGGTGTCGGCGTCCAGCAGCGGGGCGTCTGCGCGCGGCGTTGTGCGTATGACGGCGGAATCCACGCGCGGCGGCGGCGCGAAGGCGGCGGGCGGAATGCGCTCCAGAACCGTTTCAATGTGCCAGCGCCACTGGAGCATGACGGACAACCGCCCGTAGGCGCTGCTGCCCGCCGGGGCGCTGATGCGCTCGGCCACTTCACGCTGCAGCATGAAGTGCTGGTCGCTGATGTGTTCGCTGGCGTGCAGCAGCGCGAGCAGCAGCGGAGTGGAGATGTTGTAGGGCAGGTTGCCGACGACGCGCAGCGGCACGCCGCCAAGCTGCTGGCGCAGCGCGCCCCAGTCCACGCGCAGCGCGTCGCCTTCAATGAGCGTCAGGCGCCCGGCGAGGCTGGGCATGGCGCGCAGCAGGGCGGCGAGGTCGCGGTCAAGCTCAATGGCGGTGATGTGCGGCACGCGCTGCAAGAGGGCTGCGGTGAGCGCGCCGCGCCCGGGACCGATTTCCACGAGTGCCTGCCCGTCCTGCGGGGCGATGGCGCCCACGATGGCGCTGATGACGGCGGCATCGTGCAGGAAGTGCTGACCGAAGCGTTTGCGCGCGAAGGGCATGTGTGTTTACAGCGGCTCTTCGCGCAGTTCCACCCAGGCGCGGCCGCGCACTTCGCGCGCCCAGGTTTCAAAGGCTTCCTGCGCTTTTTTCTCGCGCAGCATGTTGCGTGCGAGTTCGCGCTGCTCAGTGCTGCTGAGCGTGTGCTGGCGGCGGTCGTCCACGCGAATCAGATGCACGCCAAAGCGCGAGACGACGGGTTCGCTGAGCTGGCCGGGGTCAAGGTTGTTCATGGCCTGCTCGAATTCGGGCACGAATTGCCCGGGCAAGACCCAGCCGAGGGCGCCGCCGTCGGCGGCGCTGGCGTCGCTGGAGTATTCGCGTGCCAGCGCTTCAAACGTGGCGGCGCCGGAAGCGATGCGGCGGCGCAGGTCGGTGGCGCGCGCAAGTGCTGTGGCTTCGGTTTGGCGCTCGTCCACGGGCAGCAGGATATGGCTGACGTGCGTTTGCGTGATGTGCGTCTCAGGCAGGTCACGGCTTTGGCGGCGCTCGAGCACTTTGAGGACGTGGAAGCCTGCGGCCGAGCGCACCGGGCCGACGATTTCGCCCGCGCGCGCGCGCTGCGTGCTGCGCACGAACAGGTCGGGGTAGCGGCTCGCCGGGCGCAGGCCGAGTACGCCGCCGTCGCTGCCGCGCCCGTAGGCGTCGGAGTATTCACTGGCAAGTTTGGCGAAGTCTTCACCGGCGGTGGCACGCCGCGCGATGTCCTGCGCGCGCGCCTGCAGCGGGGCGATGGTGGCGGCGTCGGCGCCCTCGGGCACGGCGACCAGAATCATGGCGAGGTTGATTTCCAGCATGTCGGCGGGGTTGACGCCGGTTTGCTCGCGGATAAAGGAGTCTATTTCCGATTCGCTCACGGAAAGGCGCGGCTCGATTTCGCGCTCGCGCAGGCGTGCCAGCAGCACCTGCCCGCGCAAGTCGCGCTGGAAGTCGTCCACGTTGATGCCCTCTTGCTTGAGGCGCTCGTGCAGTTCCTGCACGGTGGCGAGCTGGTTCTGGCGCGCGATGGAAAGCTCGGCCTGGGCGAGGGCGGAGTCGCTCACGTCCAGCCCGTTTTCCTTGGCGTATTGCTGTTGCGCGCGCTCGGAGATGAGGCGCTCGAGCACGGCGCGGCGCAGTTCGCCCTCAGGCGGCACGTTCTGGCGCTTTTGCTGCATCTGGTGGCGCACGCGCGCGGCGGCGGCGCGCACTTCGTTGTCGGTGATGGGTTCGCTGTTGACGACGGCGACGATGTGGTCAGCCCCGCGCAGCACGGCGGGCGCAGCCGCAGGTGCTGCGCTGGAGGCGGCGCGCTTGGCTGCCTTTTTCGCCGGTTTTTTGGCGGATTTTTTGGCTGGTTTTTTCGCTGCGGCCTTGGCAGTCTTTGCGGTTTTGGCGGTGCTGCCTTGCGCCAGCGCGCTGTCCGGGGCGCCAGCAAGCGCAAGCAGCAGGCAGAGGGCAAGGATGGAAAGAGTGCGGTGCATGGTGGTGTTCAGTCGTAGGAATGGAAACGGCTGGGGGTGGGGGTGACGCTCTCGCCCAAGGGACGGTAGCGCGGAATGTGGGTACGCAGCGCGGCGAGCGGGTTGTTGCCCACGCGCCCAAAGCCACGGAACTCGAGTTGGAACAGGAAACGCTTGTTGGCCGAGGTGCTGCCGATGTTGGTGTTTTCAAGCACGGCGCGTCCTATCCAGCAGCCGGCGTCGTATTCCACGCCGAGCACGCCGTCAATGAGGTGGTGGTCGGAGCGGCTGTAGTTCAGGCGCCCGACGCTGTACCAGCGCCCTTTGCCGCAGCCGCCGCCACGGCTGGCGCTGTGCCCAAGCTCGCCGGAGCGCCCAAACGGCCACTGCCAGGCGATGTCGATGTATTCGCTGCTGTTCGGGTGCGGTCGGCGCTGCCAGCGGTAGGCGACGCTGAGCGTGCGGTACGGCCCCGGGGTGTAGCGCCCGAGCAGGGTGGAGCGCGTGCTGCGGTGTGTGTGCGTGTTGTATTGCACGGTGGCGTCAAAGGACCAGCGCGGGTTCCAGTGCAGGCCGGCGCCGAGCATCATGTCGGACCAGCCCTTGTCCGTGTTTGTGAGCCGCTGCGGGGTGAAGCGGTAGCGCTGTGCAATGGCGAGGCGCAGCTTTTCGGAGCCGCTGGCGGCGTCAAGGAAGCGCGAGGTGACGCCGGCGGTCACAAGGTTGTTGTCGGCGATGCGGTCGTGACCGGTGTAGGGGTTTTCTGCCCAGATGGTGGCGAAGTTGAAGTCGTAGGCGCCGGTGTCGTAGAGGGGAATGTCCTTCTGCTCGCGGTACGGGGAGTAGACGTATTTCAGGCGCGGCTCCAGCGTCTGCAGCAGGGTGTGCCCGCGAAAGCTCGTGGTGCGCTCAAAGACGAGGCCGCTGTCCAGGCTGAAGGTGGGCACGGTGCGTTGCTGGCTTCTGAGGGTGGTGCCGTTGCCGCTGAAGCTGTAGTGCGTGCTGTGTACTTGTGCCATCGGGGTGATAAAGCCCCAGGAACGCTCAAACGGGCGCGCCACCTGCACGAGCGCGTGTGTGCGGTCGGCGTCCGGCTGGTGTGTGTAGCGGTGGTCGCCGCGAAAGCGCGTGAAGCCAGCTTCGGCGCTGTAGTCAAAGCCTCTGTGGTTGGTGCGCGCGTAGCGTGCGGTGAGTTGCGGCAGGCGGTCATACGGCGGCACGATGACAGCGTCGCCCACGCTTTGCAGCGTCTGCCACTTGCTTGCAAGGGCGGAGACGGACAGGTTCCCGCGCGACCAGGTCAGCGCGCCCTCGTTGGCAAGTAGGCGCGTGGTGTCAAAGCCAGTGCCTTGCGTGGAGAAGTCGCGCCAGTGGTCGTCGTCGCTGACGCGGTTGAGGTTCAGGTACATGCGCACGGGACCGATGCCGGTGTGCAGCGTGGCGTCGTGGCGCGCAAACACGCCCCAGCGGTTGCGCCCCGCGCGCAGGCGGTCATTCGCCATGTAGTGTGCGCTGATGCGCCCCCGGTAGCTGCGTTCCAGGTAGCGGAACTGCCCGCCCAGGTTCAGCCCGCGCCGCAGCATGAGGTGCGGCCAGAGCGTGGCGTCGCGGTTGGGGGCGATGTTGAAGTAGTAGGGCTGCAGAAAGCTCAGGCCGCTCTTGTTGTCCAGCCCGATGGTGGGCGCGAGCAGCCCGGAGCGCCGTGCGCTGCTGAGCGGAAAGCTCACCCCCGGCAGCGGCAGCAGCGGAAAGCCCTTGAACTCCAGCACGGCGCCCTTGGCGCGCCCCACGCCTTCTTCATGGTCAAGCTCCAGCTTCTGGGAGCGCAGTATCCAGTCGGGTTTGCCGCCCTCGTCCTTGCACTGGCAGGTGGTGTAGGTGGCACCCCAGATGGTGACGTGGTCAGCGCCCGGCATGTCCAGCCGCTGCGCCGTGCCGTGCGCGCCATTGGAAAGAAGCTGGTAGCTGGGGTCGTGAACGACGGCCTCGTGTGCGTCCACCTGCATGCGGGCGCTGCTGCCCTGGTAGCGGTTGCCGGCGTGGTTCAGGCGCACTTCGCTCTCGGTGCTGGCAATGTCGTGGCGTGCGTCGTGCTGCAGACGCGCGCTGCGCAGCACCATGCCGGCCTTGCGCAGTTCGGCGTCGCCTTCCACGACGGTTGGAATGTTGCTGCCGCCGGTGATGCGCTCGCCGCGCACGAAGGTGGGCAAGGCCACGCCCGAGGCCGGCAGGCGCTCGTCAAGCATGGGCGTGGTTTTTAGCCGCAGCGCGGGCAGCGCCGCGTCCTGCGCCAGCGCCGCGCCGGGTAGCGCGCAGGCAGCCGCCAGCGCCAGCGCGTGCAGGGCAGGGGCGCGGCGCAGCCGGGGAGGTGCGGAGAAAAGGCGTGGCACAGCGTGCGAGGGGCAGCAAAAAAGGACGCCCGACCACAAGTCAAAAGGGGAGGGCGCCTCAATAAAATTGCTGATTATCCAATGGGCAATACCCCCTTTGCATATGGCAAGCGATGTTTCATGGAACGATGCCGCGCGGCGTGCGGCATTTGAACGCTGGCTGGCGCGCGTGGCGCCCGCGCATGGGCTGCTGGCCGGCAACGTACGCACCGCATCAGCCGACGCGAGCTTTCGCCGCTATCTGCGCGTGGACGGTGAGGGCGGCGCGAGTTTCATCATCATGGACGCGCCGCCGGCGCATGAAAACTGCGCCCCCTTCGTGCGCGTCGCGCGCCTGATGCAGCAGGCGGGCGTGCGCGCGCCGCGTGTGCTGGACTGGGACGAGGCGGGCGGCTTCATGCTGATGACGGATTTGGGGCAGCGCACCATGCTGGAAGGCATGGACTTTGAACACGCGCACGCCAACGCCCCGCGCTACGGGCAGGCGCTGGACGCGCTGCTGCGCTGGCAGCAGGCAAGCCGCGCGGGCGAGCTGCCGCCCTACGACACCGCGCTGCTGCGGCGTGAGCTTGGGCTGTTTGACGAGTGGTATGTGGCGCAGCACCGGCGTTATGTGCTGGCTGACGGGCAGCGGCAGGAACTGTATGCGCTCTACGACCTCATCATGGCGCACTGCCTTGCCGCGCCGCAGGTGTTCGTACACCGCGACTACATGCCGCGCAACCTCATGCTGCCGGACGATGGCGCACCGGAGCTGGGCGTGCTGGACTTTCAGGACGCCGTCTACGGCCCCATCACCTACGACATCGCCAGCCTGATGCGCGATGCCTTCCATTCGTGGGAGCCAGACTTTGTGCTGGACATCACTCGGCGCTACTGGGAGCGGGCGCGCGCCGCCGGCCTGCTGGACTTTGAGGGCTGGTCGCAAGACTTTTCCGCCTTCTGGCGCGCCGTGCAGTGGATGGCGCTGCAGCGCCACCTGAAAGTGGCGGGCATCTTTGCGCGCCTGACGCTGCGCGACGGCAAGCCGAAATATCTGGCGGACGCGCCGCGCTTCATCGCCTACATCCGCCAGACCGCCGCGCAATTGCCCGAACTTGCGCCGCTGCTGCGCTTGCTGGACGCGCTGGGCGTGTGAGATAACTGCATACCCAAGCAAAAAATATATGGTTGCCGGCTCAACAAGCCGGCGAACAATTGATACCCTGCTTATTGCGGCACTGTCATGGCTTGAAAGACGCTTGCAAGCAGGAGCGCGTAGAGTAGCGGCGCAGCTGCGCGATGCTGCAGCGCAACAAACGCGCCGGCGCCGCCCGCCTTCGGGACTATCATTCCCGCGCGCGCCATTGGGGGCGACCCCTCCTGTGGCGGCTAGGCAGTTTGATGCAAAAACCGGCGGCACACCGTCAGGGGCATTTTCCCCCGCCTGCAGACAAAGGCGGGTTTCATTGGCAATAAAACAGTTCTCACGATTACACCCATGTGGCTCTTCAACTCCTCCGTTGGCCGGAAACTCGTTATGAGTGTCAGCGGCGTCGGGCTGGTGCTGTTTCTGGTGTTTCATCTGGCGATGAACGCCGTGGCAGTCTTTTCCGCCAGCGCCTACAACGCCATTTGCGCCCAGCTTGGCGCCAACTGGTATGCCGTACTGCTCAGCCTGGGGCTGGCGGCGCTTTTTGTGGTGCATATTCTTTATGCGCTCTACATCAGCCATGTCAACTGGCGCGCGTGCGGCGGGCGGCAGCGTTATGAATTCAGCGCGCGTCCCAAAGGCGTGAGCTGGGCCTCGCAAAACATGCTCGTGCTCGGCGCCATCGTGGTGCTGTTTTTGCTGGTGCATTTGAGCCATTTCTGGCGCCACATGATGTTTGCCGAACTGGTCGGCAGCCACGGTGCTTTTGACCCCGCCAACGGCGCCGCGTATATTGACTATTACTTCAAGGGGCATTTCTTCACCACGCTCCTGTATCTGCTCTGGTACGGCGCGCTCTGGCAGCATCTGACGCACGGCATCTGGAGCGCCATGCAAACCCTGGGGCTGAACAACGGGCACTGGCTGCGCC
This sequence comes from Ottowia sp., assembly GCA_017437605.1. Lineage (GTDB taxonomy): Bacteria > Pseudomonadota > Gammaproteobacteria > Burkholderiales > Burkholderiaceae_C > Ottowia. The sequence goes on along the minus strand of JAFRYL010000027.1, from coordinate 18,773 downwards.
GCTGGCAGCGCATCAGCATGGTCGGCGCCAGCGTCATTTGCGGCGCCTTTGCGCTGATTACCATCATCTTTTTCGTCCGGGGCGCCGGCTGGTAATGCGAGAGGAGAACAACATGTCTGCACTTGACTCAAAAATCCCCGCAGGCCCGCTGGCGGAAAAATGGACGTATTACAAGGCGCACCAGAAACTGGTGAACCCCGCCAACAAGCGCCGCCTTGACATCATCATTGTCGGCACCGGGCTGGCGGGCGCATCAGCCGCTGCCACACTGGGCGAGCTGGGCTTCAACGTGCTCAATTTCTGCCTGCAGGATTCGCCGCGCCGCGCGCACTCCATTGCCGCGCAGGGCGGCATCAACGCCGCCAAGAACTATCAGAATGACGGCGACTCGGTCTACCGCCTGTTTTACGACACCATCAAAGGCGGCGATTACCGCTCGCGCGAAGCCAATGTGCATCGCCTTGCGGAAGTGTCCGTCAATATCATTGACCAGTGCGTCGCGCAGGGCGTGCCCTTTGCGCGCGAATATGGCGGCTCGCTTGCCAACCGCTCGTTTGGCGGCGCGCAGGTGTCGCGCACCTTCTATGCGCGCGGGCAAACCGGCCAGCAATTGCTGCTGGGCGCGTATTCAGCACTCAGCCGGCAGATTGGCGCTGGCTCGGTGAAAATGTATACGCGCTATGAAATGCTGGATTTGGTCATCATTGACGGGCGCGCGCGCGGCATTATTGCGCGCAACCTTGTCACCGGCACCATAGAGCGTTTTTCCGCGCACGCTGTTGTCATTGCCTCCGGCGGTTATGGCAACACCTTTTTCCTGTCCACGAATGCGATGGCGAGCAACGGCTCGGCAGCCATGCAGTGCTACCGCCGTGGCGCGCATTTTGCCAATCCGTGCATGACGCAGATTCACCCCACCTGCATTCCGGTGCATGGTGAATCGCAGTCCAAACTCACGCTGATGAGCGAATCGCTACGCAACGACGGGCGCATCTGGGTGCCCAAAAAACAGGAAGACGTGCAGGCGCTGCGCGAAGGCCGTTTGCGCCCGAACGACATCAAGGAAGAAGACCGCGACTATTATCTGGAGCGCCGCTACCCCGCGTTTGGCAATCTCGTGCCGCGCGACGTGGCATCGCGCGCCGCCAAGGAACGCTGCGACGCTGGCTTTGGCGTGAACAACACCGGGCTGGCGGTCTATCTGGATTTTGCCGACGCCATCAAGCGCATGGGGCGCGACGTGGTGGCACAGAAATACGGCAACCTGTTCCAGATGTACGAAAAAATCGCCGATGAAAACCCGTACGAAACGCCCATGATGATTTTCCCGGCGATTCACTACATCATGGGCGGCATCTGGGTGGATTATGAGCTGATGACCTCCATTCCGGGGCTGTTTGCCATTGGCGAATGCAACTTCTCTGACCACGGCGCCAACCGCCTTGGCGCTTCGGCGCTGATGCAGGGGCTGGCGGACGGCTATTTTGTGCTGCCGTATACCATTCAAAACTACCTTGCCGACCAGATTCAGGTGCCGCGCTTTGACACCAAGGCGCCCGAATTTGAAGCGGTTGAGCAGGAAGTGCGCGACCGCATCAGGCGCCTGGTGGACGTGCAGGGCACGCGCTCTGCCGACAGCCTGCACAAGGAACTCGGCCACATCATGTGGGAGCGCATCGGCATGGAGCGCACCAAAGAGGGGCTGCAGCAGGCCATCGGCGAACTCAAGGAACTGAAAAAGACCTTCTGGAGCGATATTCGCATCACTGGCTACGCGCACGACCTCAACCCCGAGCTGGAAAAGGCGCTGCGCCTGCAGGACTTTATTGATATTGGCCTGCTGGTAGCCCACGATGCCTTGAGCCGCGAAGAATCGTGCGGTGCGCATTTCCGCGCCGAATACCAGACCGAAGACGGCGAAGCCAAACGCAACGACCAGGACTACATGTACGTGGCGTGCTGGAAATACCAGGGCGAAGAGGCCGACCCGCTGCTGGAAAAAGAGCCGCTCAACTATGAGTTTGTGAAACCGCAAACGCGCAACTACAAGAGCTGAAACACGCGGAGAACATTATGGACAAGGACATCAACATCACCCTGCGCGTGTGGCGCCAACGCGGCCCCAAGGAAAAGGGGCATTTTGAAACCTATCAATTGAAAAACATCTCGCAAAGCAGCTCCTTTCTGGAAATGCTCGACGTGCTCAACGAGCAGCTTGTGGCCGAAGGCAAAGAGCCGGTGTTTTTTGACCACGACTGCCGCGAAGGAATCTGCGGCATGTGTTCGCTGTATATCAACGGCCACCCGCACGGCCCGGACGAGGGCGTGACCACCTGCCAGCTCCACATGCGCCGCTTCAACGATGGCGACACCATTACCGTGGAGCCGTGGCGCGCGGGCGGTTTTCCCGTCATTCGTGATTTGGCCGTGGACCGCAGCGCCTTTGACAAAATCATGCAGGCGGGCGGTTTTGTGTCCGTGAACACCGGCGGCGCGCCAGACGCCAACGCCATTCCCGTGCCGAAAGAAATCGCGGATTTGGCGATGGACGCCGCCGCCTGCATCGGCTGCGGCGCGTGCGTGGCCGCGTGCAAAAACGGCTCCGCCATGCTCTTTGTTGCCGCCAAGGTCAGCCAGCTTGCGCTGCTGCCGCAGGGCAAGGCGGAAGCCGCGCGCCGCGTCAAGGCCATGCTCAACACCATGGACGCGCTCGGCTTCGGCGGCTGCACCAACACGCAGGCGTGCGAAAAAGAATGCCCCAAGGGGATTTCGGTGGCCAACATCGCGCGCCTGAACCGCGAATACCTGAAAGCCAAGCTCAAGGACTGAGCGCGCGTTCAGCCAAACAAAAACGGACGCCTCCGGCGTCCGTTTTTTTGTGTGTTTTGAATGGGTATCATATGGTTGCCGGCAACTTAAGCCGGCAATGATATGTGCTACCGATAGGTATCAGGTGTTTCCCGTCCCGATTAGCGCCCAAACCCGGGCGGCAGGGGCGGCATGCCGCCGCCAAGCAGTTTGCCGAGGCCGCCCAGCCCGCCGCCGCCCATGCCGCCAAGTTTGCGCAGCATTTTCATCATGGCGCCGCCTTTGAACTGTTTCATCACGCTGCGCATTTGTTCAAACTCTTTGAGCAGGCGGTTGATTTCCTGCACCTGCACGCCGGCGCCGGCGGCGATGCGGCGTTTGCGGCTGGCCTTGAGGAGTTCGGGTTTGCGGCGCTCCTCAGGGGTCATGCTGCAGATGATGCCGGTTTTGCGGCGCAGCTCTTTTTCGGCGCGATCCAAGTCGGCTTCGCCGGCTTTGGCGGCAAGCTGCGCGGGGAGTTTGTCGATGAGGTTGCCAAGGCCGCCCATCTGCTGCATCTGCTGGAGTTGTTCGAGGAAGTCCTGCAGGTCAAAGCCTTTGCCCTTGGTGACTTTTTCCACCAGGCTTTTGGCGGATTGCAAATCGACGTTGGCGGCGACTTGCTCCACGAGGGCGACCACGTCGCCCATGCCGAGGATGCGCCCGGCGTGGCGCTCGGCGTCAAAGATTTCGATGCCGTCGAGCTTTTCCGAGGTGCCGGCAAACTTGATGGGCGCGCCGGTAATCTGCCGCACGGAGAGCGCCGCGCCGCCGCGCGAGTCGCCGTCCATCTTGGTAAGCACGATGCCGGTGAGCGGCAGCGCGTCCTTGAACGCCTTGGCGGTGTTGGCGGCGTCCTGCCCCTGCATGGCATCGACGACGAAGAGGGTTTCCACCGGGTTCAGGGCTTCGTGCAGGGTGCGGATTTCCTGCATCAGCACTTCGTCGATGGCGAGGCGCCCGGCGGTGTCCACGATGAGTACGTCGTAGTAGTGCGTGCGCGCGTGTTCGAGCGCGGCGCGGGCGATGTCCAGCGGTTTTTGTTCGGGCGCAGACGGGAACCAGTCGGCGCCTGCCTGCGCGGTGACGGTTTTGAGCTGCTCGATGGCGGCAGGCCGGTACACGTCGCCGGAGACGGTGAGCACTTTCTTTTTGCGCTGCTTGATGAGCAGGCGCGCGAGTTTGGCCGTCGTCGTGGTTTTGCCCGAACCCTGCAGCCCCGCCATGAGAATGACGGCGGGCGGCTGCGCGGCGAGGTTGATGTCGCTCACGCCCTCGCCCATGGTGGCGCTGAGTTCGCGCTGCACGATGCCCACGAGCGCCTGCCCGGGTTTGAGGCTGCCGATGACTTCCTGCCCCAGCGCCTTTTCCTTGACGCGGGCGATGAAGTCGCGCACCACGGGCAGGGCCACGTCCGCTTCCAGCAGCGCCATGCGCACTTCGCGCAGCATGTCGGCCACGTTGCTTTCGGTGATGCGGGCCTGGCCGCTGACGCGCTTGACGAGGGCGGAGAGTTTGTCGGTGAGGGTGGAGGCCATGTGTTGAACAAAAACAAAGGCGCCGCGCGCCCGAAGCAAGGAAAAGGGAGCGGGCGCCAGCGCCGCTATACACTGCGCGCATGATTTTAGAGGGCGTTTCTCCTGTTGGATGGCTGCTGGCCGCAGCAGCGGCGGCGGCGTACGCCGTGCTTGCGCTGGCGGCGCGCCGCATTGGCTCGGAGCAGGCACGGCTCGTGATGCTGCTGGCGTGGGCGTTGCACGCAGCGCTGCTGGCGTGGGATTTGCTGCACGGGCAGCCGCACTTTGGCTTTGCGCAGGCGCTTTCCATTACGGTGTGGCTGGTGCTCACGGCGTATGTGGTGGAAAGCCGGCTGTACCCGCAAATGCGCGCGCGCTGGGCGCTGGCGGGTTTTGGCGCGGTGACGGTGCTGTTGTCAGTGCTGTTCCCTGGGGCGGCGCTGCCGGCGACCACGTCGCCGCTGCTGCCGCTGCACTGGGCGCTGGGCATCGCGGCCTATGGGCTGATGGCCGCTGCCGTGGTGCATGGCTGGATGATGAACCGCCTCGAGCGCCAGATGCGCCAGCGCCGCCCGGCGCGCGTGGAAGAGGGCGGCGGCGTGCCGTTGCTCACGCTCGAGCGCCTGATGTTCCGCTTCGTGGGCGCGGGCTTTGTGCTGCTGACGCTGACCATGCTCGTGGGGCTGTTTTTTGGTGGCGGCGGCGCCTGGCGCTGGGACCACAAGCGCGTGTTTACGCTGCTGTCGTGGCTGGTGTTTGCCGTGCTGCTGGCGGGGCGCTGGTGGCTGGGCTGGCGCGGGCGGCGTGCGGTACACATGCTGTACGCGGGCAGCGTGCTGCTGCTGCTGGGCTACGTCGGTTCGCGCTTCGTGCTGGAAGTGCTGCTGGGGCGTACGCCGTAGGACAGCAGAAGCAGCGCGCGCCCGCGAAGTTTTTCAGTGCCAGAGATGCAATCCACGTTTCCGCCTTCGCGCCATAGCTGGTTTGGCGACTTCACACCACGGGACGGGGGCGGCAGCACCGCCGCCGCCGTTGAGGCGGACGGGCAGCAGCACTCGGACTTTGCGCGCCTGTGGACGAACTTCATGTCCGCGCGCGCGTTGCTGGGGCTGGCCATTTTGTCCATGCACGCGCTGGCGGCGTGGGACGGGCACGGCGCGCAGCGACCTTCCATGTTGCTGCTCTGGTTCTGTCTGGCGTATGCCACCGCGACGGTGCTGGCGCGCACTTTTGGCCGCCCCTACGATGCCAACGGGCGCCCGGACCGCCTCTGGCTCGTGGCGCTGGCGCTGGATTTGCTGTTTTTCGTGCTCGCGCAGGCGCAGACAACGAATGTGAACTACGCGCCCATTCTGGTGCTGTCTGTGCTCATGGCGGCGCTGCTTGGCTCGCGCCTGATTGCCCTGGGCGCGGCGGCGCTGGCGGCGCTGGCGGTGCTGGGGCTGGCGCTTTGGGACATGTCGCATACGGCGCGCAACGATTCGCACCAGCTGGTGCAGGCCGGGCTGATGGGCGCGGCGCTGCTGGTGCTGGCGCTGCTGGCCAACCAGATTGCGCTGCGTCTGGCGCGCGAGGAAAAAGTGGCGCGCAAAAACCGCATTGAGGCGCAGGTGCAGGGCATGGTCAACGACATGGTGGTGGAAGCCCTGCCCGACGGCGTGCTGGTGGTGGACGCCGCCGGTGTGGTGCGCACCGCCAACCCCGCTGCGCGCGCCATGCTCAGCGCTGACAACGAGGTGACGGCGCACACCTTCAGCCTGGACGACAACTCCGCTTGGACGCCGCTGGCGCACATTGCGCAGCAAACCTTTTTGAGTGGTTCGCTGGAGGCCAGCGAAGTCATCCTGCACAACGAGGCGCAGGCGAGCAGCCGCCTGAAAGTGCGCACGCAACGCACGCCCGCCATCGGCGGCGCGAGCCTGTGCGTGATGTTCATGCAGGACCAGCGCGAGATGGAAGCGCGCCTGCGCACGGAAAAACTCGCCGCCATGGGGCGCATGTCGGCGGCGGTGGCGCACGAAATCCGCAACCCGCTCGCCGCCATCACGCAGGCCAACGCGCTGCTGGCGGAAGAATTGCAGGAAAGCGAACTGGGCACGCTCACGGGCATGGTGCAGCAGAACGCGCAGCGTCTCGGGCGCATCGTGGACGATGTGCTCGACGTGGCGCGCGCGCAGGGCAGCGACAGCAGCGAGGTGCGCGAGGCCATGCTGCTGGATGAACATGTGCGCGCCTTTTGCGACGAGTGGGCGGCGCAGCACGGCTGCGGCGAGCGCCTGCGCGTGCAGCTTCAGGCCGAGGGCGCGTATGTGCAGTTTGCGCCCGAGCACCTGCGCCGCGTGCTCGTCAACCTGCTGGACAACGCTGCGCGCTACGCCACGCGCGGGGCGGCGGCGCTGCAGGTGGTCACGCGCGCGGCGCGCCACACGGCGGTGACGCTGCTGGTGTGGAGCGACGGCCCGCCGCTGGAAGCGGGCGTGCAGCGCCATCTTTTTGAGCCATTTTTTTCCTCTGAAAGCCGCTCCAGCGGTCTGGGGCTGTTCCTTTGCCGCGAGCTGTGCGAGCGCCACGGCGCCGCCATCAGCTACGAGCGCATGAGCCGCAGCAAGGGCGAAGACGACAGCAGCAGCGGAGGCAACGGCTTTTACATCAGCTTTCGGCGCTTGCCTGCGCCGGGCGCGGCGCACCATGAGGCGCCGCAGGAGCAGTCAACATGAAGAAATCAAGCACAGACCCCGCGCCCCGCGTGCTGGTGGTGGACGACGAGCCGGATTTGCGCAACCTCTATGAACTCTCGCTGGTGCGCGAGGGCTACCAGATTCTCTCGGCAGGCTCACTGGCGGAGGCGCGCGCGCTGCTGGCTGAGCAGTCCTTTGACGTGCTCATCACCGACATGAACCTTCCCGACGGGCAGGGGCTGGAGCTGCTGCGCGACATTGCACGCGGGCAGCGCCGCGAGCGCAGCATCGTCATTACCGCCTACGGCTCGGCGGAAAACGCCGTGGAGTCGCTCAAAAGCGGAGCCTTTGACTACCTGACCAAGCCGGTGGATTTGAAGCAGTTTCGCGCCGTGGTGCGCGCTGCCATCTTTGCGCCGCAGCAGGCGGGCGGCGGCGCGCCGAAGCATCATGCCGCAGCCGCCGCGCCGCAACCAGAGGCCACAACGGACACATTGCCGCCGCCGTGCGATGCGGGTGACGGGCAGCCCGACGAGGTGGGGCAGGCGGCGCTGGCGCGCATCGTGGGCGAATCGCCAGCGATGCAAACCGTCAAGCAGCGCATCGTCAAGGTGGCGCGCAGCATGGCGCCCGTGCTGGTGCGCGGCGAATCGGGCACGGGCAAGGAGCTGGTGGCGCTGGCCATTCATGCCTGCAGCCACCGCGCCGATGGCCCCTTCGTGCCCGTGAACTGCGGCGCCATTCCCGAAAACCTGCTGGAGGCCGAGTTCTTCGGCGCGCGCAAAGGCTCCTACACCGGCGCGGTGCAAGACCGCGATGGCTTTTTCCAGGCTGCGCACGGCGGCACCCTGTTTCTGGACGAAATCGGCGAGTTGCCCCTGTCCATGCAGGCCAAGCTGCTGCGTGCCATTCAGGAGCGGCGCGTGCGCCCGCTCGGCGCCACGCAGGAAGAAGATGTGGACGTGCGCATCGTCAGCGCCACGCACCGCGACCTGGCAGCCGGTGTGCGCTCGGGGCGCTTCCGGCAGGACTTGTATTACCGCCTGAACGTGATTGAAATCACCGTGCCGCCGCTGCGCGAGCGGCGCGAGGACATTCCCGCGCTTGTGCATACGCTGCTGGCGCGCATCGCGCGCGACACAGGCAGCGAGGCGCTGCACATCTCCGGCAGCCAGATGCGCGAGTTGAGCAGCGCGCAGCTTCCCGGCAACGTGCGCGAGCTGGAAAACCTGCTGTATCGCGCCGTGGCACTGGGCGAGGCGGGCGATTCCAACTTCGGCGTCGTGCCCGAGGACGAACTGTCCACCGCGCCGCCGCCCGACGTGGCGGCCACGCCTGTCATGCCCGCCATGCCGCCGCATGGTGCAGCGTATGCGCCGCCACCGCCCGTGTCAGGGTTTGCGCCCGCTGCGCCCACATCGGGATTCACGCCCATCACCAGCGGCTTTGCCGAACTGCCCACAGACCTGGACGAGTGGCTGAAAGACCGCGAGCGCGAAGTGCTGCTGCAGGCGCTGCAGAGCACCGGCTTCAACCGCACTGCCGCTGCCGCCAAGCTCGGCATGAACCTGCGGCAGATTCGCTACCGCATGTCGCGCCTGGGCATCGTGCCGCCTGGCGGCGAGCAGGGCGAGGAGTGAGCGCCCCACACTGGCGCCGCGCGTGGCGCAGCGGCTGGTGGAGCGGTGCGCGCGCGCTGCCTTCGCCCAATTTCGGTGCGCGTCCGGCGGGGGAAGCTGTGCGCCTCATCGTCGTGCATTCCATCAGCCTGCCGCCCGGCAGCTACGGTGGCGATGCCGTGGCGCAGTTGTTCACCAACCGGCTGGACTGGGACGCGCACCCCTTTTTTCAGGACATACGCGGGCTGCAGGTCTCCGCGCACTTTTTCATTCGCCGGGACGGGGCGCTCTGGCAGTTCGTCAGTTGCGACGAGCGCGCCTGGCACGCCGGCGTGTCCGAATGGCGTGGGCGCACGAACTGCAACGACTACTCCGTGGGCATTGAGCTGGAAGGGCAGGAGGGCGACACCTTTGAAGCCGCGCAATATGCGGTGCTTGAGCGCCTGTGCGTCAGCATTGCGCGCCGCTACCCCATCGAGGGCATTGCCGGGCACGAACACATCGCCCCCGGGCGCAAACGTGACCCGGGCAGCGGCTTTGACTGGCAGCGCCTGCGCCGCGCGCTGGGCTGGGGCGCGCAGCGCTTTCCGCGTGAGGCGCACGGCGCTTGCGGCGTGGCACGCCAGTAGCGACCGCACAGCATTTGCATATTTGCGCCAAAAAATCCATAATCGCGCGTTTGCGTCCGGACAGGGCGCGTGTGGGGCGCGCTGCCCGTGCAGCCGCCCTTTGTGCATTGAAGAAAGAAGGTTCCATGACAGGCGCCAGAACAAGAGTCGCCAGACCGCCGGAAAGTCCATCAGCGCCCGCGCGTGCTGTTGCCGCCAGAAGCCGGGCTGTGATGCCTCCGTCCAACATCGTCCCGCCCGCCACGGCGCCCACGCCGGCGCGCAAGGCTGTCCGCCGTCCGCCAGCGCGCCGCACCGCGCCGGCAGAGCCACCCGCCATTGAAGCCGCGCTGGGGGCGCCAATTGAGCGTCCGGCGGCGCCACGCAAAACCGCTGCCCGCAAACAGTCGCCGTCCGCGCGCCGCGCCAAGGACGGAAGCAGCGGGAACACGCCGGCGGTACACACCACCATCAATCCCAACTACGCCTGGCCGTTCGCCGACGTCCAGCGCGCGTGACGCGCGCTTGACGCACGCTCAGTAGGGGCGGGTCTTGTGCCCGCCCGTTTTTATGGCCGCGTGCCAGCGCACATACAAAACGGGCGCCCACAAGGGGCGCCCCTGCATTTAAAACTGCGACGGTATCACTTCGTCGCCGGCTTTATAAGCCGGCAATGAAATGTTGATTAGACATGTATCCGTTCTTCTTCAAATACATGTCAAATATGTACTGCATCGCCGGCTCAACAAGCCGGCGATGATGCAATACCCTTGCATTACGCCAACAGTGCATTGACGCGGCGCAGGTAGGCGGCGGCGTCGCGCGGCATCAGCCCTTCGGCGAGCAGCGCCTGGTCAAGCAGGATATGTGCCATGTCGTCAAAATGCTCGGGCGAGGCTTCCATTTTCTGAATCAGTGCGTGCGCGGGGTTGATTTCCAGGATGGGTTTCACCTCGGGCAGCGTTTGCCCCGCCTGCCGCAAAATGCGCGCCATTTGCAGGCTCAAATCCGTGTCTTTCACCACGAGGCAGGCGGGTGAATCCACAAGGCGCGCGGTGGCGCGCACGTCGGAAACAGCGTCGCCAAGCGCGGTTTTCAGTTTTTCAATCAGCGGTTTGGCCTGCTCGCTGGCGGCGTCAAAGGCTTTTTTCTCCGCCTCATCCTGCAATTCATCCAAATCGGCGGCGCCGCGCGCCACCGATTGCAGCGGTGTGCCGTCAAACTCGCGCAGCCAGTTCATCGCCCATTCGTCCACGCGGTCGCCCATGAGCAGCACTTCAATGCCTTTTTTGCGGAAGGCTTCAAGCTGCGGGCTGCCGGCGGCGGCTTCCTGACTGTCGGCGCAAATGTAGTAGATGGCTTTTTGGCCCTCTTTCATGCGCGCCTTGTAATCAGCGAGCGACACAAAATCGCCCGCCGTGCTGGTATAGCGCAGCAGGCGCGCAATGCGCTCGCGGTTGGCGCCATCTTCGCCAATGCCTTCCTTGATGACGGCGCCAAACTCGCGCCAGAACGTGTGGTAATCGGGCGTTTTTTCTTCCGGTTTTTCTTCTTTTTCAGTGTGTTCGGCGGGTTTTTCTTTAGCCATGTCTTCCAGCATGGCGAGCACGCGGCGCGTGTTGCCCTCGCGTATGGCGCGCACGTCGCGGCTTTCCTGCAAAATCTCGCGGCTGACATTGAGCGGCAAATCAGCGGAATCCACCACGCCCTTGACAAAGCGCAGATAGCGCGGCAGGAGCTGCTCGGCATCGTCCATGATGAAGACGCGCCGCACATAGAGTTTCAGCCCCTCCTTGCGCTCGCGCTCCCACAGGTCCAGCGGCGCATGGCTGGGAATATACAAAAGCTGCGTATATTCCGTGCTGCCTTCCACGCGGTGCAGGCTCCATGTCAATGGCGGCTGCCAGTCGTGCGCAAGCTGCTGATAAAACTGCGAGGCTTGTTCCTCGGTAATATCTTTTTTCGCGCGCGTCCACAGCGCCGTGGCCTGGTTGACGGCTTCCCACTTGCCGGTTTTGACCATCTTGCCGGGTTTTCCCTCTTCGCCCTCTTCCCATTTTTCTTCTTCCATTTCTATGGGCAGGGCAATATGGTCGGAATAGCGCGCAATCAGTTCGCGCAGCCGCCAGCCGTCGGCAAATTCCAGCGCATCATCGCGCACATGCAGGGTGACGGTGGTGCCGCGCTCGGGCAGCGTGGCGGGTTCCACTTCAAATTCGCCGCTGCCGTCGCTTGTCCAATGCACGCCTTCTTCTGCGGCCAAACCCGCGCGGCGTGAAAAGACTTCAATTTTTTCGGCGACAATGAAGCCGGAATAAAAGCCCACGCCAAACTGCCCTATCATTTGCGCGTCTGCAGTTTTTCCGCTTTCAAGCTGCTGCATGAAGGCGCGCGTGCCGCTGTGGGCAATGGTGCCGAGGTTTTCTATGGCGTCGGCGGCGCTCATGCCAATGCCGGTGTCGGCAATGGAAATGGTTTTTTTGTCCTTGTCAAGGCTGATGCGGATGCGCAAATCGGGCTGGCCGCCATAGAGTTCGGGTTTTTCCAGCGCCTCAAAACGCAGGCGCTCGCAGGCGTCCGAGGCGTTGGAAATCAGCTCGCGCAAAAAAATCTCGCGGTTGGAATACAGCGAATGCGTGACCAGGTGAAGCAGCCTGGCCACTTCGGTCTGGAATTCATATTTCTGGGGTTTCATGGCAGAGGAATCTGGTGGAAAGGCTCCCAGATGCGGGCGGCCGCGCCGCTTTCAAGCGCCGGCGCGCTTGCGGTTACGCTCTCCGCTTTTGCACACGAGACCGCCATGCCCACCTGTTCTGTCCGCGATGCCCTGACCGCGCTGCCGCAATACCTGATGCCCGCGCACCTGCTCACCGCCTGCGCCGGCAGCCTCGCCAATGCGCGCATGGGGGGGCTGACGCATGCGCTGATTCGCCGCTTCATCGCGCGCTATCGTGTGGACATGACCGATGCCGCCGTGCGCGAGCCGGAGGGCTACACCTGCTTCAACGACTTTTTCACGCGCGCGCTGCGCGAGGGCGCGCGCCCGCTGGGGGCGGCGGGCTGCCTCAGCCCGGTGGACGGGGTGCTGACGCAGTTCGGCGCCATTGAGCAAGGCCGCCTGATTCAGGCCAAGGGGCGCAGCTACAGTGCTACCGCGCTGCTGGCGGGCGACGAGGCGCTGGCGGGGCGTTTTGCCGGCGGGCAGTTTGCCTGCATCTACCTCAGCCCGCGCGACTACCACCGCGTGCACATGCCCTGCGACGGCACGCTGACGCGCATGGACTACGTTCCCGGGCGGCTGTTCAGCGTCAATCCGGCGCTGGCGCGCGCGGTGCCGGACTTGCTCGCGCGCAACGAGCGCGTGGTGTGCGTGTTTGACACGCCGCACGGCCTGATGGCGCTGGTGCTGGTGGGCGCGGCGATTGTGGGCAGCGTGGCGACCGTCTGGCACGGGCGCGTGCACCCGCCGCGCAGCGCCGGGCTGCGCCACTGGGACTACGTGCCGCGCAGCGTCACGCTGCAGCGCGGGCAGGAAATGGGGCGCTTTTTGATGGGTTCCACCGTCGTCGCGCTCTGGCAGGAGCCGCACCTGCGCTTTGACGCGGCGCTTGCGCCCGGCGCGCGCGTGCGCATGGGGCAATCGCTCGCGGAATGGGACGTGGATGGCGATACTCTGACAGTCAGCGCATCATCACCGACAACATAAGCCGGTGATGAAATGCATATATTGCGGGTATGCGAAAAAATGCCTGAAAAAAGATGTTCCGCCCGCTGCTGCGTGCGCGTTGTACGATGCGCGCTCCATGAAAGAGGTGCAGCATGACGGGAACAACTGCGTTTGACCGCATCACCCAAACCCCGGGCGTGATGGGTGGCAAGCCGTGCGTGAAGGGCACGCGCGTGACGGTGGGAATGATTGTTGGGGAAATCGGCGCGGGCACGGGCATAGACGCGCTGCTGGCGGATTACCCCTATCTGGAGCGCGACGATGTGATGCAGGCGCTGCGCTACGCCGCATGGCGCGTGCAGGAGCGCGAAGTGCAACTGGAAGCGGCAGCGGCATGAAGCTGCTGCTGGACATGAACCTTTCCCCGCGCTGGGTGCCGGCGCTGCACGCTTGCGGGGTGGAGGCGGAGCATTGGTCGTCCGTGGGCAGCAAGGGCGCCCCCGACAGCGCGCTCATGGAATATGCGGCGCAAAACGGCTATGTGATTTTTACGCGCGACCTGGATTTTGGTGCCTTGCTGTACGCCTCACGGCAGCAAAGTCCAAGCGTTATCCAGTTGCGCGATGAACAGGCGCAGCCAGAAACGATGGCGCCCGTGCTTGCAGTGGTGCTGCGGCAAATGCGCGCCGAGCTTGAACAGGGCGCTTTCCTGACGCTGGACGCGAAACGCTGCCGCGTGCGTTTGCTGCCCATGTGAAAAACCGCCTCACGGGGCGGTTTTTTGAGGTGTTTTACTGCGTACTTAAGGTATCTATGTTTCATCACCGGCTTATGAAGCCGGCAAGCAGTTGATACCCATCATTTGACTTGTTCCGCCTTGGGCGTGTCGTGCTGGCGCAGCCAGGCGTCAAGCTGGTCAGCGATGTCGCCTGCGGCTGCGCGCAGGGCTTGCACGCCGCCGGCGGCGTCGGGTGTGGGGGCGGGGTGGCTGGCGCTGAAGTTGCGCTGGGCGATGAGGCGATGGGTTTGTCCGTTGAAGAGGGTGGCGCGCAGGCGAATGACGCCGGCGCTTTTTTCGGGGCTGCTGAAGTGCTGGGCGCATTCTTCCAGCGTCAGGCGCAGGTCCAGGTCGGCGGGGCGGTCGCCGGCGGCGTCGAGCACGGGGCGGCTGGCGGCGAGCCGCGCGCTGATGTGCTGGTCAAGCAGTTGCGGCACGCTCATGGACCAGCGTGAGTGGGCGTAGGGGCGGGGCTGGAGGTCGCCCTCGGCATCGTAGAGGAGGCGGTAGAGAATGGCGTCGCTGTCGAGCGCGGGGGTGGCGCGCACGCGCCAGAGGCTGAGGGCGGCGCCTTGCGGTGCGGTGCTTTGCGGTGCGGGTGGGGCGCCCATGTCCCAGATGTGTGGGCGCTGGGGCGCCTGCGGTATGGCAGAGCAGGCGGCAAGCAGCAGCGAAAGCAGGAGGGCGGCGGCGGTTTTGTGCATGGTGTGTGCCTTTTTCAGCGTTGCGGGGCAGCGGTGGAGAAGCCCGATTCGCCCGGGCCGGGCGGAATGGCGCCGTTGCCGTAGAGCAGGGCCTGGGGGTTGGACTGGAGTTGTCCGGCGATGCCTTCCAGACGGCGCAGGGCGCGGCTGGCGTCGTTGGTGAGGCGGGTGAAGCGCGGCAGGGTGTCGGAGGCGATGGCTTCCACGCTGTCGTCCAGCCGGCTGAGGGTGCCGCCGGGAGCGGTGACGGTGTGCAGCGCGGTTTTTGCGTCGCGCGCGACGACGGTCAGTTCGCCCGCTGCTTTGTCCACCTGGTCAGCGGCGGCGCGCACGCTGCGCAGCGCGTCGTTGCCCTCGCGCACAAGGGTGGGAATGTCGCTGCGTTCGAGCAGGCTGTTGAAGCGGCGCATGGCGGCGGCGCTTTCAGCGAGCACTTCGGAGATGGAGGTCTGGTTGCCGTCGTCAAGCAACTGGTTGATGCGGTCAATGGCGAGGGTGGTTTTTTCCACGAGGGCGCCGGCGCGGTCGCTCATTTCGCTCAGCAACCCGGGGTGCAGCGGAATGCGCGGCACGCTGTTCGGTCCGGCGGCAAGCGGGGCGCGGTCGCCGTCGCTATGGTCGTTGAGTTGCACAAAGGACAGGCCAGTGACGCACTGCAGGTTGAGCGTGGCGTAGGTGGACTGGGTCACCGGGGTGTCGGGCGAGACGGCCAGGCGCACGCGCACTTCCCCTTCGGGGCTGAAGCTGATGTCGGTGACTTTGCCCACTTCCACGCCCTTGTAGCGCACGGGCGCCTGCTCCTGCAGGCCGGTGACGGCGTCGCGCGTGACCATTTCGTAGCCCACAGTGACAGAGTTGTCGCTCATCAGCCAGGCGGCGAGCGCAATGAGCAGGCCAAGCACGACGAGCACAAAGGCTCCGGCGGCGAGCGCGTGCGATTTACTTTCCATGCGGAGTTCCTCCTTGTGGAGCGGGGGCGGCGCGGCGCTGCTTCAGGAGCTGCATGGCGCGCTGGCCGCGTTCGCCCAGGAAAAATTCTTTGATGAAGGGGTGCTCGAAGGCGAGCACTTCGGGCACGGGCGCAGCGATGATGATGCGCCGCTCGGCAAGCACGGCCACGCGGCTGGACAGCTCAAACAGCGTGTCCAAATCGTGCGTGACCATGACGACGGTGAGGCCGA
Source organism: Ottowia sp. (assembly GCA_017437605.1). Lineage (GTDB taxonomy): Bacteria > Pseudomonadota > Gammaproteobacteria > Burkholderiales > Burkholderiaceae_C > Ottowia. Next base: position 3,174 of record JAFRYL010000027.1, on the reverse strand, counting down.
GGTCGCGCTGCACTTCGCGCAGCAGGGCGACGAAGGCGTCCGAGCTTTCCGGATCCAGCCCGGCGGTGGGTTCGTCCAGCATGAGCAGCGGCGGGTCCATCGCCAGCGCGCGCGCCAGCGCCACGCGCTTGACCATGCCGCCGGAGAGTTGCGCGGGCATCTTGTGCGCGTCGCCCTCGTTCAGCCCCACCATGCGGAGCTTGAGCATGGCCGCTTCGCGCGCTGTGGCGGCGGGCACCGCCCCCGTCTCGCGCAGCGGAAGCGCAATGTTTTCCAGCACGCTAAACGCCGAAAACAGCGCGCCCTGCTGAAACAGCATGCCCACGCGCGCCGCCGCCCCCGCGCCCTGCAACTGCGCGGGCGCGAGGCCAAGCACGCGCACGCTGCCGCTGGTGGGCGCGTCCAGCCCCACGATTTGCCGCAGCAGCGTGGTTTTGCCCGTGCCCGAGCCGCCCACGAGCGTGAGCACTTCGCCGCGCAGCACCGCCAAATCCAGCCCGTCATGCACCACCTGCACGCCGCCGCCGCCCGTGGGAAAGCGGTTGCAGAGGTTCTTCACCTCAATGATGGGCTGCCCCGGCGCGGGCAGGGTGAAGGCGGCCTCGTCGCTCATATGTCCAGCCCCACGCTCTTGAACAGCACGGCAAAGAGGGCGTCAATCAGAATGACGGAGGTAATCGCCGTGACCACCGAGGAAGTTGTGCCTTGCCCCAGACTTTCTGTATTGGGCTTCACGCGCAGCCCGTAGTGGCAGCCGATGAGCGCAATTGCCACGCCAAACGCAGCGGCCTTGGCGCACGCCAGCCACAGGTTGGCAATCGGCACGGCCTTGGGCAACTCGCTCATAAAGTAGCTGGAGGTGATGCCCAACGCCAAATCCGAGGCAATCATGCCGCCCAGCAGCGCCGCCAGCGTCGTCCACACGGCAATCAGCGGCATGGCCACGGCCAGCGCCAGCGCGCGCGGCAGCACCAGCCGCAGCCCGGTGGGAATGCCCATCACGCGCATCGCGTCCAGTTCTTCCGTCACGCGCATCACGCCTATCTGCGCCGTAATGGAGGAGCCGCTGCGCCCCGCCACCAGCACCGCGCCCAGCAGCGGGCCAAGCTCGCGCACCAGCGCAAGGCCAAGAATGTTGACGATGAAAGTCTCGGCGCCAAACTGCCGCAGCACCTGACTCATCAGGTAGGCCAGCACCACGCCAATCAAAAAGCCTACGAGCGCCGTAATCGGCAGCGCCTGCGCGCCGATGCGGTGCAGGCTGCCAGAAAAATCGCGCCACGGCATCTTGCGCGGCGCCAGCAGCACGGCGATGCAGTCCAGCGCAAGCTGCCCCATGAGGGCGATGAAGTCGCGCAATTGCACGAGCGCCTCAAGCACGCCTTTGCCCAGCGCATCAAACTGCGCCGCAAGCGAGGCGCCGCGCGGCGTGGCGGTCTGCGCGGGCGCTTCGGCCACGCGCTCCAGCACCGCGCGTTGCACATCGCTGGCAAGCAGGTTCTGCGGCCAGCGCCGCCCCCAGTGCTGCCAGAGCAGCAGTGCGCCAAGATGGTCAAAGGCTTGCGCGCCGCTCAAATCCCACGCCGCATCCGCCGGCGCAGCGGCCAGCGCGCGCTGCAGCGCGCGCCACACGCGGCGGTTGCCAAGCTGCTGCGCCGTCCACTGCCCCTGCAGCGCCACCGACGCGCCGGAAGCGGCGCGCTCGTGGGTCAGGCGGGGTTGGGCGTCAGACATGGCGGGTGAAAAGGGGCGATGGTAGCGCCGCGCCGCGCGGCCTCGCATGCGAGCGCCGCTGAAATGGCGCTGGCGCCCAAGGGGCAAGCCGCCAAGGATGCGCCGCAGCTTTACGTCATCTTCATCACCGAGGGTGACGTGCTCGGCGGCGCGCTGCCCATCTACCACATCGAGCGCATCATCACGGAAACCGGGCAGCCTTTTGACGACGGGCTGCACATCATCTACGTCAACGGCACGCAGCAGGGCGACGCCACGCCGCTCGCGCGCCTGATGCACGACTTGCAATGCGCCGACCCCGGCGCTATCTTCAACCCCACGCTGGCGCACGCGGTGCGCCACGTCAAAACCAGCGAAGAAGGAGCGGAAAAAATGGGCAGCATGTCGGAAGAAATCTGGAATGAAGGGCGCGCAGAGGGCGAAGCCAAAGGGCGCGCAGAGGGCGAAGCCAGAGGCAGGTTTGAAGAGCGTCTGCAGATGGTGCTGCGCTTGCTGAAAAAGGGGCTGCTGCCACCTGATGAAATTGCCGAATGCAGTGGCATGAGCCTGGACGAAGTGCGCCAGCTTGCTGCTGCGCAGGCGGGTTGAGGCTGGCGCACGCGGTGCGCCACACCAAGACCAGCGAAGAAGGAGCGAAAAAAATGGGCAGCATGTCGGAAGAAATCTGGAATGAAGGGCGCGCAGAGGGGCGCGCGGAAGGGCGTGCAGAGGGCAAGGCCGAGGGGCGTACGGAGGGGCGCATACAGGTGGTGCTGCGGATGCTGAAAAGGGGTTTGCTGCCGCCAGACGAAATTGCCGAATACAGCGGCATGAGCCTGGACGAGGTGCGCCAGCTTGCTGCGGCACAGGCAGGCTGAGGCGGGCGCCCTCGTTGGCGCCTGAAAACACCGCCCCTGCCGGCGCAGCCGGCGGGGGCGTTTCTTTTTCCCCTCACTCCCGCATCATGCAGGGGCAAAAGCGTTTGTCCGTGGGTATCATTTGTTTGCCAGCAACATAAGCCGGCAAACAAATGTATACCTTGCAGGTATACCAATAAAAACCCCGCCGAAGCGGGGTTTGTGGGTTGGTGCGGGGCATGTGCGCGCCTTGCATTAGTGCCAGGCGTTCACGCTGTGCTGCTGCCGCAGCACAGCGCCCCCTCACCCTGCACCCTCTCCCCCAGCTATCGCGGGGGCGAGGGGATTCCTTTTGTCAGTCCTGCTTGCGCGCTTTGCGCTCACGCCGGCGCAGGGCAGGAGCAGCCGCGCCTGCGAGTGCGAGGCCGGAAAGCAGCAGCCCAAGTTCACCCATGGTGGGCGAGGAGGAATCGCCGCCGGAGGGCGCCGGGTCGGGTGTAGGCGCCGGGTCGGGTGTAGGCGTCGGGTCGGGTGTAGGCGTCGGGCCGGGCGTCGGAGGCGGCGCTTCCTTGGTGACGGTGGCCACGAGCTTGGTGGTGGGGGT
>JAFRYL010000026.1 GCA_017437605.1 Ottowia sp. | reverse complement strand
GGCGCGTTTTTCTTGGCGGTTTCAAACATGTCGCGCACGCGCGCCGCGCCCACGCCCACGAACATTTCCACGAAGTCCGAGCCGCTGATGCTGAAAAAGGGCACCTTGGCCTCGCCCGCAATGGACTTGGCCAGCAGCGTCTTGCCCGTGCCGGGCGGCCCCACCAGCAGCAGCCCGCGCGGAATACGGCCGCCGAGCTTCTGGAACTTCTGCGGGTCGCGCAGGAAGTCCACCACTTCCTTGACTTCTTCCTTGGCCTCGTCGCAGCCGGCCACGTCGGCAAAGGTAATCTGGTTGTTGTTTTCATCCAGCATGCGCGCCTTGCTGCGTCCGAAACCGAACGCGCCACCCTTGCCCATGCCCTGCATCTGGCGCATGAAGTACACCCACACGCCAATGAGCAGCAGCATCGGCCCCCAGCTGATGAGCAGCGTGGTGAGCAGCGAGCCGTCATCGCGCGGCTTCACGTCAAACTTCACGCCGTTGTCAATCAGGTCGCCCACCAGCCCACGGTCATAGCCCGTGGCGTGTACCTGCACCTTGCTGCCGTCGTTCATCACGGCGAGGATGTCGCCGCCGCTCAGGTTGTCGGGGATGCTGACCTGCTTCACCGAGCCGCTGCGCACCTGCTGCACAAAGTCCGAATACGCCATGTGCATGGGCGCGTTGGCGAGCTTGGCCGTCTCGCCAAACTGCATGAAGACGGTGTAGAGCACCATCGCGATAAGCAGCCACAAGGCCACCTTGGAAAACATCTGGTTGTTCAAAACGTCACGCTCCGAAGTCGTGGAAAACTGGCACGCCAGCGCGTGCAGGTGCGGCTCATTCTAGGCACTTCAAGGGCTGCATGCTGGCAGGAGGTTGCTTCAGTCCCCGCCCAAGCAGAAAAGTTTCCGCTGAACGCTCGCGCGAGGCACGCGGCTTGATGGCGCGAACCTCGCGGAAATGGTCTTTGAACAGGCGCACGAGCTGGCTGTAGCCGCTGCCGTGAAAGAGCTTCACCAGCAGCGCGCCATCGGGCTTCAGATGCTCCAGCGCAAACTCCAGCGCCGTTTCCACCAGATGCGCCACACGCGCCGCGTCGCTGGCGGCGATGCCCGACAGGTTGGGCGCCATGTCCGAAAGCACCACATCCAGCGGCTCGCCGCCCACCGCCTCGTGCAGGCGCGCAAGCGTGGTCGCCTCGCGCACATCGCCCTGAATGAATTGCACGCCCTCAATCGGCTCCATAGGCAGCAAATCCAGCGCCACGATAAGCCCCGGCAGCGCCCCGGGCGCCGCTCCTTTTCCTGCCAGCCGGCGGCGCACGTACTGGCTCCACGCCCCCGGCGCCGCGCCCAAATCCGCCACGCGGCAGCCCGGGCGCAGCAGGCGGCAGCTTTCGTCAATTTCCTTGAGCTTGTAGGCGGCGCGCGCGCGGTAGCCCTCCTTTTGCGCGAGCTTCACGTAGGGGTCAGTCACATGCTCGTGCAGCCACGCGCGGTTGACCTTGCTGCTTTTGCGGCGCCTGTCCTGCGGTTTGTCCGGCGACGGGCGCGCGGCGGAAACAGTTTTTTTCCTTGGAGGATTGGTGCGTTGCGTCATGGCGCGCATTGTCGCCTCCATAATCGCCGCCCATGCCGCAACTTGAACTCTCTTCCGCGCGCCGCCGCGCCCTGCGCGCGCAGGCGCACCACCTGCCGGCGCTGGCGCACATCGGCAGCAATGGCCTCTCGGACGCTGCCGTGCAAGAAATCGACACCCTGCTTGCCGCGCACGCACTGGTGAAGGTGCGCGTGCTCGAAGCCGAGCGCGAAGAACGCACCGAAATGGGCGAAGAACTCGCCGAGCGCCTGAACGCCGCCTTTGTGCAACACATCGGGCGCCTGCTCGTGCTCTGGCGCCCACTGCCGGAAAAAAGTGATGCGCCCGCCGACGACGACGGCAAACCGCGCCGCGCCGCACCGCGCGACGTGAAAGTGCTGCGCTACAGCTCGCGCGGCGGACAGCGCCCCGAAGTGCGCTTTGTGCGCGTGCTCGGCAACCAGCGCCTGTCCGCAGGCGGCAAGCTGAAAAAAGCGCGCCCCAAGCAACGCTCGCTGAAAAAAGGGCGCTCCAGCCAGGGCTGACGGCATGACCGAAGAAAACCTGAGCACACCACCCGCAGAACAAGCCGGTGCGCGCCACATTCTCTGCATGAAATGGGGCAGGAAATACGGCCCCGAATACGTCAACCGGCTCTACGGCATGGTGCGCCGCCATCTGGCGGGCGACTTCCACTTCGTCTGCCTCACGGACGATGCCGCTGGCATCAACCCCGCCGTGCGCTGCCTGCCCATCCCGCCGCTGGACTTGCCCGCTGGCGCACCCGAGCGCGGCTGGCTGAAGCTCACCACCTTCAGCCCCGACTTGAGCGAAAAACACGGGCTGCGCGGCACGGCATTGTTTCTTGATTTGGATGTGGTCATCACCGGCGCGCTGGACGATTTTTTCACCCAGCCCGGCAAGTTTTTAATCATCCGCGACTATGCGCGCTGGTGGCGCGTGTGGAAACGCATTATTGGAAATTCTTCCGTCTACCGTTTTGAGCTGGGCGCGCACCCGGATATTCTTGAATACTTCCGCACGCATTTTGACGAAGTGCGCGACAGCCACCGCAACGAGCAACATTTTCTCTCGCACTATCTGCACCGACAGG
>JAFRYL010000025.1 GCA_017437605.1 Ottowia sp. | reverse complement strand
GCCCACCGTGGGCGCGCGCAGCGCGTGCTCCTTGCAAAGCACCGCCACGCTGCGCCCCGCACGCGCCAGTTCCAGCGCCGCGCGCAGCCCGGCAGCGCCCGCGCCCACAACCAGCGCGTCAAACGCGCGCTGCTTCACCTCTTGCCTGCTGTAGCCCATCGCGCGCCCCCCTTACAACCGCCAGAGCACCTGCGCCATCCAGCCCAGGCACACCAGCAGCCACACCGCCGAAAACATGTGCAGCGCCAGCCGCAGCGCCGGCCAGCGTACCCAGTCACGCCAGATGCCGCGCACCCCGCGCCAGACGTGCAGCACCAGCGCGAGCGTTGCGGCAAAGGTGAGCATCTTCATGGAATGCGCGGCAAAAATGCCGGCCCAGGCGTCGTAGCCAAAAGGTCGCGGCGCACGCGCCACCTGCACCAGCAGCACAAGCGCAAACAGCGCCAGCACAGCGCCGCTGGCGCGCTGCAGCAGCCAGGCGCGCGCGGCGCCGCGTGGGGCACGAAAACGCTGCATCGTCATGCCCTCCCCATCAGGAACACTGCCGCCAGCAGCGCCACCAGCGCGCTGGCCGCCATCCCCACCCACGCCTAGATGCGCGCCGCGCGCGGCGCCATCAGCGCCTGCGGCCACACATCCATCGCCAGCAGCCGCAGGCCGCCCAGCGTGTGCTGCGCCAGCGCCCAGAGCAGCGCCACGCACGCCAGCCGCACCAGCCAGCCAGGCGCCATCCACATGCCAGCGGCAAGCGCCGAAGTGAATTCGTCAAACGCAATCTCGGAAGTCACTGAACGGTCAAACAGCCACACCACGAGCGGCAGCAGCGCAAACATCAGCAGAGCTGCGGCGCGGTGCAAACACACGGCTGCACGCGGCGCGGCCAGGCGCGGCACACGCGCGTTCTGCGCCGCCTTGCCCGCCGCTTTGCCGGCGGTGCGGCACGCGGCTGCCAGCGCGCCCTTGGGAATATGGATATTGGAAAATCTGCGCCGCAGCGCAGCCGCGATTTCGCTGTTCATATGGGGGTTTCACACGCCTTGGAAAAACGGCATTGCGCGCCGTGTGCGGTTTCGCGGCGCATGGTAGCAGAGCGCCCCGCGCGTCAGCGCGCCGCAGGCAAACGCGGCTACACTCGCCGGCTGTTTTTTCGCTGTCCACACGCGCGGCGCGCTCGCGCCGCAGGAGAATCTCCCATGAATAAAAAACCCGTTCGCGTCGCCGTCACTGGCGCCGCCGGCCAGATTGGATATGCCCTGCTTTTCCGCATCGCCTCGGGCGAAATGCTGGGCAAGGACCAGCCCGTCATCCTGCAGCTGCTGGAAATCCCCGATGAAAAAGCGCAAAAGGCGCTCAGCGGCGTGATGATGGAGCTGGACGACTGCGCCTTCCCGCTGCTCGCGGGCATGGAAGCGCACTCTGACCCCGTCAAAGCCTTCAAGGACACCGATTACGCCCTGCTCGTGGGCGCGCGCCCGCGCAGCAAGGGCATGGAGCGCGCCGACCTGCTGCAGGCCAACGCGCAAATCTTCACCGCGCAGGGCAAGGCGCTCAACGCCTCCGCCAGCCGCGACGTGAAAGTCGTCGTCGTCGGCAACCCCGCCAACACCAACGCCTACATCGCCATGAAATCCGCGCCCGACCTGCAGGCGGCGAACTTCACCGCGCTGCTGCGCCTGGACCACAACCGGGCGCTGAGCCAGCTTGCCGCCAAGACCGGCAAGGCGGTCAAGGACTTCCGCCGCATGGCGGTGTGGGGCAACCACTCGCCCAGCATGTATGCGGATTACCGCTTTGCCACCGTGGACGGCGCCAGCGTCAAGGACATGATTGGCGACCAGGAGTGGAACGCCAATGTGTTCCTGCCCACCGTGGGCAAGCGCGGCGCGGCCATCATTGAGGCGCGCGGGCTGTCGTCGGCGGCCAGCGCCGCCAACGCCGCCATCGAGCACATGCGCGACTGGGCGCTGGGCACCGGCGGCGAATGGGTGACGATGGGCGTGCCCTCGCAGGGCTGGTACGGCATTCCGAATGAAGTGGTGTTCGGCTTCCCTGTCACCTGCGAAGGCGGCAAATACACAGTGGTGGAAGGGCTGGAAATGGACGCCTTCAGCCAGGAAAAAATCCAGGCCACGCTCGCCGAGCTGCTGGGCGAACGCGACGCCGTGCAGTCCCTGCTCTGACGCGCCCGCGCCATGTGCACACAAAGGCCGCAGCCGCTTCCTCCCCGAGGCGCTGCGGCTTTTTCATACACTTGTGAAGTATCACACCATCGCCGGCACAAGTTGCCGGCAACCATATGCAGAACAAAATAGTATCTAAATACCAATTGATATAATGCACCATCGCCGGCTTATCAAGCCGGCAACCACAACATACTCATCAAGATTTCAGACACCATGTCCATCCACCCGCGCGACGCCCTGCACGGCGCAGATGCCCCGCTACCGCCCACGCTGCCCGTGTGCGACCACTACTGCGGCACGCCCAAAACCATGCAGCGCAGCCTGCAGTTGCAGGCGGACATGACGCGCGAATTTGGCCGCTGCGTGTTTGACGTGACACTGGACTGCGAAGACGGCGCCCCCGTGGGCGAAGAAGCCGCGCACGCCGCGCTCGTAGCGGACATGGCGCTCGCCGCGCCGCCAGAAGCGCGCATCGCCGCGCGCCTGCACCCCGTGGGGCACCCGGCGTTTGCCGGCGACATGGCGACCATTGCCGGGCGCGCCGGTGCGCGCCTCACGCACCTCATGATTCCCAAAGTGGAGTCCGCCGCCGACATTGACGCCGCCGAGCGCGCCCTGCTGCAGGCGTACGCCCCCGGGCTGCCGCTGCACGCCCTCATTGAATCGCCCGCTGCCGTGCAGCGCGCCTTTGAGATTGCCGCGCACCCGCGCGTGCAATCCATCAGCTTCGGCCTGATGGACTTCGTCTCCGCACACGGCGGCGCCATTCCCTCATCGGCGATGGGCAGCGAAGGGCAATTCACGCACCCGCTCGTCGTGCGCGCCAAGCTGGAAATCGCCGCCGCCGCACACGCCGCCGGCAAGGTGCCCGCGCACTGCGTCGTCACCGAATTCCGCAACACCGCCACCCTCACACACGCCGCGCGCCGCGCCGCGCACGAGTTCGGCTACACGCGCATGTGGAGCATCCACCCGGCGCAAATCCGCCCCATTCTTGACGCCTTCGCACCCGACGCGCGCCTCGTGCGCGAAGCCTGCGACATTCTGCTGGCTGCCGAGCGCGCCGGCTGGGCGCCCATCAGCTTCGGCTCCGTGTTGCACGACCGCGCCAGTTACCGCCACCATTGGCTGCTGCTCGAGCGCGAACGCGCCGCAGGTCACAATCTGCCCCATGAAGTCGCGCGCTGGTTCCCATAATTGCGCCCGCGTGCACCGCACCGTTTTTTTCCTTTTATTCGCGTGAAAGAGCAAGCATGAAACTGCACCTCCTCGCTGCCGCCCTCGTCGCCCTTGGACTGGCCAGCGCACCCGCGCAGGCCGCGCCCGACGCGCCGCAAGCCAGTGCCGCCAAACCAGCAAAAGCGGAAAAAAAGACGGGGAAAAAATCCGCCGCCCAGAAGAAAAACACCGCCTCCAGCCCCGCCGCCGCCAGCCGTGACGACGACGGGTGGAGCACTTTCCTGCGCGATGACGACGGCGACCCCAACATTGAGGTTGACTTTGACTGCGGCTACGCCCGCGGCACACGCAAGGGCGAAAAACGCAAGCCATGCTTTTCGCGTTGAATATATACTCCAGCCTTTTCAATTATTCCAACTCTCCCGAAAGGCACTTTCTCCATGAAACTGCACATTCTCGCCGCCGCCCTCGTTGCCATCGGGCTGGCTGGCGCTCCGGCGCACGCTGCGCCCGCCAAGAAAGCCGCCGCCACCAAGACGGCCAAGAAAACCACAGCGAAGAAAAAAACCACCACCAAAAAGGCCGCTGCCAAGAAAGCCCCTGCCGCCCCTGTGCAGCCCGCGCTCAGCGACGCGCAGCATGCACTGGCGCAGCGCGTGCAGACCGGAAAAATCACCTGCGGCGGCGGACAGAGCGTCACCATCACTGCTGACGACAAAAACCCCGGCTACTTCCGCGTCACCCACGGCAAAAAGAACTACACCATGAATCCCGTGGAGAGCGTCACCGGTGCCATGCGCCTGGAAGACACCAAAGCCGGCGCCGTGTGGCTGCAGCTTGGCAGCAAATCCATGCTCATGAACCAGAAGCTCGGCCAGCGCGTTGCCGACGAGTGCGTCACGCCCGAGCAGCGCGCCTACGCCGCCCAGAAGCAGAACACCCCCGCGCCCTCGCTGCTTGACTGACGCGCTCCCAACGTCAGCTTCAGCGAAGCGAATGAGCCACCCGGCGCATACGTCCCGGCATTTGTGCAAGAATGCCGCAAAGCCCCTGTCTTACAGGGGCTTTTTACTATAAGTTTTGGAGAACACGCCCATGATGAACGCCTACCGCGCCCACGCCGCCGAACGCGCCGCCCTCGGCATCCCGCCGCTACCGCTGTCTGCAGAGCAGACCGCGCAACTGATTGAACTCATCAAGGCCGCCAGTGCCGAAAACGCTGAAAGCGCCGAATGGCTGGAACTGCTCACGCAACGCGTGCCCCCTGGCGTGGTCGATGCGGCCAAGGTGAAAGCCGCCTTCCTCGCGGCGGTGGCGCAAGGGCAGGAAAGCGTGGTGCTGATAAGCCGCGTGCGCGCCACCGAGCTGCTCGGCACCATGCTCGGCGGCTACAACGTGGCGCCGCTCATCGCCCTGCTGGACGATGGCGACGCCGCCGTCAGCCAGGCCGCCGCCGACGCGCTGAAAAACACCCTGCTCGTCTTTGACTCCTTCGCCGCCGTGGAAGACAAGGCCAAGGTTGGCAACGCGCGCGCGCGCGAAGTGCTGCAAAGCTGGGCCGATGCCGAATGGTTCACGCGCCGCGACAAAGTGCCGGAAAAAATCAGCGTCACCGTGTTCAAGGTGCCGGGCGAAACCAACACCGACGACCTTTCTCCCGCTCCGGACGCCTGGAGCCGCCCCGATATTCCGCTGCATTATCTGGCGATGCTGAAAAATACGCGCCAGGACGCCCCCTTCAAACCCGAAGAAGACGGCAAACGCGGCCCCATCGCCTTTATTGAGGAATTGAAGAAAAAAGGCCACCTTGTCGCCTACGTGGGCGACGTGGTGGGCACCGGCTCCAGCCGCAAATCCGCCACCAACAGCGTGATTTGGGCCACGGGGCACGATATTCCCTTTGTGCCCAACAAGCGTTACGGCGGCGTCACGCTGGGCGGAAAAATCGCCCCCATTTTCTTCAACACGCAGGAAGACTCCGGCGCCCTGCCCATCGAAGTTGATGTGAGCAACATGAACATGGGCGACGTGATAGACATTTATCCCTACGCCGGACGCATAGAAAAAGACGGCAAGGAAATCGCCCAGTTTCAACTGAAAAGCGAAGTGCTGCTGGATGAAGTGCAAGCGGGCGGGCGCATCAACCTGATTATTGGCCGCGCACTCACGGCAAAAGCGCGCGCAGCGCTCGGGTTGGAAAATCCCGCGCCCCATTTCCGCCAGCCTGCGGCGCCCGCGCCATCCAACGCTGGCTTCACGCTGGCGCAAAAAATCGTGGGGCGCGCCTGCGGCCTGCCAGAAGGCCTGGGGGTGCGCCCCGGCGCCTACTGCGAGCCGCGCATGACCACCGTGGGCAGCCAGGACACCACCGGCCCCATGACGCGCGACGAGCTGAAAGACCTCGCCTGCCTGCGCTTCTCGGCGGACTTGGTCATGCAGTCCTTCTGCCACACCGCCGCCTACCCCAAACCCGTGGACGTGCAAACGCACCGCGAACTGCCGCGCTTCATCAGCGAGCGCGGCGGCGTGGCGCTGCGCCCGGGTGATGGCGTGATTCACAGCTGGCTCAACCGCCTGCTGCTGCCCGACACCGTGGGCACCGGCGGCGACAGCCACACGCGCTTTCCCATTGGCATCAGCTTCCCGGCTGGCTCCGGGCTGGTGGCGTTCGGCGCGGCCACCGGCGTCATTCCGCTCGATATGCCCGAATCCGTGCTCGTGCGCTTCTCCGGCACCATGCAACCGGGCGTGACGCTGCGCGACCTCGTGCACGCGATTCCGCTCTACGCCATCAAGGCTGGCCTGCTCACCGTGGCCAAAGCGGGCAAGAAAAACATCTTCTCTGGCCGCATTCTGGAAATTGAGGGGCTGCCGCAACTCAAAGTGGAGCAGGCGTTTGAACTCGCCGACGCCTCCGCCGAGCGCAGCGCCGCTGGCTGCACCATCAAGCTGGACAAGGAACCCATCATCGAATACCTGCGCAGCAACGTCGCCCTCATGCGCCGCATGATTGCCGACGGCTACCAGGACGCCAGCGCCCTGCAGCGGCGCATTGACAAGGTGCAGGCGTGGCTCGATAACCCGCAGCTCCTTGAAGCCGACGCCGACGCCGAATACGCCGCCGTGCTTGACATCAATCTGGACGAAATCACGGAACCCATCGTCTGCTGCCCCAACGACCCGGACGACGCCAAAACCCTCTCCGACGTGGCGGGCGCGAAGATTGACGAAGCCTTCATCGGCTCGTGCATGACCAACATCGGGCACTTCCGCGCCGCCGCGCGGCTGCTCGCCGGCCAGCGCGACATTCCCGTGCAGCTCTGGATAGCCCCGCCCACCAAGATGGACCAGGGCGAACTTGTCAAGGAAGGGCACTACGCGGCCTTTGCCACCAGCGGCGCGCGCTGCGAAGTGCCCGGCTGCTCGCTCTGCATGGGCAACCAGGCGCAGGTGCGCGAAGGCGCCACCGTCATCTCCACCAGCACGCGCAACTTCCCCAACCGCCTCGGGCGCAACACGCAGGTCTACCTCGGCTCCGCCGAACTCGCCGCCATCGCCTCGCGCCTTGGCCGCCTGCCAAGCAAAGAGGAATACCTCAAAGAAATGCAGGTCATCGACCAGAACCGCGCCAGCGTCTACCGCTATATGAACTTCGACCAGATTCCCGAATATGCGGCGGGCTGAACTTCAAGCGCATACTGTTGCTTGATACATCACATTGCCGGCTTCTTGTGCCGGCAAACAATTTATACCCTTGCAAAAACGGCACTCACAGCCCCTCTCCCTCGCCTGCCGCGAAGCGGCTGGACGGAGGGGGAGGGTAGGGAGGGGGTGCGCCGCACTGCATCGGCAATGCGGCGGGTGCGGATGGCAAAGGCATTGCTGGTTCAAAACGCAGACGCCATGCCGCGCGGCGGCATGGCGCCCCCTCACCCTGCCCTCTCCCCCCGTCCGTTGCTGACGCAACGGCGGGGGCGAGGGGAAAAATCTTTGCGCCCGCACGCGCGCACAATCGCCCTTCTGCCCAAGGAGCTTTCTATGTCTGCCTCTTCACTGCTGCGTCCCCTCCTTCCCGTGCTGCTGCTTGCGCTGGCTGGCTGCGCGCCGCTGTTCACGAAAGACGAAGCGCCCGCTAACGCCGCCATCGAGAGCATCGGCGGTGCGCCCGAACAAACGCCGCCGCCGTCCGTCTCCGAGCCGCCCGTGGCCGGCTGTCCCGAAGGCGGCTGCGTGCAGGTGCCGCGCCAGCGCAACCTCACCGAGCAGCCCGCCTTGTTGCTGGCGGGGGAGAGCAGCGCGGGCGCCTACTGGTCCTTCGGGCTGAAAACCACGTACAGCTTTGACGCGCAGGGGCGCCTGACGCTGCTCACGGGCGACGATGCCGAGCCGATGATTGACCACGCCACCCCCGCCGCAGACGCCGAGGAATGCCGCGCCTGGGGCAGCGCCTACAACCAGCGCACCACCTGGTTTCCGGACACCGCCATCTTTGTGGACGGCGGCAAGCTCACAGGCGTGCGCCGGGGCAGCAAGTCCGAGCCGCGCCGCACGCTGGTTGCCTCCTCCAAGGGCGCGCGCACTGTCATGGTGCGGCAAAACCCCAAGCCCACGGAATACTGGCGCGTGCCCTGTGTCGGCAGCCAGCGCGTGAAGGGCGGCTGGCGCACGGACACGCTGCTCGCTGGCGGCGACCGCCTCATCGTGCGCCCCGCCAAGGGCAAGGAAATCGTGCTGCGCATTCCGGCAGCTCCTGCGCCCTACATGCTGCTGGCGTATAGCGACACTGGCCGCCCCTCGGCGGGCGCCATCGTCGCCGTGCCCATGCGCGTGGTGCTGGCGACGGTGGACATGGCGCAGCGCCGCCTGGTGCTGCAGTGGCAGGCCACCGCCGCGCGCGAACCGACGGTACACGACGCGGCCTGGGCGCTCACCGTGCCCGAAGACGGGCGCGCCGCCCTGCCCGAAGCGCGCCGCGCCTTTGCCAGCCACGTCGCCGAGCATCTGGCGCGCTGCCCGCTGCCCAAAACGCCCATGAACGAGTGCGCCAACCCACAACGCGCACTCAAGCCAGACATCATTGACGCCCTCATGCGCTGAAACCATGAACCCCGCCAACCTTGAACCTCTGCTGGAGCGCGCCGAGCGCCTCCTCACGCGGCTGGAAGCGCTCCTGCCGCAGCCCCTTGCCGCCCCCGACTGGGACGCGGCCATTGCTTGGCGCTACCGTCGGCGCGCTGGCGGGCACGGCGTGCTGCGCCCCGTGCACCATCTGGTGGCGCTGCGCCTGGACGAGCTGCGCGAAATCAACGGCCAAAAAGAAAAACTCATACGCAACACCGAGCAATTCCTGCGCGGTCTGCCTGCCAACAACGCCCTGCTCACCGGCGCGCGCGGCACGGGCAAGTCATCCCTCATCCGCGCGCTGCTTGCCGCCTACGCCGCGCAGGGGCTGCGCCTGATTGAAATTGACAAGGGCGACATGGCCGACCTGCCCGACATCGTGGACATCATCGCCCCGCGCCCGGAAAAGTTCATCCTCTACTGCGACGATTTGAGCTTTGACGAGGGCGAGCCGGGCTACAAGGCGCTCAAAAGCACGCTGGATGGCAGCATCGCCGCCGCCGCGCCCAACATGCTGATTTACGCCACCAGCAACCGCCGCCACCTGCTGCCCGAATACGCACACGAAAACCTGCAGACCGCCCACGGCAGCGGCGGCGAAATCCACCCCGGCGAGGCGGTGGAAGAAAAAATCTCGCTCTCCGAGCGTTTCGGCCTCTGGCTCAGTTTCTATCCCTTCAGCCAGGACGAATACCTTGCCATCGTCGCACAGTGGCTGCGCACGCTCGGCGCCAGCGACGCGCAGATTGACGCCGCACGCCCGCACGCCCTCATCTGGGCGCTGGAGCGGGGTTCCCGCACCGGGCGCGTCGCGCAACAATTCGCCCGTGATTACATCGGTCGCAACGGAGTGCAGCCATGAACAGCAACGAAGCGCAAACCCCACTTGTCATTGACGCCCACCTGCCGCGCCACGGCTCGCGCCGCCTGCGCGACGTGGCCGCCGCCATCCTGCGCCGTGACGATGGCCGCGTGCTGCTCACCAGCCGCCCCCCGGGGAAAGACTACGCCGGCTACTGGGAGCTGCCCGGCGGCAAGCTGGAAAACGAGGAAAGCGTGGAGCAGGCGCTGGTGCGCGAACTGCGCGAGGAGCTTGGCCTCACCGTCGCGCCGGAGGACGTGCGCCCTTGGCGCACCCTGCTTGCCGACTACCCGCACACCTTCGTGCGGCTGCACTTTTGCTTTGTGACCGCGTGGCAAGGCGAGCTGCACATGCACGAAGGGCAGCACTCCACCTGGGCGCCGCAGCCCGTTGCCGTGCGCCCCGTCCTGCCGGCCACTGCGCCCGCGCTGCGCTGGCTGGAACAGGCGCCGCCAGCAGCATAACCGATGGGTATCACATCATCGCCGGCAAAATACGCCGGCGACCAAACACATAAAAAAGGGGTATTTTTTACAACACCTCAAGCAAACATATACCCATCGTAAATATCAATGATTGCCGGCTTTATAAGCCGGCGACAAATATATACCATT
>JAFRYL010000024.1 GCA_017437605.1 Ottowia sp. | reverse complement strand
CGGCTTGTTATGCCGGCGATGAAATCATACCCTCGCAGCTCAGGGGAAAAACATTCCTTCACCCTGCCCCCCTCCCCCTGTCGGGCGACCACAAGGGTCGCCCCTACATCGGCGGGGGCGAGGGAATCACTTGGGTCAGAACGCCGGCGCCACGGCGCCCTTGTATTTGTCCAGAATGAACTGCTTGACGGCGGGCGTGCGCAGCTCCTGCGTCAGACGCACGAGCGCGGGCTTTTTGACATCCGCCTCGCGCGAGACCACCACGTTCACATAGGGCGATTCCTTGCCTTCCATCACCAGCGCGTCGGTGAGCGGGTTCAGCCCCGCCTGCAGCGCGTAGTTGGTGTTGATGAGCGCCAAATCCACGTCATCAAGCGAGCGCGGCAGTTGCGCCGCTTCCAGTTCGCGGAACTTCAGCTTCTTGGGGTTTTCCGCCACGTCCAGCGGCGTGCTGCTCAGGTTTTTCGCGTCTTTGAGCTTGATAAGGCCCGCCTGCTGCAGCAACAACAACGCGCGCCCGCCGTTCGTCGGGTCGTTGGGGATGGCAACCAGCGCGCCTTCCTTCAACTCCGTCAGCGCCTTCACGCGCTTGGAATACGCGCCAAACGGCTCGATGTGGATGTCGCCGCCCTCCACCACGGCCAGCGTGGTCTTGCGGTCGGCGTTGAAGCTGTCCAGGTACGGGCGGTGCTGGAAGAAGTTGGCGTCAAGCTGCCCGTCATTGACGGCCAGATTGGGCTGCACGTAGTCGCTGAACTCCACAATCTGCAGCTCAATGCCCGCTGCTTTCAGCGCGGGTTTGACCTTTTCCAGCAGCTCGGCGTGCGGCACGGCGGTGGCGCCCACCTTGATGGTTTCTTGCGCGTGCGCGGGCAGTGCCGCGCCAAAAGCCAGCGCAGCGGCAGCGGCCAGCAGTGCGCGGCGGGGAAGCAGTGTGTGCATGATGAAGTTGCCTTTCACAAAAAATGCCAGTTAAACGCACTGCGGCTCACGCCAGTTGTCCGCTGCTGCGCCTGTTGTTGAAATCGCGTGTTTCACGCATGATGACGCCTGAAAGCGCCAGCAGCGCAATCAGGTTGGGCACGGCCATGAGGCCATTGAACACGTCCGACAGCGTCCACAGCAGCCCCATGTCGGCCACGGCGCCGAGCATCACGCTGCCCACATAAATCGTGCGGTACGCCCACACGGATTTTTCACCGAACAGGTAGGCGGCGCATTTTTCGCCGTAGTAGCACCAGCCCAGAATGGTGGAATAGGCAAAAAAGACGAGGCCGATGCTCACTATCCAGCCGCCCATGCCGGGCAGCATGCGGTTGAAGGTGTCGGTGGTCAGCGCCGCGCCGCTCAACTCGGGCTTCACGAATGCGCCGGTTTCCGTCATGCCCATCACCAGCACGATGCCGGTAATGGAGCACACGACGATGGTGTCCAGAAAGGTGCCTGTCATGGACACCAGCGCCTGCCGCACTGGGTGGTCGGTGCGCGCGGCCGCCGCTGCGATAGGCGCGGAACCCATGCCCGCCTCGTTGGAAAACACGCCGCGCGCCACGCCGAAACGAATCACTGTGCCGAGCGCACCGCCCGCCACGGCCTGCCCCGTGAAGGCATCGCTGATGATGGTCTGCACCGCCGGCACCACCAGGTCAAGGTGCATGCCGATGATGACCAGCCCGCCGATGACATAGAAAATCGCCATGAACGGCACGATGACGGAAGACGCCTTGGCAATGGAGCGGATACCGCCCAGAATCACGGCGCCCGTCGTCAGCATCAGCAGCGTCGCCGTGGCCCAGCCGTTCATGCCGAAGCTCTGCTCCAGCGCCTGCGCCACGGAGTTGGACTGCACCGAGCTGCCAATGCCAAACGACGCCACCACGCCAAACAGCGCAAACAGCAGCGCCAGCCATTTCCATTTGGCGCCCATGCCGCGTTCGATGTAATACATCGGGCCGCCCGACATTTCGCCCTTGCTGTTGGTGGTGCGGTATTTCACCGCCAGCACGCCTTCGCCGTATTTGGTCGCCATGCCGAAAATGGCCGTGACCCACATCCAGAACACCGCCCCCGGCCCACCGGAAACCGCCGCTGTCGCCACGCCCGCGATGTTCCCCGTGCCGATGGTGGCCGAGAGCGCCGTCATCAGCGAGCCGAAGTGCGACACATCGCCCTTGCCAGCGCCAGCATCGTCGCGGCGCCCGGCGCGTCCGAATGCGAGCTTCAGCGCATAGGGCAAGGCGCGGAACTGCAGCCCCGCCAGCACGACGGTCAGGTAGACGCCCGTGCCCACCAGCAGCAGCAGCATGACCGGACCCCAGACCCAGTTGCCGACGGTATCAAGGATTTTCTGAATATCCACGGTTATCGAACCTTCCATTATTTTTCCGGCGCTTTACTGCCCCACAAAGGCGCGCTCCACGACAAAATCGCCCGGCGCGGAAGTGTTTCCTTCCTTGAAACCGCGTTTTTCGAGCATTTCGCGCACTGATTTCAGCATTTGCGGGCTGCCGCAAATCATGGCGCGGTCTTCCGCCGGGTTGATTTCCGGCAGGCCAAGGTCGCGCGCCATCTGGCCGCTGTCCACCAGGTGCGGAATGCGCCCCTGCGTGACAAACGGCTCGCGCGTGACCGTGGGATAGTATTTCATCTGCTGGCTGACCATTTCGCCCAGAAACTCGTGTTTCGGCAATTCGTTGGTCAAATAATCGCGGTACGCCAGCTCCGACACCAGGCGGCAGCCGTGCACCAGCACCACGGTTTCATACTTTTCGTAGGTTTCCGGGTCGCGCACGATGCTCATGAAAGGCGCCAGCCCCGTGCCGGTGCCAAAGAGGTAGAGCCGCTTGGCGGGCAGCAGGTAGTCGATGAGCAGCGTGCCCGTGGGCTTGTGGCCGACCAGCACTGTGTCGCCCGGCTGGATGTGCTGCAGCCGCCCCGTGAGCGGGCCGTTCGGCACCTTGATGCTCAGGAACTCCAGCTCCTCCTCATAGTTGGGGCTGACGATGGAATACGCGCGCAGCAGCGGGCGGCCGTTCTCCCCCATCAGGCCGAGCATGGTGAAGTGGCCGTTGGAAAAGCGCAGGCTGGCGCTGCGCGTGCAGCGGAAGGAGAACAGGCGGTCCGTCCAGTGGTGAACGGCCAGCACTTTTTCTTCATCAAGATACGAGGAAGCCATGAAACCTGTATGAAAAAAGGCCGCAGGGCGCGTCCTGAAAGCGCGCCCTTGCGACGGGTTCTGACAGATGCTGCGCTGCAGCGAAAGGCGGCGATTCTACGGCAGCGCAGCGGCGGGGGAAGGAAAAGGCGTGCCCGGCACGGACACGCCTCATATACTCATCTACTACACATTGCATTGCCGGCGCAAGTAGCCGGCGATGCAATGATACCAACGTGTTTTGCGACGCTCAGGCAGCTTTCTTGTCGCCGAAGAACAGCTTGATGTCGTTTTCCACGGTGCCGATGCCAGCGATGCCGAAGTTCTGCACCAGCGCGGCGGCGATGTTCGGCGAGAGAAAGCCGGGCAGCGTGGGCCCGAGGTGGATGTTTTTCACCCCGAGGTGCAGCAGCGCCAGTAGCACGACGACGGCTTTCTGTTCGTACCAGCCGATGTTGAAGACGATGGGCAGTTTGTTGATGTCGTCCAGCCCGAAAACTTCTTTCAGTTTCAGCGCAATCACCGCCAGCGAATAGCAGTCATTGCACTGGCCGGCATCGAGCACGCGCGGGATGCCGCCAATATCGCCAAGCGCAAGTTTGTTGTAGCGGTATTTGGCGCAACCGGCGGTGAGAATCACGGTGTCGTTGGGCAGCGCCTTGGCAAACTCGGTGAAATATTCGCGCTCTTTGGCACGGCCATCGCAGCCCGCCATGACGACGAATCTGGAAATGGCGCCGGATTTCACCGCGTCCACCACTTTTTCCGCCAGCGCGAGCACCTGGTTGTGGGCAAAGCCGCCGACCACCTGCCCGTTTTCCAGCTCCTCGGGCGGCTGGCAGGTTTTGGCCTGCGCGATGATGGCGGAAAAGTCCTTTTTGCCGTCCGCGCCGGCCTTGATGTGCTTGCAGCCGGGGTAGCCGGCAGCGCCCGTCGTCCAGACGCGGTCAATATAGCTGGGCTGCGGCGGCACGATGCAGTTGGTGGTCATCAGCACCGGGCCGTGGAATTTCTTGAATTCCTCGCGCTGGTGCCACCAGGCGCTGCCATAGTTGCCGACAAGGTTGGGATATTTCTTGAATGCCGGATAATAATGCGCCGGCAGCATTTCCGAGTGCGTGTATACGTCCACGCCCGTGCCCTGCGTCTGCTCGAGCAGCATTTCCATGTCTTTCAGGTCGTGACCGGAGATGAGGATGCCGGGGTTCTTGCCCACACCCAGTTTCACCGTGGTGATTTCCGGGTTGCCGTAGGTCTGCGTATTCGCCTTGTCGAGCAGCGCCATGGCGCTCACACCCATTTTGCCCGTTTCCAGCGCCAACGCGACGAGGGCATTGGCGTCCAGGGAATCATCCAGCGTTTTGGCCAGCGTTTCCTGGATGAAGGCGTCGATGGCGTCGTCTTCAAAACCGAGCACATTGGCGTGCTTGTAATAGGCAGCCAGCCCCTTGACGCCGTAGGTGACGAGTTCGCGCAGGCTGCGGATGTCTTCATTTTCCGTGGCAAGCACGCCGACGTGCGGCGCTTTTTCTTCCCAAGTGCTTCTGTCCCCGTTCCAAAGCGCCGCCGCCGGCAGCCCTGCCGTGTCGCCAAGCTGCTGCAAAATGGTTTGCTTGACAGCAAGCGTATTGGCGATGCACTCGCAAATGGCCTCCTTGTCAAAATTTACGTTGGTAATGGTGACAAACAGGTTGGTGCTGACAAGCTGGTTGATGTCCTTGGCCGGAGTTTTACCCTGCTGGCGCAGCCGCGTGAGCGCCGCCGCCAGCCCTTTGGTGGCGTAAACCAGCACGTCCAGCATGGCGGCAATTTCGGGCTTTTTGCCGCACAGCCCGGTGTCGCGGCAGGCGACGCCGTCGGTTGTCTCCTGGCACTGGAAGCAGAACATTTTGGTGTCCATGGAACAGTCCTTTTCTTGGTTTTAAACGTCACGCGGGGTGACTGGCTCGTGGGAAGAAAAAAGAATGACCCGCCCCGCCGGGAGGATGGCCATCCTTGAAAAAAACCGTATACCTATACAGCTCACGCCTCACCACCGGCAGCATATGCATCAAACGAACATATACATAGCGGCACATGGACTTGACAGCGTGAAAGACTGGCACTGATACGCCGCGATTGTAGCGGCTTTGCCGGTACCGTGCAGAGTGCACAGAAAAAATATACCTAGCGATGCTCAACATTACCGCCGGCTTTTTTGCGGCGGCGACATTGCGATACCCTAGCAAAAGCCACCACTTCACCCCCCCAGCGCCAACGGGGACGGGCGCGCATGGGTTCAGCGCCGCGCCGTCAGCTCGAAGCGCATCAGGCGGCATTCGATGGGGCCGTTGTGCAGCGGCACGCGGCGCGTGGCTTTCAGGCGCAGGCGCGCGGGGAGCTGTGCATCAGGCGTGAGCAGCCACGCCGTCCAGCCGCCGTAGTGCGTTTTCCAGTGCGCCGCGAGCCGTGCAAAAAACTCGGCGGCATCACCTTCACCTGCCTCGCCCTGCTGCCCTTGCTGCTGCCACTGGCGCGCGCTCACACCTGCGGCGCCCGCCGCTGCAATGCGCTGGCCGTAGGGCGGGTTGAGCAGCAGCACGCCCGGCTGCGAAATGGGCGGCAGGCGCTGCAGCGCGTCGCCGCCGCGAAACTGCACGGCATCCGCCACGCCCGCGCGCTCGGCGTTGCGCGCGGCAAAGTCCGCCATGCGATGCGAAACATCGCTGCCAAAGATGCGCGGTGCTGCTTTGTCCGTGCACCGCGCGTCAAGCGCCTGCTGCCGCGTCGTGCGCCACAGAGCGGCATCGTGGCGGCGCAGGCGTTCAAAGCCAAAGCGCCGCTGCCCGCCCGCCGGCGCGCCAAGCAGCATTTGCGCCGCCTCGATGACGATGGTGCCGCTGCCGCAGCACGGGTCATAGAGCGGCACGTCCAGCACGCGCTGCTCTGCGGGCAGCCACCAGCCGCAGGCGGCGAGCATGGCGGCGGCCAGCGTTTCTTTCAGCGGCGCGTCGCCCTTGCCCTGCCGCCAGCCGCGCTTGAAGAGTGGCTCGCCGCTGGTGTCCACAGAAAGCGTGGCGGCGTCGCCCTCAAGGTGCAGCGCCACGCGCACATCGGGCGTGTGCGTGTCCACACTGGGGCGCACGCCGCCGCAGTGCGCGCGGAAGCGGTCGGCCACTGCGTCTTTCACGCACAGCGCCGCATAGTTCAGGCTGCGCCAGCCGCCCGCAGCGTGCGCCGTGGCGTCCACACGAAACCTGCGCTGCACCTCAAACCAGCGCTCCCACGGCACGCTGGCCGCGAGCGCGTAGAGCGCGCGCGCATCGCGGCAGCGCCCGTGCGCCACCTCGATGAGCACGCGCTGCGCCAGACGGCTTTGCAAGTTCAGACGCAGCACGTCGTGCCACGCGGCGCGCTGCACGCGCACACCGCCGCGTGCCTCGTGCGCCTGCGCGCTGCCCGTCGACAGCAGACCGCGCACTTCCTGCGCCAGCCACGCTTCGCAGCCGCTGGCGCAGGGCAGGAACAGGGAAAAAGATGTGTTTGCCGCGGTGTTCAATTCATATACCTATGTTTTATGTATTGCATTGCCGGCTTCTTATGCCGGCGGCCAAGTGATACCAATGCAATAATGCGTCGCCAGCGTCTTTTGGGAAGCGCGTCAAAACCGGCTCGATTTCCAGCCCTTGGCGCGCTGACTGATGACGGGAATGCCCATGCCCTCGCGGTACTTGGCCACAGTGCGGCGCGCGCAGTTGATGCCCTGCTCCTTGAGCATCTCGGAGATGCGCCCGTCCGAGAGCGGTTTGGCGCTGTCTTCGGCGGCGATGAACTGGCGAATGAGCGCACGCACCGCCGTGCTGCTGGCGCTGCCGCCCGTTTCGGTACTGAGTGCCTGGCTGAAAAAGTATTTCAGTTCAAAGGTGCCGCGCGGCGTGGCCATGTATTTGCCGTTGACGGTGCGGCTAATCGTGGTTTCATGCACGCCCAGCACCTTGGCCACTTCGCGCGGACGCAGCGGGCGCATGGCCTGCTCGCCGTGCAGGAAAAAGCTGCGCTGGCGCTCGACGATGATGCGCGCCACGCGCAGAATGGTGTCAAAACGCTGGCGAATGTTCTTCACGAACCAGCGTGCCTGCTGCAGCCGCTGGCTGAGCGCCTGATGGTCTTCGCCACGCCCGCCGCGCAGCGCGCGCGCATACAGCTCCTGAACGCGCAGCTGCGGCACCACGTCGTGGTTGAGTTGCACCTGCAGGCGCTTGACGGCGCCTTCGCCCTTGAAGGACACGATGATTTCGGGCACCACAAAGTGCTGGCTCACTTCGCCAAAGGCGCGCCCGGGATGCGGATCCAAGCGCGCGAGGCACTCTTTGGCCGTTTCCACATGGCGCACGTCCATGTGCGCGAGCTTGGCGGCTTTTTTGATGTCGCGCTGCGCCAGCGCGTCCAGCGCCTGCGGCTGCGCGCACACGGCGAGCGCCGCGCCCAGCGCATCGCACTCTTCCTTGGTGGCGTCAACCGAGGCCATGCGCGCGCGGATTTGCAGCGTCAGGCACTCGGCCAGGCTGCGCGCGCCCACGCCCGCCGGCTCCAGCGACTGCAGCAGCCGCAGCGCCAGCGTGAAACGGTGAATGAGCGCCTGGAGCTGCTCTTCGTCGTCTTCGTCGCCGTCTTCCAGCAGCGTGGCGGCGAGCTGCGCGAGCGAGTCTTCCAGATAGCCGTCGTCGTTGAGCGATTCAATGAGAAAGCGCAGCGCCGCCTGCTCTTCGCCGCCGATGCGCAGCGCCAGCGCCTGCGCGTGCAGGTGCTCGGCCAGCGTTTCGCGCGGGCCGGAGCGCTCCATGTCGCCCGCCTCGTCGTCCGCGCCTTCGGCGCCGCGTGCCGGGCCGTCGCCCCACTCGCCGCCGTTGAAGCCGCTGTCCTGCTCCCAGCCGTCCACGGCAAATTCGGACAAGGCCGACGCCTCGTCGCTGGCGTTGCGCACGCTCAGGTCAGTGTCGGCAAAGGTGGGGTCAATTTCGCTGTCGGGCGCGGTGGCGGGCGGTGTGTCGGACACCCAGGGCACGCTGTCGGCAAAGCCCGCTTCGGTGCGCTCGAGGAAGGGGTTGTCTTCGAGCATGTGCTCGACTTCCACCTCCAGGTCCTGCACCGTCATCTGCAACAGGCGAATGGTCTGCTGCAGGTGCGGCATCAGCCCCACACGCAGCGAGGTGTGCAGTTGCGTGCCGCCCGTCATAGCCGGAAATGCTCCCCGAGGTAGACGCGCCGCACCTCGGCGTTGGCGACGATGTCCTGCGGCGCGCCCACGGCGAGCACGCGCCCCTCGCTGATGATGACAGCGTGGTCGCAAATGCCCAGGGTTTCCCGCACGTTGTGGTCGGTAATCAGCACGCCTATGCCCCGTTCCTTGAGAAAGGCAATGATGCGCTGGATTTCTATGACGGCAATGGGGTCAATGCCCGCAAATGGTTCGTCCAGCAAGATGAAGTGTGGATTTGTTGCCAGCGCACGCGCAATTTCCACACGCCGCCGCTCGCCGCCGGAAAGCGCCAGCGCAGGCGAGTCGCGCAGCTCGCTCACATGCAGCTGCGCGAGCAGTTCGTTCAGACGGCGCTCAATTTCCGCTTTTGGCAGCGCACGCCCATCGGCGCCCCGCTGCAGTTCCAGCACGGCGCGCACGTTTTCAGCCGTCGTCAGCTTGCGGAAGATGGACGCCTCCTGCGGCAGGTACGACAGCCCCAGCCGCGAGCGCCGGTGTATGGGCATGTGCGCAATGGGCTGGCCGTCAATGCTGATGCTGCCGGCATCGGCGCGCACCAGCCCCACAATCATGTAAAACGACGTGGTCTTGCCCGCGCCGTTTGGCCCCAGCAGCCCCACCACTTCGCCGCTGCGCACGTCCAGCGACACGTCATGCACCACGCGGCGCGCGCCGTAGTTCTTGCGCAAGCCCCGCACCTGCAGCAGGCTGGGCGCTGCTGCTGTCTCGTCCATCAGTTCTTGCCCCCTATCGTTTTGGCGGCGCGCAGCGTGGCGCTGGCCGCCGGGGCGGGCGCAGCACGCGGGGCAAGCGTGGCGCTCACGCGCGAGCGCCCGGTAGCCGCACCGGGCGCCACCTGACGCGGCGCACCATCGACGGTGTAGACCTCGGTGCGGTTGTTGTAGACGATGAGCGCGCCATGCACCTCGTCCTGTAGCGCATCGCCTGCCAGCCGGCGCATTTCGGCGCGCCGCCGCAGATGCACGGTGTCGGTGATGCTGTCGTAGTCAATGACTTCGCTCTCACCCTCGATGAATTCGTTCACGCCCTCGCGCTTCTGGCGGAAAAAGGCGCGCTTGCCAGCGGCAGCAGTCATGGCGGCGAACTGGTTGCCCGCCTCGTCCTGCCGCACCTGCAACTGCGCGCCACGCATGAGAATGGTGCCTTTGGTGACGACGACGTTGCCGGTGAAGGTGGAGAGGCGCTGCTCGTTCTCGTAGCGCAGCGCGTCGGCCTCAATGTGCATGGGCTGGTCGCGGTCGGCGCGCTCGGCAGCCGCCGGGAAAACGGCACACAGCGCTGCCGCCAGCGCGATGGCGGGCGGCAGCATTCGGGGAAAGGGGAACATCGGGCGGCTCATGGGGGGCCGATTGTAAGAAGCCGCCCCGCGCGCCGTCAGGAAGCCTTCCCGGTCGCCGTTTTCAGCGCCCCCGCTCCTTGGCCAGCTGCTCCTCGGCGAACTGCAGCATGCACCCGTAGCCGCGCGCCATGGAGCCGTCGGTGTAGTACTTGCCGGCAATGCCCAGCGCCGGCGTGCCTTCCACCTTGTAGGCTTCCTGCAGCTCGTTGGCGCGGCGCACCTTGCTGGCGACGCCAAAGGACTTGTACGCCTGCTCAAACTTGGCGCGGTCCACGCCCTGCTCCGCAACCCACGGGAACAACACTTCTTCCTTGTTCAGGCGCAGGCGCTTGTTGAGAATGGCGTCAAAGGCTTTGGCATGCACCTGCTCCTCGGCGCCGATGGCCTGCAGCGCGTAGAAGATTTTCTGCAGCGGCTCAAAGCTCTTGTTGAAGCCCACATGCACCCGCGTGACGAGCACGCCCTCGGGCAGCTTCTTGCGCCACTCCTCAAACAGCGGGTCAAAGCGCATGCAGTGCCCGCAGCTGTAGGAGAAAAACTCCACCACTTCAACCTGCCCCTCGGCGGCATCGCTGGGCGCCTGCGGGTTCAGCGTCTTGTAGCCGTTGCTGTCGCACTTCTGCTCTGGCGCGGGTGCCGGAGCGGGCGCGGGTGCGGGAGCGGATGCGGGCGCAGGAGCGGACGCAGGTGCCGGTGCGGACGCAAGTGCCGGAGCGGACGCGGGTACCGGAGTGGACGCGGGCGCCGGAACGGACGCGGGTGCCGGAGTGGACGCGGACGCCGAGGCAAGCGCGGGTTTCTGCTGGTCGCAAGCGCTCAGGGTTACGGCCGCCGCAACGAGGGCGGCAAGGGCAAATTCACATCGTTTCATCTCAAGAAAACTCCTTGGCAAAAAAGGCGGCGCTTCAGAGGCGCTGCGCCGCAGCAAAGTTTCATTCATGGGGCTGACACCGCTCAATGCAGCGCCGCGCCATGAAAAGCTGATACCCATGTTTTATATATACGGTTGCCGGCAACTTGTGCCGGCAAGCAGTGTATACCCATGCAATTTCCATCATCGGCGAAGCACATCAGCGCTGCACGCGCACCAGCGCGGCGTCAAAGCCGTTTTCCGCCAGACGCGCCTTGGTTCGGTCAGCGGCGTCCTGATTCTGGAACGGCCCCACGCGCACGCGCCAGATGGGGCGCCCCGCCTGGTCGCGCTGCGTCACGCTCGCCTGCACGCCCATCAGCAGCAGGCGCGCGCGCTGCGCTTCGGCGTCCGCCGCCATGCGAAATGCGCCCGCCTGCACGTAGTAGGTGAAGGGGTCAGCGCCACGCTGCGGCTGCGGCGCGGGTGGCGTTGCGGGCTGCTTGGGCGTTTCATACGCACGGCTGCGCGCAGCGACCAAATCGCCCAGCGGGTCGGCGGACTGGCGCTGCGGCGCTGCCTCCGGACGCTGCTCGTCTGCAGGCGGTGCAGTTTTTTCCGGCGGCGCTTCACGCTGCCCGGTGGCGCGGCGCAGGTCTTCTTCCGTCGTCTGCTGCGTTTCCACCGGCGGCAGCGGCTGCACTCCGCCACGGCTACGCAGCGCCGCGTTGGGGTCTTTACTGCGGTCTATGGCTTCGCGGCTCGCCAGCCGTGAGGGATTCTTGGCGACAAAGGGATTGGGCAGACGCGAGACGTAAAACGCCACGCCCAGCGCAATGCCCAGCCCCACCATCATGCCCAGTATCAGCCCCAGAAAGGTGCCGCCGTTCTGCCCTGTCTTGCGTTGTGTCTTGCGTCGTGCTTTGCTCATCGTGGTGCGAAAAAAGTGTGGATTCGTTGAAGCTCACATCTGCTGCGGCGCCGAGACGCCGAGCAACGCCAGCCCGCTTTGCAGCACCTGCCGCACGGCGGCCAGCAGCGCCAGACGCGCCAGACGCACCGGCTCGTCATCGACGAGCACGCGCTCGGCGTCGTAGTAGCTGTGGTAGGCGGAGGCCAGCTCGCGCAGGTAGAAGGTCACGTCGTGCGGCGCGAGTGTGGCCGCCGCCGTGGCAAGCATCTGCGGATATTCGCCCAGCACGCGCAGCAGCGCCAGCGCTGCGTCGCTCGCCAGCGGCGAGAGGTCAACCTGCGCCAGCGCCACTTCGTCGCCGCCCCAGGCGCGCAGCACGGAGCAGATGCGCGCGTGCGCGTACTGCACGTAATACACCGGGTTGTCGTTGTTCTTTTGCAGCGCCAGGTCCACGTCAAAGATGTATTCGGTGTCCGGCTTGCGGCTGAGCATGAAAAAGCGCACCGCGTCGGCACTCGTCCATTCAATCAGGTCGCGCAGCGTCACATAGCTGCCCGCGCGCTTGCTTATCTTCACTTCGCTGCCGTCGCGCATCACACGCACCATGGTGTGCAGCACATATTGCGGCCAGCCGGCGGCGATGCCTTTGCCCGCCGCCTGCAA
Source organism: Ottowia sp. (assembly GCA_017437605.1). Taxonomy (GTDB): domain Bacteria; phylum Pseudomonadota; class Gammaproteobacteria; order Burkholderiales; family Burkholderiaceae_C; genus Ottowia. Next base: position 5,454 of record JAFRYL010000024.1, on the reverse strand, counting down.
GCCCGCGCGCACGCGCGCCACGGTGCCGTGGTGGTCGCTGCCCTGCACGTTGATGGCGTGGTGGTAGCCGCGCTCCCACTTGCTGAGGTGGTAGGCCACATCGGGCACGAAGTAGGTGTAGGTGCCGTCGCTCTTGCGCATGACGCGGTCCTTGTCGTCGCCGTACGCGCTGGTGCGCAGCCAGAGCGCGCCGTCCTGCTCATAGGTCTGCCCAGCATCGGTGAGAAGCTGCACCAGCGCCTGCACGCGCCCGTCGGCATACAGGCTGGACTCCAGGTAGTACTGGTCAAACTTCAAACGGAACGCCTGCAAATCACGGTCCTGCTCGGCGCGCAGATACGCCACGGCAAAGCGACGCACATCATCGGCGTCGTCCACGTTGCCGCTGGCGGTGATGTCCTGCCCGTCGGAATGCACGGTTTTTTTATCCAGAAAGTCGCGCGCAATGTCGGCGATGTAGTCGCCGTTGTAGGCGGCATCCGGCCAGCCCTCCTGCCCCGGCGCCAGCCCGCGCGCGCGCGCCTGCACCGACGCGGTGAGCGTGGCAATTTGCACACCGGCGTCGTTGTAATAAAACTCGCGGTGTACCTGCCAGCCCTGCGTGGCGAGCAAATTGCTGATGGCATCCCCCAGCGCCGCCTGCCGCCCGTGCCCCACATGCAGCGGGCCGGTGGGATTGGCGCTCACAAACTCCACCATCACCTTGCCGCGCGGCTCGCTGGAGGTGCCGTAGGCGGCGCCCTGCGCCAGCACTTCGCGCACCGTGTGCTGGTGCGCCTCGGGTTTCAGGCGAATGTTCAAAAAACCGGGGCCAGCCAGCTCCAGCGCCTGCACCCATTGTTGAAAGGCAGGCGTGGCAAGAAGGCGCTCGCGCAGCTGCTCGCCAATCGCGCGCGGGTTGAGCTTCAAGGGCTTGGCAAGCTGCATCGCCGCCGTGCACGCGAGGTCGCCATGCGCCGCCTGACGCGGCTGCTCGAACGCGGCGCGCGCTCCCGCGCCGGAGGAAAGCTGCTCCAGCTCGCGGCCAAGCGCAGCGAGCAACTGGCTGCGAACGGATGAATGTTGGTCTGTAGGCATGGGCGCAAATTATGCAGCGCAGCATCGGCGCCGCGCGCCCGCTGTCAGTCGGTGGCGCCGAAGCCCTGCGCCATGAACGCCCCCGCCAGCGGCAGCAGCGCCATCAAATGCGTGGACACCATCATCAGCACGCGCGTCGTGCGCACTGCGCCCGCCTGCGGGAGCGCCGGCAGCGCCGCACGCCAGCGCGAAAGGCGGCGCGTCACCAGCGCCTGCAGCACCAGCACCACGGCAAACAGCGTCAATTTCAGGTGCAACAGCCAGTTGGTCCAATAAAAACCTGCGCCAAACTTGCCCAGATGCACGCGCAGCAGCCCGGACACAAGCACCAGCACCACCGCCACCCAGAGCAGCCTGTCCAGCCGCAGCACACGGCGCAGCGCCGCCTCGTTGAGCCACTCACTGCGGCAAAGCGCCGCCTGCGACGCAGCAAACACCACCCACACGACAAAAGCCGCGATGTGAAAGAAAGCAAGCCAAGATTCCAACATGGGCGCAATCCTACAGCAGCGGCGCGGACGCCGCATCACGCGCTATACTCATGACTTATACATTTCATCGCCGGCTCAACTTGCCGGCGACAAATCAATACCCTTGCAAATACAAGCCTGTTTCCGCCTCTGTTACTGTTGCGCCATGAACATCACTGAAAAAATCCATGCTGTGCTCGCGCAGCTCAATCGCGTCATCGCGGGCAAGGCGCCGCAGGTGCGCGACTGCGTCACCTGCCTGCTCGCGGGCGGCCACCTGCTCATTGAAGACGTGCCCGGCGTGGGCAAAACCACGCTGGCCAGCGCGCTGGCGCGCACTTTCGGGCTGCAATTTGCGCGCGTGCAATTCACCGCCGACCTCATGCCGAGCGACTTGACGGGCGTCTCCGTCTACGACCGTGGCAAGGAGGACTTCATCTTCCACCCCGGCCCGGTGTTCACGCAGGTGTTGCTGGCCGACGAAATCAACCGCGCCAGCCCCAAGACGCAAAGCGCGCTGCTGGAAGCGATGGAGGAGCGTCAGGTGAGCGTGGAAGGCGCCACGCGCGCGCTGCCGCAGCCGTTTTTTGTGATTGCCACGCAAAACCCCTTTGAGCAGCTTGGCACCTATGCGCTGCCCGAATCGCAGCTTGACCGCTTCCTCATGCGCATCAGCCTAGGCTACCCTGAACGCGCCGCCGAACGCGAACTGCTCACCGGCCAAAGCCGCCGCGAGGCTCTCGCGCAGCTTGCCCCCGTGCTGGCTGCGGGCGAACTCGCCGAACTGCAAGCGGCCGTGGGGCGCGTACACGCCTCCGACGCGTTGCTCGACTACGTGCAGGACATCGTCGCCGCCACGCGCAGCGGACGCTGGTTCGTGCAGGGGCTGTCGCCGCGCGCCGGCATCGTGCTGCTGCACGCCGCGCGCGCGCAGGCGCTCATTGAGGGGCGCGACTACGTCGCCCCCGACGACGTGCAAGCCATCCTGCCGCAATGCACCGCGCACCGCATGATGCCTGTGGCCGAAGCTGGTCGCGGCGCCGTGGAGCAGGTGCGCGCCATGATGGACGCCATTCCGCTGCCATGAGCGCAGCCGCTGCCGCCCTGCCCCCTTGGGCGCTGCGCGCGCGGCTGCGGCGCTGGTTCATGCAGCGCCTGCCGCGCAGCGATTCGCTACTGCTCACGCAGCGCAACGTCTACATCCTGCCCACGCGCGCCGGGCTGATGCTTGCCTTCACGCTGTTTGTGTTGCTCATTGCCTCCATCAACTACCAATTGAGCCTGGGCTATCTGCTCACCTTTCTGCTCGCCGGCTGCGCGACAGCCAGCATCTGGGTCGCGCACAGCACGTTGCGCGGACTGCGGCTGCAGATGCCCGCACCGCAACCGCTGTTTGCCGGTGCGCTGGCTGCGCTGGACGTGCTGCTCATCAACGAGCGCCGCACGCCGCGCCTTGCCCTCGCCGTCGCGCCCTACGGCACGCAGAACTGGTCGTGGGCGGACGTGCCCCCACAGGGGCGCGCGCAGGTGCAACTCGGCTTCAAGGCCGCGCGCCGGGGGGTGCACCCCGTGCCTCCCATCACCGTGCAAACGCTGTTCCCCATGGGAGCGTTTCGCGTCTGGTCCATCTGGCGCCCCGCCGCGCAACTGCTGGTGTGGCCTGCGCCCGAAAGAAACCCACCGCCCTTGCCCCCCGGCGAGCCAGTGGCGGGCAGCGGCATTGCGGCTGGTGCGCGCGCCAGTGGCGAATTTGACGGCGTGCGCGCCTACCGCCATGGCGACCCCATGCGCCTCATCGTGTGGAAAAAGTTTGCGCGCGCGGGTGAACTCGTCTCGCGCGACGCCATGCAGATGCAGCAGCGCCAGCTCTGGCTGGATTTCACGCACGCCGGCGCGCTGGACGCAGAAGCGCGCCTCTCGCGCCTTGCCGCCTGGGTGCTCGCCGCCGAAGCGCAAGGGCTGGATTACGGCCTGCGGCTGCCCGGCACGCCCGACATTCCCCCCGACCAGGGCGCCGTGCAGCGTCTGCGCTGCCTACAGGCGCTGGCGCTGTGGGGGCTTCCCGGACAATCCACACAAGATACTCAATGAAATAAGCAACGGTTGCCGGCTTCATAAGCCGGCGATGATTTGATACCACAACAAATGAACCGCTTGACCGCCCGCCTGAACACGTTGCCGCGCGACGCGCGCGACACGCTGTTCCTGCTCGCCGTCATCGCCTGGATAGTGGTGCCGCACTTCCCCGAGCTGCCGCTCTGGTGCAGCGCCATGACCTGCGGCGTGCTGCTCTGGCGCGGCGCGCTTGCCGTGCAGAACCGCTCGCTGCCCGGCGCCTTCTGGCGGCGCGCGCTGCTGCTGGGCGCTGTCGTCGGCACCATCGCCAGCCACCGCACCGTGCTGGGGCAGGAGGCGGGCGTGACGCTGCTCGTGGCGCTGCTGGCGCTCAAAACGCTGGAACTGCGCGCGCGGCGCGATGCGCTCGTCGTCTTTTTCCTCGGCTTTTTCGTGCTGCTGACGCACTTTTTCAACTCGCAATCCATGCTGCGCGCCGCCTGCACGCTCATCGGGCTGCTTGGCATGCTCACGGCGCTGGTCAACGCGCACCGCCCCGTGGGGCGCCCCAGCCTGCGCGAATCGGCGCGCTGCGCCGCGCGCATGATGGTGGTGGGCGCGCCGCTGATGCTGGCGCTGTTCGTCTTTTTCCCGCGTTTTGCACCGCTTTGGGGCGTGCCGGGGCAGATGCTGGGCAAAACCGGCCTGTCCTCGCGCATGGAGGTAGGCTCCATCGCCGAGCTTGCCGTGGACGACACCATCGCCATGCGCATCAAGTTTGACGGCAAGCCCCCGCCGCAGAGCCAGCTTTATTTCCGTGGCCCCGTGCTCACGCGCTTTGAAGGGCGCACCTGGACGACCTGGGGCGGCGGCGAGGGGTTTGACGCCAATTTCTTTCCCCCGCGAGAGGACGATTTGCAGCTTGAAGGCGAGCCGGTCAGCTACGAAGTCACACTCGAACCCAGCCGCTCCATCTGGCTGCTGACGCTGGACATCGCGCCCGAACACCCCGAGCTGCCCGGGCGCATGCGCGCGCGCCACAGCGCCGACCACCAGTGGATGAGTTGGCGCCCCATTCACGAAGTGCTGCGCTACCGCGCCACAAGCTGGCTGAACTACCGCTACGGGCTGCTCACCTGGAACGGCAAGCCCATCAGCGACGTGCAGCGCGACATGCGCGGCTACCTGCAACTGCCCGATGACTTGAACCCGCGCACGCGCGCGCTGGGCGAAGAGATGCGCCAGCGCATCGGCGACGACGCGCAGGCGCTCGTGAACGAGGCGCTGGCACGCCTGCGCAGCGGCGGCTACAGCTACACGCTGGAGCCCGGCGTGATGGGCGCGCACACCGCCGACGAGTTCTGGTTTGACAAAAAAGAGGGCTTTTGCGAGCACATCTCCTCAGCCTTTGCCGTGCTCATGCGCGCCGCCGGCGTGCCCGCGCGCATCATCACCGGCTATCAGGGCGGCGAAGTCAACAATGTGGACGGCTACTGGACGCTGCGCAACTCGGACGCGCACGCCTGGACCGAAGTGTGGTTGGCCGGGCGCGGCTGGGTGCGCGTGGACCCCACCGGCGCCGTCTTCCCCGGGCGCATCGGGCTGACCGAGCGCCTGCGCCCCGCCCCCGGGCTGCTCGCCGGCGCCATGAGCGCCATCAGCCCCACGCTGCTTGCGCGCCTGCGCGACCTCTGGGAAGCCGTAGACAACCGCTGGACGCAATGGGTGCTCAACTACACGCAAACGCGCCAGTTTGACCTCATGCGCGCGCTCGGCTTTGACGCCCCCGACTGGCGACTGCTCGTGCAAATCATCGGCGCCCTGCTTGCCTGCGGCGCCCTTGCCACTGCCG
>JAFRYL010000023.1 GCA_017437605.1 Ottowia sp. | reverse complement strand
TGCCAAAGGCCAAGGCCGCTGCAGTCGGCTCGTTGATTATGCGCTTGACTTCAAGACCGGCGATGCGGCCAGCGACTTTGGTGGCCTGGCGCTGGCTGTCATTGAAGTAGGCGGGCACGGTGATTACGGCTTCCGTGACCGGCTCGCCGAGATAGTCTTCGGCGGTTTTCTTCATTTTTCGCAGCACTTCGGCGCTGATTTGCTGCGGCGCTTTTTTCTCGCCGCGCACTTCCACCCAGGCGTCGCCGTTGTCGGCCTGCACGATGGCAAAGGGGACGAGGTCGCGGTCTTTCGCAACTTCGGCGTCCGTGAATTTGCGCCCAATCAGGCGCTTGATGGCGTAAATGGTGTTTTTGGGGTTGGTGACGGCCTGGCGCTTGGCGGGGGCGCCCACGAGGATTTCGCCGTCGTCCTGAAACGCGACGATGGACGGCGTGGTGCGCGCGCCCTCGGCGTTTTCTATGACTTTGGGGGTGTTGCCTTCAAGAATGGAGACGCAGGAATTGGTGGTTCCCAGGTCAATGCCGATGATTTTGCCCATGATGTTTGGCTCCAGTGATGTTTGGTGAAAGGGGGCGCCCATGCGCCGATGGCGGCACAAGTGCGGGCGGCGTCTGGCTTTTCAAGCCCTGCGGTTTATTGGCTGGCGGCGACGATGACGAGCGCGGGGCGCAGCACATGCTCGGCGAGCACGTAGCCCTTTTGCAGCACGCTGACAATGGTGTTGGCGGGCTGCTCGGCGGGCACGGCGCTGATGGCCTGCTGCGCGGTGGGGTCAAAACGCTCGCCGGGCGCGGGGTTGACGGGCAGCACGCCGTCTTTTTCCAGCGCGGCGAGAAGCTGGCGCAGCGTGGCTTCGGTGCCTTCGCGCAACTGCTCGAGCGTGGCGTTTTCGGCTGCCAGACCCGCCTCCATGCTGTCAATGGCGGGCAGCAGGTTTTTGGCAAAGGATTCAATGGCGAATTTGCGCGCCTTTGCCATTTCTTCCTCGGCGCGGCGGCGCACATTCTGCACTTCGGCGTGCGCGCGCAGCAGTTGGTCGGCAAGCTGCGCGCCCTTGGCTTTTTCGGCGTCCAGCTCCGCCTGCAGGCTCTCGGCAAGCGCGGCGGCGTCTGCCTCGGCAGCGGCCTGCGCCGCTTCCTGCTCTTCGGGGGAAATGTCGGTCGTTTCGGCGGGCGGCGCAGCTTCTTCGGGCGCGGGCATGTCGTCCGCAGGCTTGAATTCGTCGTTGGCTTCTTGGTTCATGTGTTCGCTGTTGGATTGCGACGGGAAAGCATCCAGTTGCGGGCGACGCGGCGTTTTTCAAGGCAGCGGCGCAGCAGCACACACCAAAATCAATGCAGTTTGCAAGGGTATTGATTTGTCGCCGGCATAAGTTGCCGGCAACACAATACATTGAGCATGAGTATCGCTCTTTTGACAAGAAAAAAAGCCGCCTGATGGCGGCTTTTTCGTGGTGGCGCACTCAACGCTGCACGCCGAGCAGCTCCACCTCAAAGAGCAGCGTGGCGCCAGGCGGGATGCCAGTGGCGCCGCGCGCGCCATAGCCCATGTCGGGCGGAATGATGAGGGTGCGGCGGCCACCCACTTTCATGCCGGCCACGCCCTCTTCCCAGCCGCGTATGACTTCGCCCGCGCCGAGGGTGAAGACGTACGGCTCGCCGTGGTCGTGGCTGGAGGCAAATTGCGTGCCTTTGCGCCCGTTTTCATACAGCCAGCCGGTGTAGTGGACGCTCACGCGCCGTCCGCTGCGTGCAACGGCGCCGCGCCCGGTGCGCGCGTCGTCAATCTGCAGCGTGGCTTTGGGGCGTGCGCGGCGCGTGCCTGCCTTGGACGACGTGCGCGCACCCGCCTTGCCCTTGGCGCCCTTGGCGGCAAGCTCTTCCCGCGCGGCCTGCGCCGCGACCCAACGCGTGGCAAAGGCGTGCAGGTCAGAGAGGCGGCGCGTCAAATCCATGCCGCTGTCGGTGAGGCTGTAGCCGTTTTCGGTGTGCGTGAGCAGACCGGCGGCGCGCAATTCTTTGAGGCGCGTGTTGAGCGTGTTGGGGGTGATGCGACCGACGCTGTCCTGCAGCAGACGGAAGGTTTGCGGGTAGCCGTCGCGCAGCGCCCAGAGCACGCGGATGGCGTAGCGCGCTTCAAGCAGTTCAAGCAGTTGGTTGACGGCGAGGTTTCCTCGGACACTCATTTCTGGCGTTTCCTCGTGGGAATGTGTGACAAAACAGCAGGTTTCGCTTTCAGCATGATAGCACAGGTGCGCGCGCCGCCTGCGCTTCCATCGCATCAGCGTGTTACACGGGGGCACTCAGGCGAATGCGCTCGCCCAGCCGCTGCAGCCCGTCAACAGTGGCGAGCAGTGCGTCAAAACTCTCAAAACCCCAGCTTTCCCAGTTCCAGCGCGGTTTCAGAAACACGCCCACGTGATTTGCGTCGGCAAAACCGTCATCAGCCTTGAATTTGTCAATGGCTTCGCGCAGCAATTCCATCAAATTGCTATACGGTATTTTCCGGCACTGGTTGGTGCCAAACTGCACGCCGCGCAATTCGCGCAGCATTTTGGAGAGCTTGCTGTAGCCGTAATCACGCGAATCAAAACCGGGGTTGGTTTGGCGGATATAGGTGGCGATGGCGCCCATGCTGGCCCAGCCTTCGCCCTCGCCGGCGCAATCCTTGATGGCTTTGTAGAGCAGCGTGCGGGTGGCGCCGTCCATCTTGCGCGCGGGCGTGGGCGCTGTGGGCGGGGCGCTTTCCTTGTCGGCGGCGGTCTGCGGCTTGTCCACTGCATCGCTACCACCAAGGTTTTCCAGCGTGATGAAGCGGTCGCACGCCTGGCGAAAGGCTTCGGGCGTCTGCTGCCTGCCGAAGCCGTAGACCAGCAGCCCGCCGCTGCGCAGACGCTGCGCCAGCGGGGTGAAATCGCTGTCGCTGGACACGAGGCAAAAGCCGTGCAGATGGCCTTCGTGCAGCATGTCCATGGCGTCAATGGTGAGCTGCATGTCGGTGGCGTTTTTACCTTTGGTGTAGGCAAACTGCTGCACCGGCACGAGCGCATGATGCAGCAAAACAGCGCGCCAGCCCGCCAGCAGCGGACTGCTCCAGTCGCCATAAATGCGTTTGACGCTGGCGATGCCGTAGCGCGCAATTTCTTCAAACAATTCCCGCGCCATGCTTGCGGGCGCATTGTCGGCGTCAATAAGCACGGCAAGGCGGCGCGTGCTGGCGTCAGAGTCAATATCGTTCATGGCGTTTTCCTGAAAACCGTACGTCAAAAATCCACCAGACTCAAGCCAATGCCAAAGCTGGTGCGGCGGAAGTTGTAGTCCAGCAAGGTTTCGCCGTAGCCGTGGAACACCCATGTGTAGAGGCGCAGGCCAGAGATGCTGTTGCCCCAGCCTTGGCCAAGGGCGTGTTCCCACTCAAAGCGCCCGGAGCCGTAGCGCGAGAAGCCCGTGTAGGTCAGGCGCAGCGTGTTGAGGCGGCTGGCGCGCCATTGCACGCTGATGTCGCCACGCCCGATGCGGCGCACGATGTCGGGGTTGTTGTCGTCTTCGGGGGATTCTTTCAGGCGCTTCCAAAGGCGGGCGTTGATTTGCCAGTCGTTGCCCTTCTCAAAGCCCGTCATCAAGTAGACGCGGTTCCAGCTGCGCGAGAGCGGGTCGCTCTGTCCGTTGGACTGGTGTACCACGCCCACGCCGCTGTAGCGCCAGAGCCAGCCGCCGGGCAACTGCGCCGTGGTGGGGTAGACGTACATGAGTTCAGGCATGTGGTCGGTGCTGCGGAAGGGGCGCGAGAGGTTGCCGTTGAACACCTGCCAGTAGGAGCGCTGCGAGTACGCCGCCCAGAGCGAGTCGCGCCGCGCACCGCCCTTGGGGGTGAAGATGCCGCTGGCGAGCTTGGTGCGCACCGAGACGTTGAACGCCAGCTCGTTGCGCCCGTAGGCGTTGCTGCTCGTAGCGGTGTTCACCGGGTTGGGCGAGGTGGGGCGCGTGTTCATGCGGTTGGTGTGCACCAGCGAAATGGTGTTGGGGTGAAACGCGCGCAGCCCGAAGGTTGGGCAGCTGGAGCCTGCTTCCAGCTCCCAGAAGCGCGACATGTCGGAAAACTGCCGGTCGCGGCAGCCCTGCTCCAGCCCCACGCCGATGATGCCAGCTGACGCAGTTGGCGCAGCGGGCTGCTCGCCCTCCTCGCCTTCCACGGCGGGTTGCGCGCTTGCCAGCGCGCGCTGCACTTCGTCGCGCACCTGCAGCGGCGCGGGCTGGGCGTTGGCGGATTCCGCCACCGATTGCGCTCTTTCCTCCAGCGCCGCCATCAGCGCCTGCTGCTGGCGCGCCCAGTTGTCGTAGCACTCCAGGCGCGCGGCGTCAGGCAGCGCCGTGCAGCGTTGCCACGCCAGCGCCTGCGCTGCGGCGGCTGGCGTGTTGGGGTCTTTGCTGGCGTCTGGCGCCGCGTGCGCCGCCGGCAGCAGGAAACAGGCGAGAGCCAAGGCGAGCGCCCGCGCGCCGCCCCGTGAGGTGGTCTGGTGCATCAGGGGAAGTCCTTTCTTGTGCGCCGCGCGGCTTACCTGCCGCCACGCAGTTCGGGGCCGTCCGGCTCCGGCCCCTCGGCGGCGCTTTGCACGCGCCCGCTTTGGTCAAAGGTGACGTAAAAGCCCTTTTTCAGCGAGGGAATCTGCTCAAAGCGCCACACCCACACCACGGTGCGCGAAAGCCTGTAAGGTGTCTCCTGCGCCGGTTTGCCGAGGATATAGCGCACCTGCTCCTGCGTCATGCCGGGCTTGATGCGCGCGAAGTATTCCGGCGTGAGCACCTGATTGAGCGCCGTCATGGTGCCGCTGGGGGCGATGCGAATCATGTAGTTGACGATGCCGTAGGGCTGGCGGTTGTATTCCAGCGTGCGCCCGCCGTCGACTTCCTGCCAGATGCGCTCCGGCTGGCCAAGGGCGGCAATCACGTCGCCTTCACTCGAGACACCCGGTTTCAGGCTGTCCATGGCCACCTTGTCGCAGCCGGCCAGCGCCAACACCGCGCCCAGACCGACAGCACCCAGCCAGCGGAAAAATCCCGTGTTCATCGTTTCATGCTCCTTACGCCGCCCGCTGCGGGCGGCTTTCTACAATGCGCCGATTGTCACCCCGCTGCCCACCCGCCATGCCTGCCACCGACTTTTTCCAGCGCCCGCACTACACCTCGGACGCCACAAAACTGCTTGATGAGTTGCACCGCCGCGACCCCACGCTGGCGCAGCGCCAGCAGGAAGGCCGCGCGCGCCTCTGGGAACCGGTCATAGACCGCGCGCTGCAGGCAGAATTTGAAGCGGCTCGCGTGCCGCAGCGCGCCTACGTCTACGGCAGCGACTGAACGCAGCCCGCGCCAGCAACATACTGCCAGAAAACACACAGCATCGCCGGCTTATCAAGCCGGTGGCACATTGATACCCAAGCAGCCAAAAAACATATGCTTAGGTATTGATTGTTTGCCGGCTTATGAAGCCGGCAACCATATGCTTTATGTGAGGGTATGCAGCTTTATTCAAGGTAGAGCGCGCGCAGCCGCTCGCGCTCGGGCGCGCCCACGCGCAGGGCGCGCTGCAGCCAGGCGTCCACGCCGCCCTGCTGCGCGATTTCTTCCAGCGCGGCGTCAAGGTATTCGGCGCGCACGCCCCAGAGCAGCGCCAGAACCTGCTCGTCGGCCTCACCTGCAACTTCCGGCGGCGGGAAGCAATGCGCGGCGCTTTGCAGATAGTCGCGCATGACGTGCTGCGGCGACGCGCCCAGCGCCAGCAGCAGCAGCGCAGCGGCCATGCCGGTGCGGTCCTTGCCGGCGTTGCAGTGAAAGAGGAGTGGCTCACCTGCGCCCCCCAGAAGCTGCGCGAAAAAGGCGGCAAAGCGCGCCGCCTGCCCGCTGATGAAGTCGCGGTAGGTGGCCTGCATGAGCTGCATCATTTCGGGCGCTGTCATGCACTCCGGCGCTTCCGGGTGCTTGGCAAAGTAGCGCGCGACGAGCGGCTCAATGGTCAGATGAATGGCGCGCGCGCCGGCAAGCCGCACATCGGGCAGCCAGTTGCGCTCCCACGGGCTGCGCAGATCAATGATGCGCGCGATGCCGAACGCCTCCAGTTGCCGCTTGCTGCTGGTGGCAAGCCCCGAAAGGTGCGCGCTGCGCCAGAGCACGCCGCGCCGCACGCAGCGCCCACCAGCGACGGGAATGCCACCAAGCTCGCGGCAGTTGGGAATGTCGGGCACGGCGGGCTGCATCATTCTTCTGGCTCGAGCACTGTGGCGCCCTTGGGCGGGGTGAAGCTGAAGCGCTTGGCGTCCAGCTTGTCGCGGCTGGTGTAACCCTCAAAACGCAGCATGGAGCGTTTGCCGAAGCGGTCTTCAATGTCCAGCATGACAAGCTGCGGCGGCTGCCCCTTGTCGCCCTCGCGCAGGGCGACGCGCAGGATGCTGAGGGTGCTGTCCTGCGATTTGGGCGTGGCGCGCACCCAGTGCAGGCCGTCCTTGGCCTCTTCGGCCTTGAGTTCAAAGTCGCGCTTCAGGTCCTCAATGCTGCGCGCCGTGGTGACAACGCTGGTGGGCGAGCCGGCGAGCGCCTGCGCCTGTTTTTGCGCCGTGACCTGGTTCAAGTCCTTGTCGTGCATCCAGAGGGTTTTGCCGTCGGCGATGATGCTTTGTTCAAAAGGCGGCTCGTAGTCAAAGCGGAACTGCTGCCCCGCGCGGCAGAAGGCAAAGCGGCCGTCCTGTTTGGAGGTGCGCTGGCTCTTACCTGCTTGCGGCGAAGTTGTCACGGTCTGCGAGAAGCTGGCTTCCCCGCAGTGGCTTTGGCGCACAAAGGCGTCAAGCACGGCGAGCGCGTCTCCCTTGGCCTCCTGCGCGCCGGCGGCCACGCTGCCAAGCGCAGCACAGGCAAAAACAAGGGCGCGCAGCGCGCCGGAAATGGTCTGGTTCATAGCTTTGTTGCTCCTGTGGCGCACGCACAGCGCGCGCGCTCCAAAAAAAAGGCGCTGTACATGATGTACGAGCGCCTGAAAAGTTCATCCTCCCCCCGCCCGCTTCATCTGGGAAACGAAGCGGGCGAGGTTCGGACTCACACCCCATAACCATTTGAAATGGAAAACGTCCCTCCCTGTTTTTTACTCCCTTGATACTCCCTTTTCTGACACACCCTCTTTTGCCTATCCTTCGTCGCGCGCGGGCACGAGGATTTCGCGCTGCCCGCGCTCGTTCATGGCGCTGACCACGCCAGCGCGCTCCATGTCTTCCAGCAGGCGCGCGGCGCGGTTGTAGCCAACCTTCAGGTGCCGCTGCACCGAGGAAATGCTGGCGCGGCGCGTCTTGAGCACCACGTCCACCGCCAGGTCGTAGCGCGAGTCCTGCTCGCCGCCGCACTCGTCGTCGTCCAGCGTGCTGCCATCGCTGTCTGCGCTGCCGCCTTCGAGCACGCCGTCGATGTAGTTGGGCACGCTGTGCTCGCGCAGGAAGTTGACGACGCGGTGCACTTCGTCATCGCTGACAAAGGCGCCATGCACGCGCTGCGGAATGCTGCCCGAGGGCTGGTAGAGCATGTCGCCGTTGCCCAGCAGCGATTCGGCGCCGGGGCGGTCAAGAATGATGCGGCTGTCCGTCATGCTGGCCACCTTGAAGGACATGCGCGTGGGCACGTTGGCCTTGATGAGGCCGGTGAGCACGTCGGTGCTCGGGCGCTGCGTGGCAAGCACCAGATGGATGCCGGCAGCGCGCGCTTTCTGCGCCAGGCGTGCTATCAATTCTTCTATCTTCTTGCCGGCGGTCATCATCAGGTCGGCAAGCTCGTCCACGATGACGACGATGCTCGGCAGCTCATCGAGCGGCTCCGGCGCCTCTGGCGTGAGGCTGAACGGGTTGGGAATGCTCTCGCCGCGCGCGTCCGCTTCCAGAATCTTGGCGTTGAAACCCGCCACATTGCGCACCCCCATGCGGCTCATCAGGCGGTAGCGGCGCTCCATCTCTTCCACGCACCAGTTCAGGCCGTTGGCCGCCTGTCGCATGTCGGTCACGACCGGGCAGAGCAGGTGCGGGATGCCCTCGTAGATGCTCATTTCCAGCATCTTGGGGTCAATGAGCATGAGGCGCACGTCCTTGGGGTCGGCCTTGTAGAGCAGGCTCAAAATCATGGCGTTGATGCCCACGGATTTGCCCGAACCGGTGGTGCCGGCCACCAGCACATGCGGCATCTTGGCGAGATCCGCCACCACGGGGCGCCCCACGATGTCCTTGCCCAGACCGACGGTGAGCAGGCTCTTGGCGCTGCGGTAGACATCCGAATCCAGCACTTCCGTGAGGCGTATCGTCTGGCGGCGCGCATTGGGCAACTCGAGCGCCATGCAGTTTTTGCCCGGAATGGTTTCAATGACGCGAATGGACACGAGCGAAAGCGAGCGCGCCAAATCCTTGGCCAGATTGACGATGCGCGAACCTTTGACGCCGGGCGCCGGCTCAATTTCGTAGCGCGTAATCACCGGCCCCGGAGAGGCTTCCACGACCTTCACGCTCACGCCGAAGTCCTTGAGCTTTTTCTCAATCAGGCGGCTGGTCATCTCCAGCGTTTCGGGCGTCACCGCCTCGCCCTGGCTTACCGCAGGGTCAAGCAAATCAAACTGCGGCAGCGGCACGGGGCCGAGAAACTCTTTTGGCTCTTCCGGCGCCGCGCGCAACGCCACCTGCGGCAGCGGCGGCAGCGAGTCTTCTGCGCCTTCGTCAGCGTCAACAAACGCGCTGCCTTCCTCGCTCATCATGCTCTGACGCACGGGATTGAGGTTGCTGACCACAAACTCCGCGCCGAACCCGGCAGAGTCACCCGCTTCAAAGGACGAGGTTTGCGCATCTTCGTAGCCGCTGAAATCCTGTTCGTTGTCGTCCGCGCTGGCGAAGTCAAATTCCGAAGTGTCCACATCCGCCCAGGTGCAAGCCTCCCCGCCGCGCAGCGCCAGCGCCTCGGCGCGGCGGCGTTCGGCCTCGGGCGCATAGGCGGCGGCTGCGGCGGCCCAGGCGCGCTCTTCTGCTGTCTCGCTCTCATGCTTCGCAAGCAATTCCATGCGCCGCGACGCGCGCGCC
>JAFRYL010000022.1 GCA_017437605.1 Ottowia sp. | reverse complement strand
GCCGTCCTAGGCGGGTATCCAACCGCACGCCAGAGGCGGTAGAGGGCAAGATTCTGGCGCTGCGCGCCCAGCAGCCTGGCTGGGGCGCGCGCAAGCTCAAAGTGGTGCTGGAGCGCTCTGGCGAGGCGGACATTCCTTGTGAGCGCACCATCTGCCGCATCCTGCGGCGCCACGGCTGTATTGACCCGGAGGAATCGCGCAAGCGCCAACCATTCCAACGCTTTGAACGCGAGCACTGCAACGAGCTTTGGCAGGCTGACTTCAAAGGCGAGTTCAGAACGCTTGATGGTCGCTACTGCTACCCCTTGAACATCATCGACGACCACAGCCGCTTTGTGCTGCGTATTGAGGCTGCTGACAGCACGGCGCAGATGGCCATACCAGTCTTTGAAGCTGCGTTCCGTGAATACGGACTACCGCAAGCCATCCTCTCGGACAACGGCGCGCAATTTGCCGGCTTTCGGCAGGGCTACACACGCTTTGAGAAGTGGCTCATGGATCTGGGCGTGCTGCCCATTCACGGGCGCATCGGGCACCCGCAGACGCAAGGCAAGATAGAGCGCTTTCACGGCACGATGAAGCGCGAGTTCCTGCGCCATCGCAGCTTTGCCGATGCAAAGCAGGCTCACGAAGAGCTGCAACGCTGGCGGCACACCTACAACATGCAGCGCCCCCATGAGGCGCTTGGCATGCGCTGCCCGGGTGAGGTGTATGTGCGCAGCCGCCGCCGTTTTCCGAAGAGCATCCGCCCCATTGAATACACAGGCCGCTTTCACATCACCAAAGTGAACAACTGGGGCTACGTGCGCTTTACTGGCTTTCAGACGTATCTGAGCGAAACCAGGGTGGGCTGTCCGATTGAATTGCGGCCAAGCGAGGAGGGGGAAGTCATCATCGCCTGTTATCGGCGCTTCAAGATTGCAGAGTTCTCCGCCAAGGATGGCTCACTCGTGAGGCGCAAGATAAGCAGGCTGTAAGAGTGTTACCTATGTCCTGTCAGACCTGTTACCCATGTGGCGCTTGACACCCCTCCTGTGCCTGCTCCGATACGGGCAACCACAGGGGGTTGCCTCTGCAATATACCAGCATGGAATATCTTCCGTTGCCGGCAACTTGAGCCGGCGACCGAGCAATACCCATGCAATTTGAATGTTTGGGGCGTTCAGTCCGCCGGCAACGGCAGCGGTTTTTCACCCCAGATTTCTTCCAGCCGGTAATAGCTGCGGATGATGGGCTGCATGATGTGCGCCACAGCCGCGCCGCAGTCCACGATTATCCATTCGCTGTTTTCCTGCCCTTCCATGCGCGGGTGGCCAAAACCGTTGTCGCGCACTTTGCTTTGCACGCTTTGCGCCAGCGCGCGCGTCTGCCGCCCGCTGCTACCGCTGGCGATGATGATGCGTTCAAAAAGCGGCGAGAGCTGCGCGGTGTCAAACACGCGAATATCCTGCGCTTTCACGTCCTGCAGCGCGTCCACAATGGTGCGCGTGAGTTTTTCAATATCCTGGTCGTTCATTGATGTGGTTTCATTTGGGCTGGTAGAGCCGGTGGCGCGCAATATACCGCGCCACGGCGGGCGGCACCAGGGCGTCGAGCGGCTGCCCTTGCGCCGCCTGCTGCCGCACTTGCGTTGAACTGTGCGCCGTGGCGGGCAGCGCGAGGTGCTGCACGCGCGCCGTTTGCAGCAGTTCCGGCAAGGCCTCCTGCACACCGGCGCGCGCGGCGATGACGATGTGCGCCATCTGGCAAATCGCCTGCGCCTCGCGCCAGGTGTGCAGCAACGCCGCCTGGTCCGCGCCGACGAGCAAGTAAAGCTGCGCGCACGGATGCAGCGCCTGAAGCTCGCGCAGCGTGTCTATGGTGTAGCTCACTCCACGGCGGCGCAGCTCGCGCTTGTCCACGACGCAGCGCGGCAGCGCGCCAAACGCCAGCCAGCTCATGGCGAGGCGGTGGCGTGCGGCGGACAATGGCCGCGCCTTGTGCCCCGCCGCGCCGGTGGGCACGATGTGCAGCCGCGTGAGGCCGCATTCGCGCACCGCTGCGCGCGCCAGCGCCACATGCGCCAGATGCGGCGGGTCAAACGCGCCGCCATACATGCCGATGCGCGGCGTGCCGGTATCAGAACAAGAGCACATCACCTTAGTATAATGCGCGGTTTACCCGCAATCCTGCGCGGCGCTGCGG